>JAISCI010000080.1 GCA_031265685.1 Clostridiales bacterium
TGGACGGCTACAGTAATTTCCTGTTTCTTAGGAAAGACGGCTATCCCAAAGTGGCGGTCAACTATGACAATATGTTCCAAGGGCTTGTCAAGAAGTACAACAAGAGCCACGCGGAAGCCCCATGAACGAGAGCGTCCGTGAAGCGTTCCGGCGTGTGTTGCAAAATCGCGGAGAAGCAAAACCTGTCGTTGCGGTCGGTTACAGTAATTTCCTGTTTCTTAGGAAAGACGGCGATCCCGAAGCGGCAGTCCATTATGACAATATGTTCCAAGGGGTTGTCAAGAAGTACAACAAGAGCCATGACAAAGCCCCAGAATGAGAGCGTCCGTGAAGCGTTGCGGCGCGTGCTGCAAAATCGCGGAGAAGCTAAACCTGTCGTGGTGGACGGCTACAGTAATTTCCTGTTTCTTAGGAAAGACGGCGATCCCAAAGTGGCAGTCCATTATGACAATATGTTCCAAGGGGTTGTCAAGAAGTACGACAAGAGCCACGCGGAAGCCCTCCCCCACGCGACCACGCCACACACGTTAAGGCACACGTTCTGTACCAACTTAGCCAATGCGGAAATGAACCCGAAAGCGTTACAGTACCTAATGGGACACTCCAACGTTACAATGACGCTGAACTATTACGCTCACGCGGCATTCGCTTCCGCAAAGGCTGAAATGGAACGGCTCGCCGCATAATTTACCTCTTTTACTGCCTTTGAGTGTGAAAACGCGGCAGGTTATGAGAACATACGCGGACTTCTTCCGTCACGCAGAGTGCCGCAAAAGCCTGTAGATATAGGCTGTAACGGCATTTGAGAAGTTGTGGAAAGATAATTGGTGTTTTGCTATAGGGTTAACGGATAATTAGACAGAAAAACGGGGGATAACGGAGAAAAATGACTGATCGGACGAAGCGGTGCGCGGCGTTGTGCGCCGCGGTAATCGCGACGCTGGCTGTGATGTTCGGAGGGCCTTATTGGGTTGGCCGTATCGGGGCCGTCGTTTGTGTCGTGGTGTTCGCGGCAATAATTTCGCGCGCGTATGACAAACTCGAATATTTGTCTCAGCGCGTCGCCGGCTTGGAGACGGCTTCGCTGTCCGATCCGCTGACGGGCGCGCGCAATCGGCGCTGCCTGTCGGACCGGATCAACCGCGCGATCGGCGAGGGCGAAGCTTTTACGCTCGCGATGATCGATATCGATTATTTCAAGCGTATCAACGACGGATTCGGCCACGCGTGGGGCGACAAGGTTCTCATACGCATCGCCGAGGTAATGGCCGAGGCTCTCGCGCCGGAGGACGTGTTCGGGCGGTATGGCGGGGAGGAGTTCCTGATTATTTTCCTGAACCAGGACCGCCGCGCCGCCGTCGCCAAGCTCGAGGGCATAAACCGCGCGCTGGCCGCCGCCGACTGGGGCGTGGCCGCCGCCGTAACCATATCGGCGGGCGTGACGGTATACGACGGCTGCGACTACGCGTCGCTGCTCGAGCGGGCGGACCGGAACCTCTACGCCGCGAAGGGCGCCGGCCGCAACCGCGTGGTCGCCGACGGAGGGTGATCGCTGTTTTCGACATTCAGGAAGAGCTGAAGGCCCTGCCTGCCTCGCCCGGAGTCTATATAATGCGGGACGAGAACGAGCACATTATCTACGTCGGCAAGGCCGTTAACCTCAAGAACCGCGTCCGGCAGTATTTTCAGGAATCGGCGAATCATTCCCCCAAGACGGTGAACATGGTGCGCCGGATACGCTCGTTCAACTATATCGTCACGTCGAGCGAGCTGGAGGCGCTTATCCTTGAATGCAACATGATCAAGGAGAACCGCCCGAAGTACAACATACTGCTCAAAGACGACAAAGCGTATCCGTACATCAAAATGACGCTGGACGAGGATTTCCCCCGCCTTATAAAGACGCGCCGCCGTGACAGGGATGGGGCGCGTTATTTCGGCCCCTACGCCAGCGGAACCGCCGTGGCCGAGGTACTGGCTCTGGCGCTTTCCATATGGCCGCTGCGCAGGTGCCGCAAACACATCTCCAAGTCCGCCGCGAACGCGGACCGCCCGTGTCTGTACCATCAGATGGGTCTCTGCCGCGCGCCGTGCGCCGGACTGATCACCGCCGAGGAATACGGAGCCGCCGCCGCCGAGGCGCTGGCTTTCGTCGGCGGCAAGCGTGACAGGGTGTTAAGGGATCTGAAGGAAAAAATGGCGGTCGCGTCCGAGACACTGGAATACGAGAAGGCCGCCGAGCGCCGCGACCAGATCGCCGCCATACAGGCGCTGACAGAGGGGCAGTCCGTTACGCGCGGCGGCGACGACGCGGATGTTCTGGCGCTGGCGCGCGCCGGAGACGAGGCCCTCGTCGAGGTGTTCTTCATCCGCGCGGGCAAGATGACCGGTGACGACCATTTCATCCTGACGGGCGTGTCCGGCATGCCGCGCGGGGAGGCGCTCGGAGGGTTCATAACCCAGTTTTACAGCGGCACGCCGTATATACCCAAAGAGATACTGACGGAATGCGAGGTAGCCGATAAGGCCGTCGTCGCGGACTGGCTGAGCGGACTGCGCGGGCACAAGGTGACGATAACGTCGCCCAAGCGCGGCGATAAGCTGAAACTCGTCGAGACGGCGGGCAGAAACGCGCTGATCACGCTCGAGCGGCGGGGAGAGGATATGCTGCGCGAGCGCCGCCGGACGACGGGAGCCGTCGCGGAGATCATGGCTGCGCTCGGCCTGCCTGCCGAAGCCGGGGAGCGTATCGAGGCCTACGACATCTCCAACACGGCGGGATACGAATCCGTCGCTTCGATGGTGGTGTTCGAGGGCGGCCGCCCCGCGCGCAGCGAATACCGCAAGTTCCGTATCAAAACCGTCGTGGGCGCGGACGACTATGCCAGCATGGAGGAAGTCATAACGCGCCGTCTCGCGAGATATGTCCGCGAGCTGGGCGAAGTCGGGAGCGGGCGGTTCTCGAAACTGCCCGGCGTCGTCTTTATGGACGGAGGCAAAGGGCAGGTATCCGCCGCCGAGCGCGCGATGGAAGCGGTCGGCGTGTCTCTGCCCGTGTGCGGAATGGTGAAGGACGACAGCCACTCGACGCGCGGCGTAATCTATAACGGCGCCGAGATCGCCCTGCCGCGCTCGTCCGAGGGATTCAAGCTGCTGACGCGTATTCAGGACGAGGTGCACCGATTCGCGGTAGAGTACCACCGGAAGCTGCGGGCGGCGGCGCAGGTGCGCTCCGTTCTGGACGGCATCAGCGGCGTGGGTCCGAAGCGCCGGCTCGCGCTGATGAAGAAGTTCGGTTCGATAGAAGCGATACGCGCCGCCGACGAGAGCGCTCTGGCCGATACGCCCGGCATGAACGCCGCCTCCGCCAGGGCGGTCTATGAATTTTTCAGGAAGTGAGCGGATGAGGTTCAAGGAAATAGCCGTTTTGTCGAGCGCCGCCGGCGCGGAGCTTGTCGCCGGGGCGCTTATCATGGCGGGCGCGGATCAGTTTGTGACGCGCGACGCCGGCGCCGACCGGCGGTTTGTACTCGAGAACGACAAATACTGGGATTATGTGGACGCGGCCATCCTCGACGCCCCGGCGGACGAGACGCGGACGGTCGTATACATTCCCGAGACAAACGCGGGACTGACGGAATCCGTGCTGTCGGGGATTGACAGGCTGCGCGCCGGTGATTGGGGGTTCGACGCCGGCAGTCTGGCCGTCAGCGTCGCGGACGCTGACGACGCTGATTGGCTCGACAACTGGAAGAAGTATTTAGGTCCGGTCAAATGCGGCGGCGGGCTTGTCGTATGCCCAAGCTGGGCGGATTACTCGCCCGAACCTTCCGAAATCGTGTTCACGTGCGGCACATCGAACGTTTTCGGCACCGGTCAGCACCAGTCCACAAGGCTCTGCGCCGCGGAACTGACGCGCGCCGTAACGCCCGGATGCCGCGTCGCGGACTTGGGATGCGGCAGCGGTATCCTCGCGATCGCCGCGCTGCTGCTTGGCGCGGGGCGCGCTTTCGCCTGCGACTTCGACCCCGAGGCGGCGGCGGCCGTCTGCGAGAACCTGTCGCTCAACCCGGTTGATCCCGCTAAGCTGGATTTCGCCGAGCTGAACGTATTGGACGAGACGTCTTTGCTCGCGGCGGCGGGGGACGAGCCGTTTGACGTCGTAGCCGCGAACATCGTCGCGGACGTCGTTATCGCGCTCGCTCCGACGGCGGCCAGGCTGACGCGCCCGGGCGGCGTTTTTATCGCGGGCGGTATAATAGCCGAGCGTCTCCGCGAGGTCGATGAGGCGGTACGCGCGGCGGGGTTCGCGCCGGCGAAAACGGAGATTCTCGAGGGCTGGGCGGTTCTGGCGGCGAAAAATGTATAGAATATTCGTGTACGGCATATCCCCCGGCGTGCCCGAAGTGACCGTAACGGGAGAGGACGCGCGTCACCTGCTTCGCGCCGCCCGGCTCAGGCGCGGCGATCGCGTGACTGTGTGCGACGGCGCCGGGACGGACTACGAGTGCGAACTGGTCTCCGCCGCGCGGGACGCCGCCGTGTTCCGCGTCGTGGGGCGCTCCGCGTCCGAGGGGGAGGGTGGCGCGGACGTGACGCTCTATCAGGCCGTGGCGCGGGATCAGATGGACGACGCTGTCCGGCACGCCGTCGAGCTGGGAGTGCGGCGGATCGTACCGGTCATAACGGCGCGGACGGAGCGGACGCGGGATCAGGCGGAGCGCTGGCGGCGGATCGCTTATTCGGCGGCTTGTCAGTCCGGTCGCGGAATCGTCCCCGCCGTCGAGAATATAACCCGATTCTCCGACATCGCCCCTGAGCGCTTCGCGCGGATGATTTTCGCTTACGAAAACGAGCGCGGATCGCGTATACCGGACGCGGCGAAACGGCTCGGCTCTGGCGGGATAAATCTCATGATCGGTCCGGAGGGCGGCTTTTCCCCGGAGGAAGCCGAGGAGGCGCGTCTGCGCGGCGCGGCTCTCGTTACGCTCGGGCCGAGGATACTGCGCGTGGAAACGGCGGTCTGCGCGGCGCTGGCGCTTATCAACGACGCATTGGAGCGGAATAATGGGAATGAATGAATTCATCGCCGACTGTTTCGACGTAGTCGTGATCGGCGCGGGCCACGCCGGATGCGAGGCGGCGCTGGCGGCGGCCCGTCTCGGCTGCGAGACTCTGCTCGCGGCGCTCAGCATGGATAATATTGCCGTGATGCCGTGCAACCCTTCCATAGGCGGGACCAGCAAGGGGCACCTCGTGCGCGAGGTGGACGCGCTGGGCGGCGAGATGGGTAAAATAATCGACAAAACATATATACAATCACGGATGCTGAACCGGGGCAAAGGCCCCGCCGTCCACTCGCTGCGCGCTCAGGCCGACAAGCGGCGGTATTCCGCCGAAATGAGGCGGTCGCTCGAGCGGGAGCCGCTTTTGACGCTGCTGCAATCCGAGATCGTGGACGTCCGGCCCGAGAGCGGCTTTCTCGCGGTTGTATCCGAGGGCGGCGCGGTGTACCGCGCGAAGGCCGTAGTGATATGCGGCGGCACGTATTTCAACGCGCGCTGTCTGTACGGGGAGACGATCATACGGTCCGGGCCGAACGGCTGCCGGCCATCCGCGCGGCTTGCGGACGCGCTTGCGGCGCTGGGCGTAAAGACGCGCCGGTTCAAGACCGGCACGCCCGCCCGTGTGGACGGCCGCGGCGTGGATTTCTCGAAGATGACGATCCAGCGCGGCGACGAGATCGTCGTCCCGTTCTCGTTCGAGAACACGCCGGAATCGGTTCGGCGCGGGCAGATCCCTTGCTGGCTCACGTACACGAACGAGCGCACGCACGCCGTCATACGCGCGGCGCTGAGCCGTTCGCCGATGTATTCCGGCGTGATCGAGGGCGTCGGGCCGCGCTACTGCCCGTCTATTGAGGATAAGGTTGTGCGGTTCGCGGACAGGGCGTCGCACCAGGTTTTTATCGAGCCGGAGGGCGAGGACACCGCCGAGATGTACGTCGGAGCGATGTCGTCCAGTTTGCCAGAGGACGTACAGCGCGAGATGTACCGAACCGTGCCGGGGCTGGAGAGAGCGCGGATCACGCGGAACGCCTACGCCATCGAGTACGACTGTTTCGATCCGACCCAGCTCACGTCCGCGCTGGAGTTCCGGGACGTCCCCGGACTGTTTTCGGCGGGGCAGGTAAACGGATCCAGCGGGTATGAGGAAGCGGCGGCGCAAGGCATAATCGCCGGGATAAACGCGGCGGCGAGGGCGCTGGGCAGGCCGCCGCTGACGCTCGACCGCTCGGAAGCCTACATCGGGGTGCTGATCGACGACTTGACGGTGAAGGGTACGGCGGAGCCTTACCGCATGATGACGAGCCGCGCGGAGTACCGCCTCCTGCTCCGGCAGGACAACGCCGACCTCCGGCTGACGGAGAAGGGCTACCGCGCCGGGCTTATCCCGCGTGACCGGTATGAACGCTTTCTCCGCAAGAAACGTATAATAGAGGAAGAAATCGCGCGGGTCACGCGGACGATCGTGCCGCCGGGGTCGGCGGTCAACGCGGCGCTCGTTTCGCTGGGATCGCCGCCGCTCGCGACCGGCGCGTCGCTTGCCGACCTGCTGCGCCGTCCCGAGCTTAGTTACGCGGCGCTTGCGGGGATATGCCCCGCGCCGTCTCTTCCGGCGGACGTCCGCGAACAGGTGGAGATAAGCGTGCGTTACGCCGGGTACATTGCGCGTCAGGCGATCCAGGCCGAGCGATTCCGCTCGCTGGAACGGAAGTCCATACCGCCGGACGTGGATTACGAGGCGGTCGGCGCGATGCGGCTGGAGGCGCGGCAGAAACTGTCGGCGTTCCGCCCGGTCAGTCTCGGCCAAGCCGCGCGGATTCCCGGCGTCAATCCCGCCGACATAAACGCGCTGATGATGTATTTGAAAGGAAGATAAAATTGAGAAAAATCGTGTGCGCTATACTCTCCGTCATGCTGGCGTGCATGCCGGCGGTAACGGTAAAAGCCGACAGCGACATAGTTATACGCATCGGGCTGACGCGTCTGGGCGGAACCTCCGTCGCGCTAACAAATAAATCCATCGCGGTGGGTTTCGAGAAGGACGGCGTATTCGCGGCGGCGGCGACCGTCACGGGCGCGTCGCTAGGAGCGTCTCCCGCGACGGGGCACTACAGCCGCGTCTCCGCGTCGTCCTACGCGGACGCGCTGACGAAGGCGAGCGCCATCGGTTTATCCGCCGCGCCGTGCGTTTCGGCGGCGGGCGCTTGGTCGGCGCTGGCGCCGGATCCCGCCGGGGCGCCGGTATCCGCGCTTATCGCCATAACCGACGGCACGTCGGCGCTGCTATTCGCCGAGGGCGCCGTCCAGATCGCCGAACCGGACGGCGGAAAGATCGGCGCGGGGTCGCTCTCGTATCGCGGGCGGCTGGAGTTCGGGCGGGCGGTCGTCGTCAACGTCATCCCAATGGAGGAGTACCTGCGCGGGGTCGTTCCGGCGGAGATGCCCGCCGAATGGCATATCGAGGCGCTTAAAGCCCAAGCGCTCGCCGCGCGTACATACACGCGGTATAACCTTGAAAAACACTTGTCAGACGGATATGACCTTTGCGACGACGTGCACTGTCAGGCGTACAGGGGCGCGGGGTGGGAGCATCCGAATTCGGACGCGGCGGTGGCGGCGACGAGCGGCCAGTGCGTATATTATAGAGACAGGCTGATACAGGCGGTGTTTTTCGCCTCGTCCGGCGGACGTACCGAAAACAGCGAGGACGTGTGGGGTTTTGAGTTCGATTACCTTCGCTCCGTTCCGGAGATCGCCGAGACCGATCCCAAACAATGGTCGCGGACGTTCACGCGTGAGCAGCTGACGGATATAGTCCGCGCCAACGGCGGCGATATTGGACCGGTCAGCGGCGTGGCCGTAACGAAGACGGACGCGGCCGGACGCGTCGGAGAGCTTACGATCTACGGGGCGCTGGGCACCCATTCGCTGACGCGGGAGCAGATCCGCGCATATTTCGCGCCGTCCGACGACGGCTCGCTGGACAGCCGCAATTTCACCGTAGCCAGCGGCGGCGCTCCCCCGCGCGTATACGTCTATTCGGGCGTTCAGGCGGCGGCTTTCGACTTGCCGTCGCTCGCGGTATACGGCGCGGGTTCGGGGATAACGTCGGTCAGCGCGTTGGGGGCGAACGGCGCCAGCGCGGCTTACGCGCCCGTTTTGGACGGCGCGGTTACAATAACCGGCAGCGGATGGGGCCACGCCGTGGGCATGAGCCAGTGCGGCGCGGACGGGATGGCGCGGCTGGGGTACGGGTACGAGGAGATTATCAAGTATTATTACACGGGGGTCAGCGTAAAATAGGGCGGGCAGACCGCCCTCCCGCCCTGCGCGTTCGTTTCACAAACGATCCAAAGACCGTAAACATGATACGGCGCGGAACACGCCGCAATATCTGTCCTTGAACAGTCTATCCGCGAGAGCGCATCCGCTTTCCGCTCATCGCGCCTGCTCGCCGGGGCGCGAGCGGGATGATGGCGGAGCGGAGAGATGTAAATTATATCTTTTCTCCGCTTCAGTACATGAAATCATTGAAATATCCATGGTTTTAGCAGCCGGCGCGTGTTATAATAAGTGTTTTTCCGAACCGCTCGTTCTCTTGGATGTGGCCGGAGGTTTATGAAACGAGCCTGCCGGTTCCTAAAAAAGTGTTGACATTTTCGCTCCGGTCCGGTATAATACGCTTGAGTGAGGTTGGAGAAGTACTCAAGCGGCTCAAGAGGAGCCCCTGCTAAGGGCTTAGGCTGGGTTAACCGGCGCATGGGTTCAAATCCCATCTTCTCCGTTAAAAGTAAAAGGCGTTGAAGGGGAATAGTACGCGTCAGCACGCTTTGGCGTTTCGCGTAAGCGAAGCGCGGCAGAGATCCGCCGGTTGGTGCGAGGCGGAAGCGTGTTTTTGCCGAACTCACCCCAGAGCCGAGGAGTGAAGCGTGTCTGGTGACACCGCGTGTAGCTCCCTCCGGGTTCGCCCGTTACCGCGAGTCGGCGTCGAATTGTTTTGGATCAATTCCGCGTTGTTTGAGCGCGCCTGTTGGCGAAAAAGAGTGGTACCGTGGAGGATCACAGCCTTCATCTCTTTCCCGTGTTGTTTGCGGGATGAGATGGGGGCTTTTTAATATAATCAGCATGGGGGAGATCGTCATGAACCATCAAAAGTACCGCCCGTTCCCGCCGATGAAAAAATCCGACCGCAAATGGCCGGACAGGACTATTGTCGCCGCGCCGCGCTGGTGCAGCGTGGACCTGCGCGACGGCAACCAGTCCATCGAGCGGCCTATGTCCGCCGAGCGGAAACGGCGTTTTTTCACCTTTCTCACGGACATGGGCTTCAAGGAGATCGAGATCGGCTTCCCGTCAGCCTCGCCTACGGAGTTCGAGTTCACGCGCTCACTGATCGACGGCGGACTCATCCCAGGGGATGTCGTCCCGCAGGTGCTCACACAGTCGCGGGAGGATCTGATCCGGCAGACGTTTGAGTCGCTGGACGGCGTCCGGCGCGCCGTGGTGCACCTGTACAACTCCACGTCGCCGCTTCAGCGCGAGGTCGTTTTCGGCAAGACGAAGTCCGAGGTAAAGGCGCTCGCGGTATCCGGCGCGGAACTGATCCTCGAGCTGGCGCGGCGGTACGGCGAGGATCGGTTCATCTTCGAGTACTCTCCGGAGAATTTCAGCGAGACCGAGCCGGATTTCGCGCTCGAGGTCGTAAACGCCGTGCTGGACGTATGGAAACCGACTCCTGAAAAAAAGGCGATCATCAACCTGCCCTCCACTGTCGAGCAGGCGACGCCGAACGTATTCGCGGATCAGGTGGAGTACTTTGCCGAGCGTGTCCGGTATCGCGGGGGCATATCCATAAGTGTGCACGCGCATAATGACCGCGGGAGCGCCGTCGCCGCGACGGAACTGGCGCTGATGGCCGGGGCGGACCGGGTCGAGGGTACGCTGTTCGGCAATGGCGAGCGCACGGGCAACGCCGACATACTGACGCTGGCGCTTAATATGTATACGCATGGTATCGACCCCGGTCTGGACTTTTCGCGTATCGACGACGTTGTGACGGTATATGAGGAATCCACGGGCATGTACGTCCATCCGCGCCATCCCTACGCCGGGCGTCTCGTATACACGTCGTTCTCGGGTTCGCACCAGAACGCGATCAGCCGGGGCATGGCGGTGGAGCGCCCCGGGCGCTGGCTCGTTCCGTACCTGCCCATCGACCCGGCGGACGTCGGGCGCTCGTATGCCGAGATCGTTCGGTTCAACGCGCAGTCGGGCGGCGGCGGCGCGACATATATTCTGGAAAAATATTTCGGGCTGGAGATTCCGAAAGCCATGCGCCGGGCGGTCGGCAGGGAAGCGACCGCTTTCGCCGACGCTCTGGGCCGCGACGTGTCCCCCGAGGAGCTTTTCGGGCTGTTCAGCGAGAAGTTTGTGAACATCGCGTCGCCGCTGGAACTGGTCTGGTACGACGCGGCGACGAACGGCGTTTCGGAGGTGAGCGCGCGGGTGCGCTGGAACGGCGAGGAGCGGCGCATAGCGGGCACAGGCAACGGCAGCATCGACGCGTTCGTCGGGGCGCTGGCGTCGTTTCTGCCGACGCGCTTTGAGGTGGTCGATTACAAAGAACATTCGATGACGGACGCCGGCGTGAAGTCCAAGGCGATAACGTATGTACGCCTGCGATCGGCCAGCGGCGAGGATTTCTTCGGCGCCGGGGTTTCGACGGACATACCAAAGTCGGCTATGCGGGCGATTGTCAGCGCGGCTAACAGGATGATGGCGGTTGGGGATTAGAGACGGCGAACCCGCTCCAAGGCGGGGCGGGTTTCTGTTTTGCGGAATTTGTCTCTCAAAGCCGAAAAACTGCGGTTTCGTAATGTCATCAGCTTAAAACTTGGGGCAATTCCCCGCTCCCCGCTCAGGGCTTCGCCCTAAACAGCCTGCCGGCAACTGATTTGCCGGCAGGCTGCAAGCTGAGGAGGGGCGACTTTTTCTACCGCAGCTCCGCGATCCTCGTCACTCCGACGAACTTGTCGGAGATTTTGTACCATGTGGAAAAATCCACCATCCCGCTCTGATTCATCCCGAATATCTGCTGGAAAGTCTGGACTGCGGCGCGCGTGGATTCCCCGTATTGCCCGTCCACGGCGATCTTCTTTATGAGCGGGTAATTGTTCGCGATAGCGTTAAGCTGTTCCTGAATTACGCGCACATCCGCCCCGGAGGATCCCACGGACAGCACGGCGCCGCCGAAGGAAACAGGCACGCCCGAGACCTGCTTCGCCTGCGTCAGATATACGTCCTGACCGTAGAAATGCTTCAGTATGTTCGCGGCGGTATAGCCCTTGTCTCCAAGATCTTTAGACCCCCACTGGGTCATCCACTGCGGGCACGAACTTTTCCTTCCGTCGCAGTACTGCGCCAGAAGCGGCTGGCGTATGCCCGGGCGCGTCAGGTACGTCGTGAAAATCTCGTCAACAACGTTCGCTATCTCCGTAAAGATGTTGCGTCCGTATGTGAACGCGTGGTCGAAAGCGGTGCTGTTCGTGATAGTGAAACTGTATCCCTTGGCGCGGTACCACTCGGTGTAGACACGGTTAAGCGTGAACGAGACGATCGCGATCACATTCGCCTTCAGCGTTTCTTCCGGCCAGTTGGAATATATCTCGCATGACGCCACGTTCTTGATGTAGTCTTTGAACGGGATCCACCGGTTCTGCGCTGAGGCGTTCGTCGGCACGCCCTCGTGGACGACGATGTATTCCGGGATAACGGGTTCCGGGAGCACGACGAAGCCGGTCTCCTCGGGGAGTTCTTTGGCGTCGTCCTCCGGGACTTTCGGCGGGTAGTCGCCGTAGAGGACGGGTTCGGGTATGGATATGTCTTCTTCCTCCGGCTCTCCGTCCTCGAGGGCGCGCAGAGTTATTTCCTGCCACGCTTCCGAGTCCGGGAACACCTGAACGCCGCGCACAACATAGCGCTCGTATCCGTCCAGTGAAATCGTCACGTCGTAGGACGAGTACGGCTTGGGTTCGCCGGGCGACATAGAGTATTCGCGCGGCGGGGTCGGCAGTTCTATCTCCGACGCAAGCCCGCTGGAATCGGTCGTGCCCGACTCGACAGGCGCGGCGTCCGGTTCCTCCGACGGCGTGACGACGACACGGGCGTCGGTGGCGGGGCGCCCCTGCCCGGAAGCGTTGACGATTACGACCAGGCGGCCGGTGCCGCCGGTGGTTTGCGCCGCTTGGACGGTCCGCTTGGACGCGTACGGCCCGAAGAATATTGACGCCATGATGACTCCCCCTTACAGAAAATAGAATATAGCGAGCGTGTTTGAGAATAGCGCGACCGAATCCCGGGCGGTTCTCAAACACGCGAATGTTTTCACTATAAATAATTATATGCCGTAAAAAAGCGGATGCTCTCAGCTACGTACCGGTATAATAGTCAATTATACCCAAATATATCGACCAGGCTACTTTCTCCTGATATTCATCCTTAGCGAGTTTCGCGGAGTCCGACGCGTTGGACATGAATCCGCACTCGACGATGACGGCGGGTATCGTCGTTCGCTTCAGCATATAATAGCTTTCATTCGGTTTCGCAGCGCGTCCGGATATATCCTGCGTCTCGCTCATCCGCTTCTGGATGCACTCGGCCAGCCGCTTGCTCCTCTCGGAGTCTCCGTAATAGAACACCTGCGCGCCCCTGGCGTTCGGACTGGGATAAGAGTTCTGGTGTACGCTGATCAATATATCAGCGCCGGTGACGGCCGCAAGATCCTTCCGGTTGTTCAGGTCAGCGCGCTTCTTATCCGCCAGCGCCACATCCGACAGACGCGTCGTAAATACTACGCCGCCGCCCAACTCCAGGTCGCGTTGCAGCTTTGTCGCGATCTTGAGGTTGATGTCCTTCTCCAATCTGCCCGCGTTATCGATTTTACCCGGATCCCAACCTCCATGACCCGGATCGATCAATATCACCTTTCTGGCGTTGGCCATGAAAAATACCGGCACGGCGTCCCTGTTGTAAACTTTCAGCATACCCGTGAGCAGAACGATGGAATAAATTATCAGCCAGATCTGCCGCCTGTGGATTCCGCGCGACAGAATTTCGCGCCGCGGTTCACGCAAAATTCCTCCAAGCAAAATCTGTCCACCCAAGTTTACCAGCATATAGAACCCATCCCCCGTAAGATCGCTGTCGGCGCTACTATAGTCTATATGCCAGATGGCTTATTTATGTCAGGGAATGAGACATGAAGCGCATATACTCGCCGTGATTGAAAAATCATCGCCGGGCGCGCTCGAAGTCATTATAAGACAGGATAAACCGCTTAATTCCGCTTAATAGGCGGTTTAGCGCCGTGTGTATTTATTACTCGAAAAATCGGCATGGCAATGTGATTGAAATCGCCCGCCATGAATTTTCGCGTGGACGATTAGCGGCTTCGCGCCGGCGACTGGCGTGTGCTGTTCTCATATCCTGACAGCAATGCGGTTCTGATTGAGAAAACAGCTCCGCGCGGTCAAATTTATAAGGAGGAGCAAAGATGTCACTAGCTGAAAGAATTGGCTTCATCGTCGAGCGGTTGCCGGAAGAGGAGCAAAGGCTCGTGTTCGAAGTTGACCGGCGTTTTCGTTTGTCTAAGCATTGGCTTAGACAAACGAAAGCCATCTCCTTGGCAACACTCTGACAATCAAGCGCTGGTCTGGCGGCAAGCCTGACGTTGTGTATCTGTTCGCGTCGAAATGGATTTTCGCATGAACGAGGTTTGCGTGGTTCAAGCGAATTTCCATCCGCGCGAAAATCACCTTGCCGTTCAGCGGTGAAAAGCCGTTTATGAAACTGCTTGCGCAGTCGCTCAAAACCCGCGCGGACGGTTCTATCGACGAGATTTTCTCCGGCGTTTGCGCTAATCTGGAAAAGTCTGACACAACCATCATCATTGATGAATATGAATGGAATTCCGCGTGAATCGAAGAAATTCCGACGCAAAATTTATTTGCGAACGCGCGCCGGCGGCGTTATAATGATATGACAGAGAAATTTTACGGAGGTGCCGCCATTGCGAATATACTTCGATGCCGCCGCGACGACGCGCCCATGCCCCGAGGCGCTATCGGCGGCGGCTGGAGCGCCTTTCGGCAACCCGTCCAGCTGGCACGGTCTCGGTATAGAGGCGGATCGCGCCATCGCGCGCGCGGCGGAGGTTATCGCCGGAATGATCGGAGCGGATCCCGGGGAAATCGTTTTCACATCCGGCGGCACCGAGGCCAACAACACCGCCTTGCTGGGTTTTGCCGCCAGAAGCCGCGGCAAGTCGTTCCTGCTGCCTTTGGGCGAACACCCGTCGGTAGCGGAATGCGCCGCGCGGCTCGAAAAAAACGGCTTCCGCGTCATCCGCGCCGCGCCGCGCCCTGACGGGACGGTCGATCCCGAAGCTTTCGCGCTAGCGGTGGCCAGGGGAACCGACTTCGCCGCCGCGATCACCGTGAACAACGAAAACGGCGCGGTCAACGACGTCGCCGCGCTCGCCCAGGCGTACAAGCGCGCGAACCCGCTCGGGATGTTCCACACCGACGCCGTGCAGGCGTTCGGCAAGACGCCGCTTAACGTCCGCGCGATGGGCGTGGACACGATGAGCCTATCCGCGCACAAGATCCACGGGCTTAAAGGCTGCGGGGCGCTGTATATCAGAAAGGGCGTCATTGTGCCGCCGATGCTTTCGGGCGGGGCGCAGCAGAACGGCCGCCGCCCCGGCACCGAGAACGTCCCCGGTATAGCGGCGTTCGCGGCCGCCGCGCGGAAGGCCGCCGAAAATATGAGCGAGACTACCCGCCGCGTCCGCGCGGTACGTGATTACCTCGCCGCGAACCTCTCCGGCGTAACTGTCAACTCGCCGGAAAACGGATCGCCATACGTCCTGAACGTCAGTTTCACGGGCGTCCGCGCGGAGATAATGCTGAACGCCCTGTCCGAGCGGGGCATATATGTCTCGGCGGGCGCGGCCTGCTCGCCGCGAACCCGTCACAAAAGCGCCCTGCGATATTTCGGCCTGCCTCCCGAAATAACCGGCTCCGCGATCCGCTTCAGCTTCTCCGGCGGCAACACCCTCGAGGAAGCGGCCGCCGCCGCGCGAATAGCCAACGAACTGTACGGCAACCTTAAGAACGCGGTCTACTGACCAGGCGCCAAAGTTTTAAGGTTTATGGTTTGTGGTTTATGGTTTTAAGGTTTTAATTCAGCATTCAGCATTCATAATTCAGCATTGCGCGGCAAAGCCGCGCCAGGAGGTTTCCATGCCCGCCCCCGAAAACAAAACGGCTCTTATAGTGGACGACGAGAAGCGCATAGTGGATATAATCGCCTATAATCTCCGCAAGGAGGGCTTTACCGCCCTGACCGCGACGGACGGCGAAGAGGGCCTCGGCATCGCGCTGTCCAAAAAGCCCGACATAATCATCCTCGATATAATGATGCCGGGGCTGGACGGCTTCGAGTTCGTCCGGCGGCTGCGCAAGAAAAACAGCGCGCCCGTCATAATGCTGACCGCCCGCGTAGAGGAGTCCGACGTTGTGACGGGGCTGTCGCTCGGCGCCGACGACTATGTAACCAAACCTTTCTCCAATAAGGAACTTATCGCGCGTGTCCGGGCGAACCTGCGCCGCGCCGGCGATATAAAGCCCATGTCCAAGAACGGCGAGGGCGCGATCCGTTTCGGGCCGTTCGAGGTGGACGCGTCCCGCGTCATCATCCGCAAGCGCGGCGATATCATCGACGTCACGCACCGCGAGTTCGAGCTGCTGCGCTTCCTGGCGCTTTCGGCGGGTACCGTATTCTCGCGCGAGGAACTGCTTGAGAAGGTCTGGGGCTACGAGTATTTCGGCGACGTGCGTACAGTGGACGTCACGATACGCCGCCTGCGCCAGAAGATAGAGGATAACCCCGATTCGCCCAAATGGGTGCGCACGCGGCGCGGAGTCGGATATTATCTGGATACGGAACATGAGAAGCATTAGGTTCCGGCTTGTCGCCATGTATATCGCGCTCGTGTTTATCGCGATGATCTCCGGCGGAACGTTCATGATCGTCCGCATCAAGAGCGGAGAGGAATCCCGCGTCCGCCAGGAACTGGAGCAGACCGCCAAGTCTATCCGCGAGAACGTCATCGTGCGCTATTGGAACGCGGAGGCTTCCGCGCCAGGCTCCGCGGATATGGCGGATTATTTCGCGCGGGCGATGGCTGGCGTATCCATGAGCCGGCCGACCGAGGCCGCGATAATCGACGCGCGGAACGGCTCTACCGTGTACACGAGCGTCGAGTCCGACCAGCTCAAGTACCCGGTCTACTCGACGTCCGCCGTTATAGAAGCTATGGCCGGGAAGGCCGCGTTCTCGACGGACAGGGTGTATCCCGATATGAGCGGGCGGCACCTGACATGGATGGAATACGCCGTTCCGGTTCCGAACGACGCCGGCGGGGCGGGCTGCGTTATATACCTGCGGCAGAACGCCGAGACGATCCAGCGAAGTTTGTCCGAAACGACGAACACCGTAGCGCTGGCGCTTATTATCGCCGCGGCGATCTCCGCCGTCATGGGCGTCCTTTTCGCGGGGACGCTGACCGGGCCTATCGCGCTGCTGACGCGTAAAGCCAAGGATCTGGCGGCGGGCGGCGAGATAGAGCCGCTGGCGGCGGGCGCTCCCGACGAGATCGGCCAGCTTACGCGGACGTTCAACGAGATGGCGCTCTCGCTGCGGGAGTCGATGGCGGAGATAGAGAACGAAAAAAACAAGCTTGAGATAGTGCTGAACAACATGTCGGACGGCGTGCTGGCGTTCGACGCGGAAGGGCGCGTAATCCACGCCAACGCCATCAGCAGCGAATTGCTGGGGCGGGACGCCGCCGGTATACCGCTTGACGAGATGATGGAGCGGCTCGGCGGAACGGGCGGACTCCCGTTTGATAACCCCGGAGCGCCGAAGAGCCGTATGATCAGCGTCGGCGACAGGTACGTCGAGGCCGGGCTGACGCCGTACGCCGGGCCGGGCGGCAAGCTGTACGGCGTGGTGGTCGTCCTGCGCGACGTTACGCGGCTCAAGAAGCTCGACGACATGCGCAAGGAGTTTGTCGCGAACGTATCGCACGAGCTGCGCACGCCGCTCACCTCGATAAAGAGCTACGCCGAGACGCTGCGCGAGGGCGCGGTCGCCGATGCCTCGCTTGCCGACGAGTTCCTCGGCGTAATCGGCTCGGAGACCGACCGCATGACGGTTATCGTCCGCGACCTGCTCGACCTGTCGGGCTTCGACAACGATCAGACACGGCTCGAGAGCAAGGAATTGAGCCTGGCCGAGCTGATCCGCCAGTCCGTCAAACGCCACAAACTGACGGCCGAAAAGCGCTCTCAGACGATAGCGTTCGAGGAGACCGACGATCCGCTGACGGCGTTCGCGGACGTGTCCCGCGTGGAACAGGTTTTCGGCAATATAATCTCCAACGCGGTAAAGTACAGCCCCAACGGCGCGAATATTGACATATACGCCAAACGCCGCGCGGGTTTCATCGACGTGTTCGTCCGCGATAACGGCATAGGCATACCGAAGGGGGACCTCGGCCGGGTGTTCGAGCGGTTCTACCGCGTTGACAAGGCGCGCAGCCGCGCGCTCGGCGGGACTGGGCTGGGCCTGGCGATAGCCCGCGAGATTATGACGGCGCACGGAGGGACGATCTCCGCGGAGAGCGCGCCGGGCGAAGGCACCACAATGATACTCAGCTTCCCGGCGGGGGCGCGTAATGATGAGGATTAAACCTGTTCCGATTATCAAGGGGGCGGCGCTGGCGGCGCTCGTCGTCTGCGCCGTGATTCAGACCGGGATGCTCTGGTTCTCGCGGACGGACGGCAGCCTGTTCGACTCTATTTTCGCGCCGCGGCGCGAGTCTCTCGGCGACGCGCTGCTGATAGCCGTCAAACCTTTCCGGCTCACGGTCGGCGCGGACGGCTCGTTCGATTCGCGCGTATCTGATATCGCCTATATGAGCGGCCAGAAGGCGATACCGTCGGAAGCGTTCGCGGCTTATCAGGCCGCGCTGGCCGAGCTGTTCCGCTCCGGAGGCTTCGTCGGCGCCGAACAGGCCGACTGGGCGGCGTACCTCTCCGGCTCGTCGTTGGTGGCCGAATACGCCGTATCGATGCCTTCGGACATATTCACGCGGTGCTTGGGCGGGAGCGGCGGTCTGCTGTCGTCGCGCTTTCCGGATTTCTCGTCGGTCGTGATTGTGCCGGGGTTCGTTATATTCGTAAACGGCGGCGGCGAGGCGTGGCGCTTCACGGCTCCGGTCGAGCCGCCGCCTATCGCGGACGAGGCTCCGGGCTTCCGCTCGGTATCGTCGGCGCTGGCGGGGATGACCGCTTTCGCCGGCAACGCTTTCCTGCCCGACTGGCCGGAAGATACGCTCGAGTACAACCAGCTGGCGCTCGAAAACCCGTACACCCTGAACGGTGATCTGCTCTATTCGACGATTCAGAGCGGCATAACGGTCTTCTTCGAGAACCCTTCAGTCGTGCGGCCCTCAAGCGTCAACGGCATATATACGTTTACCGACGAATCCACCGTAGTTCGGTACAACCCGGACGGTACGCTCGAATACGCGAGTTTCCGATCCTCGGCGGGCGGCGCGGATACGTTCGAGGAGGCGTTCTCCGCCGCCGTCGCCTTTATTGAGCGCGATCCCGCGCGCCCGAGGGATTACTATCTGTCGTCATACGAGAACACCGGCTCGGGCTGGGCGTTCTCGTTCGACTGCGCGGCGGGCGGGTTCCCGATATATTTCAGCGAACGACTGACAGTCGGGGCGTTCATGTCCGTCACGGTCGAGGGCGGAGAGGTGTCGCGGTATACGCACTACGCGTTCATTCCGACCGTGTCTCAGGAACAGACGGCGCAAGCGGGCAGGCAGAATCTGGCCGACGCGGCGCGGGGAACCGAAGCGGGGTACGAGCCGGGATCGCTGACAGAGATGACTCTGGGGTATCGGTTGGACGGCGCCGACACGGCGAAATTGTATTGGTTTGTCAACGAAAACGGGGTTCGGTCCTCCGGCCCGGCGAGGTGACGAAATGCTGGCGAAACGAGCGAATACCATAATAATCGTGTTTCTGGCGATACTCAACGCCGCGCTGTTTTCGTTCAATCTTAACGAATGGAACAGGTATTCGCTGTCGGACGCGAGGATCGCCGATATAACGGCGCTTCTGGCGAGGAACGGCGTCGATCTGCGGGCGGACTTGCCGCGGCGGTTCGCCCCGCTTAAGACGATGACGCTTGAGCTGTACCCTTTCACCGCGGAGGCGTCCGATGGTCTTACGGCGCTTTTCTTCGCGCCGGACGAGACTCCGGTCAGTTCGACCGCGTTCGGGTGGGAGACTCTGGAATATAAAGGCAAGTCGCTGACGTTCACGGCGCAGGGCTTCCGATTCGAGGATCTGGACGACGGCGGCGGACCCGGCGACCGCGACACGGCGTTCCGAGCGGCCGGGGCGGCGGCGATGTCGGCGAGCGCGCTCGGGGACGGCGTAACGCTGACTCTTTACTCGGAGAAAGGTTCGGACGGCGACTATACGTTCGAGTACCGGGGAGTATACCGTTCCGCGACAGTGTACTCCAGTTTTCTGCGCGTCCGGACGCGCGGCGGCAAGGTCGTCGCGGAGCGCGGCAATTTCTATGTGCCGAAGGGCTTCGGCGGCGAGCGTGACGTCTACGCCCCCGACGAGGCGCTCTACACTCTTTCCCGCGAGCTTAGGCATATGTTCGGCGCCCGCGCGGGCGAGCCGCCGATAATCGTCAGCGCCGTGGACCTCGTGTACCTGGTCGAGGACAACGGCGGACTGGCGGCGGGGGAGGTCGGCGCTGAACCGTATTATATGTTTACGGTATCGCTGCTGGATGAGCCGATCTTTGTCAACGCGTTTACGAATGAGGCGAAACGCGCCTGACGCTATTTCGGGTTAGACCGTAAATCATAGCGAAAAATAAAAAACTGAAATTAACCGAGCTTTCCCGCGCGTTCGCGTGAAATCCGTGTCTATTACCGGCGTCAAGGGCAGTCTGTTTCCCGCGAAGGCAAGGGCGTCCTTCGCGAGAGGCCCTGGGCGGGGATTTTTTCTCAACGGACAGCCTATCGCCCACTGAAAAATCCCCGCCCTGACTTTGACAAAGCCGGCGATTCTGTGAGCATATAAATGGTTGCTCTAAATTATATTGGGCGGTCGGTTTTTCGATTATAATGTATAAAGCCGTGGCAAGCATAGCCGGTATGCCGTGAAACACGACGTACCACTGAATTCTGCTTGACAGAAGTTTGCGTGATTCAAGCAAACTTCATCCACGCAATTCCTTGCTCGTCGCAGCCCCCGTGTATGACGCACCCGGTCGCTCTGGAAGTGCATAAGCTTGGCCTTCCAAGAAGAAGACGGCTCGAATGTGCCTCAGGCAAATTTGAACGCCGATCAACATTAATGCGTAGGCGGAGCGTACGTATCGCGCGTTTACCGAATTAATCCCAATTAATGTTTTTGTCAGAAACTGTTTCACCCCAGGCGTACTCCGCTCTCGCCAATTCTATGCAATCACCGTTTATCTCGCCCCGCTGCGGCGAATCCGCGATTCGCCAAATTCGGTTGACAAGCGCATCCAAAACTCAAACCGTTCTGTCATCGCTCCGCTTCTTGTTTTTCTTTGCGGCGGATCTGTTCTCCTGTACAACGCGATGTTTGTTCGTTTTGATTTTCGCCAGAAAATCAGGTCTGCTCTTTCGCGCGGGCGGGCGCTTTTGTTCGGCGCGCGCGGACTTTGCCGAATCCCTAATTGACGCTGCCTTGTCGGTTTTAACGTCAACTTCAAGTTTTGCGTCTGCGGCAGTCTGCTTATCAACTGTTTTCTCTTTGATTTCAAACATACTGTCGCGTAAGGTTTCGTATGTTTTGGTATAGTCGGACGCAAGGCGAATGGCGTCGTCAACGGTCTTGCCGCCGAAAAAAGCATTCACATTGTCGTAATTGCCGTTCGTGATACAGCGGTTGCAGTACGCCGCGCCCATTTCAAGGCGTTTTAGCAAGCCGCTTATGTTCTCGTCATGATCGCCGAGACGATAATTAAACCTAAACACGCCGGGTTCACTGTCCTCCGGCGGTTTGAAGTGAACGGCGATGCCGAGTTCCATTTCCCCCTCACCGGGGCTGCCGTATTTTTCGATGTTGCGGTTGCGTATCGCCTCTTCGCCTTCATGGGAAGCTCACCCCCGCGTGGTTCTCACCCGGCTGCCCTCATTGCCTGCGACGGCTCGCCAGCATAAAAAATGCTGGCTTCAACGCTCGAACTGTGACTGGACAGAAGTATCATTGTGACCGCTGTTGGTCATCTCCTGCCGGTGGATACCATCCAATGGCTGAAGCTGACCTGTATCGCTCGCGTCCGTACCGGCGAAAGAGAAAACCTGCGGGATACAATTCAGGTAATGTCAGAATTGGTTCGCAGTTCGCTTTCGGCACATGGTTCAATCCGTCCTGTGTGCCGTGAGCGGTCATGGCGCGGTCGCTTCTGCGGCTTGCCCTTTCGGGGCGGCAGCGGCAACGTATTTGCTGTACCGTATATTCAAATTTCAAAGATCACCGAAGCGGTAAAAATACCCCCCCCCCCTCACTTTTTGAAAGGAAAAAAGTGAGGGGGTGATAACCGGGATTCTAAAAATTCTTTAGAAGGTTAGAATCCCATCCGCTCTTTGAGTCTGCCGATGGCTTTGCGCCGCCGTTTGTGAACTGCCGCTTGACTGATTCCAAGCTCTTTGGCAAGCATCCGCTCGCTTTTGCCCTGAAAATACAGGGCGGTGATCAGGGCGCGGTCGTCCTCAGATAGCTTTTGGTGATTCTGGCGGGCAGCATTCTGTCTATCCGGCTGTTGCTACGCTTGCGTCCGGCGGAGGTATTACATGGGAGATATAATGAAAAGGCAGACTTTCTATTTGAAAATGATTACCGGCTCCCTGCTTCGCCGCCGTTCCCGCATGTTAGTGGCTCTCTTGGCCGTAGCGATCGGCGGCGCGATTTTGTCCGGGCTGATTACCATCTATTATGACATTCCCCGGCAAATGGGGCAAGAGTTTCGCTCCTACGGCGCAAACCTGATTTTCATGCCATCGGGGGAAAACGCGAGCATTACAAAAGAAGCGGCAAAACAGGCGGCGGGCTATCTGCCGAAAGATGAAACGGTAGGCGTTGCGCCCTATCGTTATGAAACCGTCAAAATCAATGAACAGCCTTTTATGGCGGCGGGAACTGATTTGAATGAGGCCCGAAAAGCCAGCCCCTATTGGTTCGTTTCGGGACAATGGCCGGAACAAGACGGTTCGGTATTGATTGGTCAGGAAATTGCCAATATAATCCGTTTGTCGCCGGGCGATAAATTTTCGATAACCGGTTCGGACGCGGCGGGAGAAAGCTTCAGCAGGGATTTTACTGTTTCGGGTATTATTCAGACAGGCGGTACGGAGGAAGCGTTTGTCTTTATGTCCATAGCGGATTTTGAAAACATGATGGGCGACGGGGGAAAATACGATGCGATTGAATGCAGCGTTTCGGCTTCCGGTGCGGAGCTTACGCGCATTACACAGCAAATCAATGAAAAAGACATGGGCGTCACTGCCCGGCTGATCAAGCGTGTTACGCAATCAGAGGGAACGGTGCTGACAAAATTGCAGGCGCTTGTTTATTTGGTCACCGTCATAGTGCTGCTTTGACTATAATTTGCGTGGCGACCACCATGATGGCTGTTGTCACCGAACGCCGCAAAAAAATCGGGTTGCGCAAAGCGTTAGGTGCGGCCAACAAGAGCAGTGTACTGGAATTTTTGGGCGAGGGCGTGTTCTTGGGCGGTATCGGCGGCTTGTTAGGCGCGGGGTTCGGTTTCTTCTTTGCCCAAATGGTCAGCATGAACGTATTCAGCCGCTCTATCACCTTTCAGCCGCTGCTGCTCCCTGTCACACTGGCTGCTTCGGCAGTGGTCGCAATATTCGGCCTTATCAGGGCGAAACGACGAACCCCGTTTTGTATTCCGGCTTGATGCCGTCCGGCGGCGGAAACGTGTCGTGCGCGGAAGTCATAAGAAAGTATTATAAGGAAAATCACTCACAGAGAATTAAGCCGGGTATTGCCCTCTCACAGCGGCGCAAGTCAGAACAAGCCGCGAAGCTTTCTGAGTAAAATCGCGAATCGGGTACTCTCTGCTCCATGCAGGCGAGTACCCGATTTATCCGCTCACAAATAATTAACATTTTTAGTGTGTGCTTGACATACGCGTGGCGTATGCTAAATATAAAAACGTTCTATATATATGGATAATAACCATACATACGGAACGTTTTTCGTTTGTTTGAGTCGGAACGACAAAAGGCATATGCGGTTTTCGGCAATTCCTCTGCCGCACAAAAGAACGAGCAACCGGGGAGCAATCGTTGGCGTTTTTGGCGTACCATCTGCGGCGGGTTATCAACCTTTTTGCGCAGAACGGCTGAAATCTGACAGCAACGATGGCATAATGCCGCGCCGTTTCTTACCGATTGCGAATTCATTCACTAATTCGCTTCAAATCTGCTTGCTCGCTTGTATCTATTTGAAACGATAAGAGCTTTTTGCGCAGTCTGAGGTTGAGCCGGTTGAATACTTGATAAACAGCCATTCGCAGCACCCCCGACGTCCAATACTCGATCGCCAAATCACCGACCGCAAAGCTTCTTCCGTCATCCAGAGCGACTTTGAAGACCTCAGTGTTTTCCAGTGTTTTCCTGATATCATAAAATGGGATATTGTTTTCTCACCCCCGTCATTCACGCAAAACATACTACTCGTCTTACCGACTAAATCCTTTATAGTCGTTTGGCCGTTTGGAGTGTCAACAAGCGTATCCCCTGTTACGCAATGATCGCTCTCTTTTAGCGGCTTATCCACAGGACTTTTCTCGTCCCGCACATACCGCTCGAATTCTTCCAGCGTGTACTTGCAGCAACTACAAATCTTGATCCTGCCTGAAGCCAGCAGGCTTGCCGTCAGCCGTTACCGTCCAGCGTATTTGTCAACTGAAAATTCCACCGCCTATTATAATTGAAAAATATTCCTGCTTGAAAAAAACGCCATGATCAGGCGAAGTGTGAGTAGCGGGCATCGGATCTTAATTATAACTATTGGTGGAAATTTTAATTAACAAATACAATAACGATATTACAAAAACAAGCTTTTACAAGATCAATAAAAATTGCGGGGGCCAGATTTGAACTGACGACCTTCGGGTTATGAGCCCGACGAGCTACCGAACTGCTCCACCCCGCGCTAATAACTATATTATAACCCTCATAAACGGTTTTGTCAAGAGGTTTTTTTGCCGCCTTAAATAAAGTTTAATCACTCTCCAATTAGCGCCAGAGCTTTCCAATCAAAAGTCAAGTAATTTTTGAAGAAAGTCCTATGTAAATTATGCCAACAATAATGGGCATGGCAAACGGGCTATTGCCTAAGGAACAACAACCGACAAAGTTCGCGGGGTTCTGCCCCGCACACCGGAGTTTACCGCTTTGGTTTTCCTTATCGAATAGCAGGGGTCCCCGAAAATCGAAGATTTTTGGGGTGCAATTAAAAAAGCGGTCAACCTGCCGCATGCGCTTATAGTTTGCCGCGCGACGCCAAAGAGACCGCCCCATTCGTATAAGCCAAACCTTGGAACCACCGGCAATGGCCTCCGCCGGAGCGCTGTCCTGATATATTTTTGCGGGTTCGCGCGAAAATCACCTCTTCGCAAGTAAAGCTGTGTTATTGTCCGCAGACGGGTCTTTAATTATGCGCTCGCTCGAAGCATTTTCTTCCGCAGCGCTGGCGGGCGCGACGGTTTGCTGATCGGCTTCAAGCGAGTTCAAATATTCGCTGACACGAGCGCAACAGATACGCGAAAACTTATTGCAGGCGGCGGTCATGTAAACATAGTACAGCTTGTTGGGTATGCTTGTCGCTTCGGAATCTATCCAACCACAGACAACCTCAACGGCGCGACGTACACGCCGGGCGGGACGCTGCAAGCGACCGTGACGATCGCGAACGCGAGCGCGGCGCCCGACGACGCGAAAATTTTCGTCGCGCGATACAATCTCGCTGGGCAGT
>JAISCI010000043.1 GCA_031265685.1 Clostridiales bacterium
GCCATCAATATGGTTATCGGCGCGGCGGCGGCCGGCCGGCGCGTTATGACCAGCTCGTCAAGCCCGGGCATCGCGCTCAAGAGCGAGGGGCTGAGTTACCTCGCGGGATGCGACCTGCCCGCCGTCGTCGTCAATGTGGCGCGGGGCGGGCCTGGGCTTGGCGGCATCCAGCCCAGTCAGGCGGACTACTTTATGGCGACGCGCGGCGGCGGGCACGGCGATTTCCATATGATGGTGATAGCGCCGGCGGGCTTGCAGGAGATGATAGACAGTGTGCGCTCCGCGTTCGAGCTTGCGGACAAATACCGCGTTACGGCGATGATACTCGCGGACGGCATCTTGGGCCAGATGATGGAACCCGCGTCGCTGCCCGAGCCGACCGATCCGGCGGATCTGCCCCCGAAGCTTTGGGCGGCGACCGGCACCGGAGGCGCGCGCGGCAAGAATATAATCAATTCGCTGTATCTGACTCCGGAGGAACTGGAGAGGCTTAATTTCGAGCGGTTCGCGAAATACGCGGTGATCGCCGAGAATGAGACCCGATACGAGTCGTATAAAACGGAAGACGCCGATATAGTGCTCGTGGCGTTCGGTGCGACGGCGCGCGTCTGCAAAAACGCCGTCGCCGCGGCCCGCGCCAAGGGCGTCAAGGTCGGGCTGTTCCGACCGATAACGCTGTGGCCGTTCCCGAAAAAGCCGCTCCGGGCGCTGGCGGACAGCGCCCGGGCGTTCATCTCCGTCGAGATGAGCATGGGGCAGCTGATCGAGGACGTCGAGCTGGCCACGCGCTGCCTGCGTCCCGTTCTGCTGTGCAACCGCGCGGGCGGTATGGTGCCTACGCCTGAAAACATACTGGCGAAAATTGACGAAGCGGCGAGGGGGATGTGACGTGGCGGTATTTGAGAAACCCAAAGCGCTATCTTCGGACTATACGCATTACTGCCCCGGATGCACCCACGGCATAATCCACCGCCTGGTCGCCGAAGCCCTTGACGAGCTTGGCGCGGCGTGGCGCGCCGTCGGCGTGGCTCCGGTCGGCTGCGCCGTCATGGCGTATAACTACTTCGAGTGCGATATGGTTCAGGCGGCGCATGGCCGCGCCCCGGCCGTCGCGACGGGCCTCAAGCGGGCCAACCCCGATTCGGTCGTGTTCACGTATCAGGGCGACGGCGATCTCGCCGCGATCGGAACGGCGGAGACCGTCCACGCGGCGACGCGCGGCGAGAACATAACGGTCATATTCGTAAACAACGCGATATACGGCATGACGGGCGGGCAGATGGCTCCGACGACGCTCCCCGGACAGGTTACGCAGACTACGCCCTACGGACGCGACGTCAAGTCGGCGGGCTATCCCGTGCGCGTCTGCGAAATGCTGGCGACGCTTAGCGGCACATATTACGCCGAGCGCGTGTCCGTGAACAGCGTGAAAAACATACGCGCGGCGAAGCGGGCCGTGCGGAAGGCGTTCGAGAATCAGATAGCCGGAAAGGGCTTCTCGATAGTCGAGGCGCTTTCGACATGTCCGACCAACTGGGGGCTGTCTCCAGTGGACGCGCTGAAATGGCTCGAGGATAACATGACGCCTTACTATCCGCTCGGCGTGTACAGAGACCGGGACGCGGAAGGGGGCGCGGGGGCGTGAGCGCGAAAAACATTCTGCTGGCCGGGTTCGGCGGGCAGGGCATTCTCTTCGCCGGCAAGTTTCTGGTATACGCCGGTATGCTGGAGGGGCGCGAGGTGAGCTGGCTGCCCAGCTACGGTCCCGAAATGCGCGGAGGCACCGCAAACTGCGGCGTAATCCTCTCCGACGAACCGGTCGGGTCGCCGATTGTCACGTCGCCGGACGTGCTTATCGCGCTTAACCTGCCTTCGTTCGATACCTTCGAGAAGGCGTGCGCGCCGGGTGCGTTCGTCTTCGCGGACAGCACGCTGATCCAGCGCGAGGCCGCGAGGACGGACATTGCGGCGTTTTATATCCCCGCCACGCGGATGGCGGAGGAAGCCGGGCTGAAAGGTCTCGCCAACATGATTATCACCGGAAAGGCGATAAAAGAGACCGGGCTGATCGCGCGGGACACGGTACGCGCGGCGATGGGCAAGGTAATATCCGAGAAGAAGATGAAACTGTTCGATCTTAACCTTCGGGCGATCGAGCTGGGCTTCGGCTTCGAGTAATACTAATCCCCTGAATTGGAGATTAGTACAAGGGGAGAACGGCATGACCGATCAACTTATAGATATAGGCGTGAGGCTGGCGGCTTTGCGCGATATTATGGACAAATCCGTCGCCGAGACCGCGGCGGCGGCGGGCGTCACGCCCGAGGAGTATGAAGCGTACGAGCGCGGCGAGCGGGATTTTTCGTTTAGTTTTCTGTACCGCGCCGCGGGCTTTCTGGGCGTGGACGTGCTCGACATAATCAGCGGCGAGACGCCGAAACTCTCTGTCTGCGCCGTCGTGCGCGGCGGCAGGGGTTTTTCTGTGGAGCGCCGCGCGATGTACGATTATAAGCACCTCGCGTTCACGTTCCGGGACAAGCTCGCCGAGCCTTTCCTCGTGACCGTGGAGCCGAATGCGGAGCCGCCGCATCTCAACAGCCACGCCGGGCAGGAGTTCGACTATATGATAGAGGGCGCGATGGAATTCTATATCGGCGGAAAAACTTATCTGCTCGAGAAGGGCGACAGCGTCTATTTCAACTCCGCGACGCCTCATGGCATGAAGGCGCAGGGCGGCTCCGCCGCGAGGTTCCTCGCGGTAGTAATCGGGGAGAGGGAAGGCTGACTCTATGCCTATATATGAGGAATTCACCGGGCGCGGCCGGGACGGCTACGCGTCCTACGAGGATCTGTACGAGAACTACCGTTTGAGCTATCCGGACAGCTTCAACTTCGCCTACGACGTCCTCGACCGACTGGGGCGCGAGAAACCTGATAAGCCCGCGATGGTATGGGTCGGGAACGACGGGGGCGAGCGGCGCTTTACGTTCCGCGAGATGGCGGACGCATCCGGCAGGACGGCCAACTTCCTTAAATCGCTCGGGATAAAGAAGGGCGATTACGTTCTGCTCGTGCTCAAGCGCAGCTACAATTTCTGGTTCGCGATGATGGGGCTGTGCAAGATCGGCGCGATACCGATCCCGGCCACGCACATGCTCACCGCGAAGGATTATATATACCGCTGCAACGCGGGCGGGGTAAAAGCCGCGATCATAACCGGAGACGGCGACTGCGCGGAGCGCTTCGACGAAGCGCTGCCCGAATGTCCGACGGTGGAGCTTAAGCTGACGACGAACGGCGGGGCCGAACGGCTCGGCGGCGGCTGGATTGACTTCGACGGCGGCTCGGCGGCGGCGGCGTCCGTCTTCCCGCGGCTCGCGGGCGATGAGGATACCGCCGCGGCGGACATCATGCTGATGATGTTCTCCTCCGGCACGACGGGCTATCCGAAGATGGTCGCGCAGGATTACACGTACGCTCTGGGGCACCTGATGACGGGCGTGTTCTGGCATCGCTGCGCGGACGGCGGTCTCCACTTCACCATTTCGGACACGGGCTGGGGCAAGTCGCTGTGGGGCAAGCTGTATGGGCAGTGGCTGGCCGAATCGGCGGTGTTCGTATATGATTTCGACAAGTTCGACGGCGCGAATATACTGCGCGTGATCGAGAAGTATAAGATAACCACGTTCTGCTGCCCGCCCACGATGTACCGCATGATTCTGGCGAGCGGACCCGAGAAATACGACCTGTCGAGCCTGACGCACTGCACGTCGGCGGGCGAGGCGCTCAACCCCGATACGTTCATAAAATGGAAGGAACTGACGGGGCTTGAGATACACGAGGGATTCGGGCAGACCGAAACCACGCTCTGCTGTTCGATACTGTATCCGTACACGAAACCGGCGATCGGAAGCATGGGCCGCGCCACGCCGGGCTACCGGCTGTACGTCGCGGACGAGGACGGTTCCGAATCCACGGCGGGCGCGACGGGCGAGGTCGTCATACGCGCCGGTCGCGCGGACAAGCCCGCCGGGCTGTTCTCGCTGTACAACCGCAACCCGGAGGGCACAAACGCGCAGTGGCACGACGGCGTGTATCATACCGGCGACACCGCCTACGCCGACGAAAACGGCTATATCTGGTACGTCGGCCGCAACGACGATATGATAAAGTCGTCCGGTTACCGCATCGGGCCGTTTGAGGTCGAGAGCGTGCTGGTCGAGCATCCCGCCGTTAAAGAAGCCGCCGTGACGGGATACCCGGACAAGAAGCGCGGTCAGCTCGTAAAGGCGACGATAGTGCTGAACGCCGGATACGAGCCGTCAGGCGAACTGGTGAAGGAGCTTCAGACGTTCGTGAAGCGCTCGACCGCGCCGTATAAGTACCCGCGCGTGATCGAGTTTGCCGATGAGCTGCCGAAGACGATTTCGTCGAAGCTGATGAGATCTCTCATCAAAAAACGCGACTTGGAGAAGTACGAATCGGAGTCCGGAGAGTAAAAGACTGGAGGTCTGCTGGAGAGGTAATCGGAATCAACGCGGCTGCCTCTCCAACTCTCGGATTATCCATCCGCCCAAGCACGACAGATACGCCATATGCAATTTGCGCGGCGGAATCGGCAAGACGACGCTCTCGTTCAATCTGTGCTTTCTGGCGGACGACGTGCTGGCTGTGGACACGTGTCCGCAGG
>JAISCI010000096.1 GCA_031265685.1 Clostridiales bacterium
GATATAATTAAAATCACCCACCCCCAAAACGAAGACCGCTTAAATTCGCGCTTTGTTTTGGGGGTGGGTGATTTTTCAATTATATTGGGTGGGTGATTTTTCAGTTGACATTTACAGCATCCAATAAACAAAACATATATGTTAATCATAATTTCCTCTTGACAAATCACCGCCTTCGCGTTATAATGCTTATTAATAATATATGTATACTATGTTGATGGAGGAGTCGCGTTGTCAACTGTCAATCTTGCGCTTCCCGCTGTTCAGGTCCGTGAGATCCGCATAAACTCGATAACGGGATATCAGGGCGACGCCGACGGGCTTGTGGCCGCATCGCGCCGGGGGCTTAAGGATAAGAGCCGCTCGTTCAGCCAATGCCTAGGCTGCGCGACAAGCAAAGCGGCTTGTATGACGATACTGATTCAGGATGGCGCGGTCGTCAGCCACGGGCCGGTCGGATGCGCGTCGTGCCTGCATGAGTTCGCGTTTACATACAGGGTCAACTCTCCGCTGCGCGGCGTAGAAAGCCCCGCGCGGCGCCGGATCTTTTCGACCAACCTGACCGAGCGCGACACTGTCTACGGCGGTTCGGCGAAACTGGCCTCCGCGATCCGCGAAGCCCGCGGGCGTACCGGCGCTAACGCCGTGTTCGTGCTGACGACATGCGCCGCCGGAATCATCGGCGACGATGTCGAGAGCGTTTGCGATCAGGCGGAGGCGGAGCTGGGCATACCCGTCGTCGCGATATTCTGCGAGGGTTTTCGCTCCAAGGTGTGGACGACCGGTTTTGACGCGGCATACCACGGCATAGCTCGCAAGCTGATCGCGAAGCCTGAGCGGCGGCGCGGCGACGTTATCAACGTCATCAATTTCTGGGGCGCGGATGTTTTTTCGGATTGGTTCGCGCCGTTCGGGGCGAAGCCGAACTTCATCACGCCGTATTCCACGGTCGGATCGCTGCGGCACGCGGGCGAGTCCGCCGCGACGGTTCAGGCGTGCTCGACGCTGGGCAGCTACATGGGCGCGGTATTGGAGCAGGACTTCGGCGTGCCGGAGCTGCCCGCCGCCCCGCCTTACGGCGTCGCCCAGACCGACCGATGGTTCCGCGCGCTCGGGAAGCTATTAGATAAAGAAGAGATCGCCGAGAAAGTTATCGCGGAGAAGAAAGCCAAGTATCTGCCTAGGATCCGGGAGCTGCGCGAAAAATTGTCCGGCAGGACGGCTTATGTAACCGCCGGGGCGGCGCACGGCCACGCCCTGCTCGACATATCCGGCGAGCTGGGCCTGAAGGCCGTCGGTGCGGCGATCTTCCATCACGATCCAATCTTCGACAGCGGGCGCGAGGAGAATGACCAGCTGGCCCAGCGCGTCGGCGATTACGGCAATGTGCCGAATTTCAACGTCTGCAACAAGCAGGAGTTCGAGCTGGTCAACGCGCTGAACCGCATACGCCCGGACGTGCTGCTGGCGCGGCACGGCGGCATGACGCTCTGGGGCGCGAAGCTCGGCATACCCAGTCTGCTGGTCGGCGACGAGCATTACGGCATGGGTTACGAGGGGCTTGTCAATTACGGCGAGCGCGTGGCGGAGGTTATCGAAAACGACGAGTTCGTCAGGAATCTCGCGAAGCACGCGATAAACCCGTACACGCGCTGGTGGCTTGAGCGCGACCCGGATTATTTCCTTGCCGGGGGTGGCGCTAAATGAACGGGATAATCGAGCAGCAGAGGTATACGTGCGCGATCGGCGCTATGCAGTCGGTCGTGGCGATACCGCGCGCCGTGCCGATTCTGCACTCCGGGCCGGGCTGTGGCGACATGATCGGCGGCTTCTTCGAGCGTTCGACCGGGTACGCCGGAGGCAGCACGTCCCCTTGCACCAACTTTGGCGAGCGGGAGGTCGTTTTCGGCGGGACGGACCGGCTGCGCCAGATCATTTCAAATACATACAAGGTGCTCGACACCGATTTGCAAGTAGTCATGACAGGTTGCACGGCGGGCATTGTCGGCGACGACGTGGAGAGCGTGGTATCGGAGTTCCGGGACGAAGGCCGGCCGATAGTCTCCGTCGAGACGGCGGGTTTCAAGGCGTCCAACCTTGAGGCGCACAGCTTGGTCGTAAACGCCATAATCGAGCAATACACGGCGCTGTTCGAGGACGAAAACCCGATGCGCTCCGAGCCGAACACGGTCAACCTGCTGGCCAGCGTCCCGTATCAGGATCCGTTCTGGAAAGGGAACCTGCGCGAGTATAAACGATTGCTGGCTGGCGTCGGCCTTCGCGCCAACACGCTGTTCGGGCCGGATTCTGGCGGAACGGCCGAGTGGCGGTCGATACCGCGCTCGGGTTTCAATATACTTGTCTCACCGTGGCACGGCAAGCCCATAGCCGACGCGCTGGAAGCGCGCTACGGCCAGCCGTGTCTCTGGTACCCGCATATACCCGTGGGCGCGAACGAGACGGAGGAGTTTCTGAACCAAGTCGTGGATTTCGCGCTGGAGTCCGGCGCCGAGATAGACGAGCGCGGGGCGCGGGCGTTCATAGCGCGGGAACGCGCGGCCTATTACGAGGAGATCGACAATCTCGCGACGTTTCTGCTCGAGTTCCGCTATGGTCTGCCGAACCACGCGAATATCTTCCACGACGCGGGGTACGTGCAGGCGCTGGCGCGGTTTCTGCTGCACGAGGTCGGCATTGTTCCGAAGGAGCAGTTTATAACGGACGGCACGCCCAAGAAATATCACGACAAAATCCGCGCCGAGGTGTCCGCGCACTCCGGCAGGCGCGTCGTGCCAATATATTTCGAGCCGGACGCCGGGAAGGCGCAGGACATACTTCGCGGGATAACCCATCCCGGGCGCGGTCTTATCATAGGGTCGGGCTGGGACAGGGAACTGGCGCGGGAGCGCGGAGCGGACTTTCTCTCCGCCGCCGCGCCGACGCCGTACCGTCTCGTCATGACGACGAACTACGCGGGATTTTCCGGAGGGCTTCGGGTGATCGAGGACATTTATCACAACGTGCTGTCCACGTATAAATAGTGCTGTTTCCTGATACCGAAACAGCAGTACTGTTTCCTGATACCGAAACAGCGGGAGGTTATAGTATGCGGATTGCGTTCGCGAGTCTGGACGGAGAGCGGGTCGATTCGCATTTCGGATCCGCGCGGTACTGGCGCGTATATGACGGCGATACCCTCTCCGAAACGCGTAAGACCGACGCGAAGTGTATGGGGCACTGCGAGGGCGGCTTCGGGCATCTGCTCGCCGTCCTGGGCGATTGCGACGCGGTGTTCGCGCGGCGTATCGGAGAAGCGGCGGCGGCGTTCATGATCGCGAACGGCAAGCGAGTGTTCGAGGCGGAGGGCGCGATTGACGAAATAATCGCGCGGGTCACGGAAGGCGGGTTGATCTGATGTCCGCGACGTTCGAGGAACTTAAAGCGGCGCACCCATGCTTCTCCGTGGGCGCGAAAGCCAGCCGGGGGCGGGTTCACCTGCCGGTCAGCCCGGGCTGCAATATAATGTGCAATTTCTGCCGCCGGGACATCAACGACACCGAGGTTCGGCCCGGAGTCGCGCGCGGCGTTATATCGCCCGAGGAAGCGCTGGATGTGGCGAAACGCGCGGTCGCGCTCCGTCCGGACATAACGGTGGCGGGCGTGGCCGGGCCGGGCGATTCGCTGGCCACGCCTTACGCGCTCGAGACGTTCCGGCTTATCAGGCGGTATCTGCCGGATATGCTCAAATGCATGTCCACCAACGGCTTATTGCTGCCGTACTTCGCGGACGAGATCATTGATATCGGGATCGACGCGCTGACGGTGACTGTCAACGCGGTAGATCCGGGGATTCAGGCGCGGATCTGTGAGGGGATCGCGTACAAAGGGCGGCGTTACGGCGGTATTGAGGCGGCCGAGATACTGATTATGAATCAGCTGTCAGGGATCGCGCGGGTCGCGGCGGCGGGGATAACGGTGAAGGTCAACACCGTGCTGATTCCCGGAATCAACGAAGCGCATGTGCCGGACGTGGCGCGGACCGTCGCGGAGCGCGGCGCGAAGATCTTCAATATCATACCGCTGATCCCCCAGCATAAGCTGGCGGACCGCCCCGCGCCGGATTGCGCCCTGATAAGCGAGACGCGCCGGTCCGCCGAGCGGTACATAAACGTCTTCCGGCACTGCCAGCGGTGCCGCGCCGACGCGGCCGGCATCCCCGGCGGCGAGGATGTGTCGGGTAAACTGTATATCCGTCCCGTGGTTTTGGAGGATACTTTCTCCCACGGGTGATACTGTTTCAGGTTAGAGAGACATTTGTTTTTAAGACGGTAATTTTCGCGTGACAGAAGTTTGCATCGCATTATCGTTTGAACCACACGATAATGCTTCAATTCACGCAAACTTCGTCCATGCGAAAATCCATAGCGATAGCCGCGAACCTTAAAAACAAATGTCAGCCTTAATTCTGAAATAGTAAGATATAAATATTGATAAAAAAGGGGGTGGCGGGGATGTGTAGCGGAAGCGATACGCCCGGGGAGTGTAAGAAAGAACAGTGTATGAAAGTAACGCGAGCGCGGAGGGTTGCGGATGAGCGGACAAATACCCGCCCCGAAAGGATATTTGGAGATTGAGAATCTTAAGAAGTCCTTTACGGTGAGGGGCGAGCGGCTCGAGGTTCTGCGCGGGGTTTCCCTGTCAGTCGAGGAGGGCGACATCTTCGGCGTGATCGGGCTGTCCGGAGCGGGCAAATCCACGCTGGCGCGGTGCGTCAACCGGCTCGAGACGCCGGACTCGGGGAGCGTCGTGGTCGGCGGCGTGGATATGCTGCGGCTCTCGGCGCGGGAACTGAACCGCGAACGTCAGCGCATTGGGATGATATTCCAGCAATTCAACCTGTTCGAGTCTAAAACGGTCTACCAGAACATCGCTTACCCGTTGCGGGTGCGCGGTCTGCGCAAAGACGAGATCGACCGGGGCGTCCGGGAAGCGGCGGAAGTGGTCGGGCTTTCGGATAAGCTGCCGGCGTATCCGGCGGGACTCTCCGGCGGAGAGAAGCAGCGCGTCGGCATAGCGCGGGCGCTGGCGAACCGCCCGGACGTCCTGTTAAGCGACGAGGCGACGAGTTCGCTTGACCCGCGCACTACGCTGAGCATACTGGAGCTGCTGAAAGACGTAAACAGGGCGTTCGGCGTAACGATACTACTGATAACCCACGAAATGGACGCGGTCAAATACGCGTGCCGCAACATGGCCGTTCTTGAGAACGGCGTAATAAGCGAACGCGGCGTAACCCGCGACGTCTTCTCGAACCCGAACAGTTCCACGGGCAAGATGTTCATGCGGGTATACGCCGAAATGCGCGAGGAATACACGGAGGGCGGGGGAATATGAGCCTGCTGAACACGCCGTTCTGGGAAGTGCTGAAAGCGTCGTTCGCGCCGGAGGTTTGGGCGGAGATACTACCGGCGGCGTTTGATACGCTGTATATGACGCTGGTCGCGTCGGCTATAACGCTTGTGTTCGGTTTCGCGCTCGGCGTCGCCATAACCGTGACGCGTCGCGACGGTCTGCTTCCCGCCGCGACGTTCAACGCGGCGGCTGGCTGGCTGATCAACTGCTTTCGATCCCTGCCCCAGATGATCATGATTATTCTGATGATACCCGTGGCGCGGCTCGTATTCGGCAGGTCCTACGGGATGAACAGCTGCATAATCGCGCTGGCGGCGTCGTGCGTGCCGATGTACGCCAGGATTGTCGAGAGCAGCCTGCTGGAGATTTCCAAAGGAAAGATAGAGGCCGCGAAGTCGATGGGTTCGGGTAACCTGCGGATCATCTTCCGGGTTCTGTTACCCGAAACCCTGCCGTCGCTGATACGCGGGTTCACGGTAGCCGTCGTCGCGATTATATCAATGTCGGCGCTGGCCGGTAACTTCGGCGCGGGCGGCATCGGCGACATAGCCGTGAGGTTTGGTTTCCAGCGGTTCCGGCACGAGGTGCTGTTCGCGTGCGTGTACGTTCTGGTCGTCATCGTCCAGGCCGTACAATTCGCGGGAGACACCGCGTCCAAGCTGATACTCAAAAAAAGACGCTTGATTTAAGCGTCAGAAGCTGGAAGCAAGAAAGAGCTTGAAAGACTTGGGAAGCGGAAAGGGGATATTTCAATGAAAAAAATACTTTCGGCGCTTACGGCGGGCATATTCGCGCTGGGGCTTGCAGCCTGCGGACAATCCGCCCCCGCGGACGTCTCCGTGACTACGGATCCCACGGTCGGACCGGCCGCGGCTGGTTCCGTGGAGATAAAGGGCATAGTGGATCTCGTGCCGCACAGCGAGCTGATCCAGTATGTTATCCCGAAACTGGCCGAGCAGGGCGTTACAGTCAACCTCATTTCCACCGCCGCCGACGAGACGACGAACGAGCGGACCGAGGCCGGCGAGGCTGACTTCAACTTTTTCCAGCACTATCCGTACCTGGCGGAATGGAACGAGATAAACGCGGGACACCTTGTCAACGCGGGCGACATACACGTGGAGCCTATCAGCGCGTATTCGGACAGGTACGCCTCCGTGGACGAGGTGCCGGACGGCGCGAATATCGCGATACCAAACAACGCCACGAACGAGTACCGCGCGCTACGGATACTCGAGATAGCCGGGTTCATAAGGCTGAGCGACGAGGCGAACACGAACCTCCGCGCGTCGCTGTCCGACGTGGCCGAGTACCTTCGGCCCGTCGAGCTGGTCGAGCTGGACGCAACGGTGATCATCCCGACGAAAGACGATTTCGACGTGTTCATAACCAACGTTAACAAGGCGCTGGAAGCGGGGATAACTAGCTCGGTGCTGTTCCACGAGGGCGAGGATTCGCCCTACGCCAACATCATAGCCGCCCGCGAGGATCTTGCGCCGGAAAAGCGCGCCGCCGTGGATAAACTGGTGTCCGCGCTGCAGACCGAGGAGACGCGGGCCTATATACTGGAGCATTACGAGGGGAAGGTTATACCGGCGCGGCTGAATTAATACTATTCCCGGCTCGATTCCCGGATTGGATTTTCCCGGGCGTAAGGCGTCCGCGCGCGGTACGGGAAAATCCAATCTGTCCTCTTGCCTGAGAATAGTAAAAAGCCGCTGCGACTATCAGATCTGTCCTGAAATCCTGACTCCGGCGTCTGCGCGGCGGGTTTTCCGCAACGCGACCGTCAGCAAAATACTTGCGGACACGCTGTCTTTGCGAAGCAAAAAATCCGCTCCGCGCCTAGGGCGTGTTTTCAAACACGCCTTAGTATTAGGGCAGATCAACTCTTTATAGGTGATATTGTGGGAAAAATCAGACAAATCGCGATCTATGGCAAGGGTGGTATCGGGAAATCCACCACCACCCAGAACCTGACCGCAGGGCTTGCCGAGGCCGGCAAGCGGATTATGGTCGTCGGGTGCGACCCGAAAGCGGATTCCACGCGGTTGCTGCTGGGCACGCTGGCTCAGCGCACCGTCCTTGATACCCTTCGCGAGACGGGCGACGACGTGGAGCTTAAAGGTATCACGCGCGTCGGATTCGGCGGCATATGCTGTGTGGAATCAGGCGGGCCGGAACCGGGCGTGGGCTGCGCCGGACGCGGGATCATAACGTCGATCGGACTTCTGGAGCAGCTCGGCGCGTACACCGACGACTTGGATTACGTCTTCTATGACGTGCTGGGGGACGTCGTCTGCGGCGGATTCGCGATGCCGATCCGCGAAGGCAAGGCCAAGGAGATCTACATAGTCGCGTCGGGCGAGATGATGGCGCTCTATGCCGCCAACAATATCGCAAAAGGCGTGGCGAAGTTCGCGCGGACGGGCGGCGCGCGTCTCGGAGGCATAATCTGCAACAGCCGCAACGTTGACCGCGAGACCGAGCTGCTTCGCGCGTTTTCCAAGGAACTGGGGACGCGGCTCATTTACTTTGTCCCACGCGACAACATCGTTCAGCGCGCTGAGATCAATCGCAAGACGGTTATCGAGTACGCGCCGCAAACGCGTCAAGCCGACGAATACCGCAAGCTGGCAGCCGCGATCGACGGCAACGATATGTTTACAATACCTAAGCCCATGACCCAGGAGCGTTTGGAGAAAATTCTGCTCGAATACGGTCTGATGGATTCCATAAGCGACGACTATAGGATATGACATAGTGAGATGTTTGAGAATGACGGGAGCGAAGCTCGGGGACAATTCTCGTGTAGTTGTCAACTGAAAACTCCGCCGCCCATTATAATTAGGATCCGCCGCGCGCTGCTCACGGTTTCCATGATCACAGCGTTGATGGCGCAGTCCGCTTTGTTTAGCTGGCGAATTTTTCAATTATAATGGGTGGTGTATATGCTAAGCTAAAGATGAGCCAAAAAAGCGCGGAAATATAAACGAAAAAACGCCTGCCGCCCTTTCAAAGTTCGCTTAAACTCGC
>JAISCI010000118.1 GCA_031265685.1 Clostridiales bacterium
ACTCGTTGTATTGAGTTATTATAGCTCTTTTGGGAGGCCATTGACCAGTTCCGCTGGTGGGTTTTTCAATTATATCTCCGTTGCTTTTTGGTTGGGTTTTAGTCTAGCATATACAACCAAATAACACTAACTGACAGCAAGTGAAAAAAGCGATGTATTTATTGATCAAAAAATCCACCGCCCAATACAATTTAAATCCGTTATCATTTTTGCAAAGACCGCTTAGTTAAGCGACTCGTTTTAATGGTGGCGGATTTTTATTTCATATTGGGTGGCCGATTTTTCGCTTGACATTTACACGTATTTTTTCAGCTTGGAATTTTGCTTGGCGAATTTCGCGTGGTTCAAGCGAACTTCCTTCCCGCAAAATTCTGTCACGCAAAAATACTTCGAATCCGCGAAAATTCGTCGGCCTTTTTTAATTACTGGAATTGCCGCTAGGCGGACAGGGCAAGCGGCGTTTTTTATCGTCGGAAATCGGCTCGCCCGGACCCCGTTTTTTTGAGAAATTCGAGGGGATTTTTTCACTCAAAATCGAAGCATTTTTCTCCGGAAGCTAAAAATATATTAGATGAAGAAACAGTTTATGCAAGTTCCGCAATCGCACATTTTTGTAACAATTCCGTGTAAATTATTTGGCTAAATAATGGCGTGTTTACTAGATAAAATATTGTGGAAGTGAAAAACTAATTGTATAGTCACTTCCGCGATATTTTGTATCCTAGAAGCGTCTCGATTCCATTGGTATATGTGTTAACAATTCATCAATATTTTAAGTTAAAAAACAAAATGGCGCTATTGCGCCGTTTGACGGCGTTTGTAAACTTCTCCTAAACTTTTTTGGCCAAAGTTAAACTTTCTAAACTCCGAAATTTACAAAGCCCTCCAAAGAGTCGATCCAAGTAAAATGTATAAAAATACGCTTTATACGCCGTCGCTGTATATCAGAAAATGTCCGCCAATCGAGTTTGAGAATGGCTGTATTGCGAGATTATTCGGGATTCTTCGCTTTTTTCACTTTCCGTTAGTTTGCGTTCTTTGGGACGTTTTACAAGCGCACATCGAAGCCGCCGTAATCGCTTCGGTGCGGGCATACGCCGCCGCGCTGATCGACCGACAGAAGATGAATTTGGCGCTGATTGAGCGCGGGAAAGTCACGGCGGGCGATCTTCCGGCGAAAGACCGGCAAACTCGCGCTCGGCGGCGAACAGCCTGTTGCAGTAATCAAGACCTTTCGCCGACGCCGAACTCACCCGCTCCGCTTCCGCCACCGCGCTCTTGGCCTCGTCGAATTTCCGCCGCCCCAATTGTTCCGGGGTTCTCCTGATGCCCCATTTCATGCCAAGTACGCCGTAATGGTACAGCTCCAATCTATGACTGTAATTATACGTCCACATAGCGCGGTTGTCAACACATCTCTTGTGCTGTTTACGTTTCGCCGCTTGCCGTCTGCGAAAGAGCGTGGTATACTTTAGGCATTACATAGGGAAGGAGGGATCGCCATGGATGAGCGATTGCAAAAAAACGGTCAGCGATGAAATACTGGCAACCGTTAACGAGCAGAGCCAAGAGACTAATAACAGTCCAATTCGGCGAATAGTAAAGGTTATTTCCACAATTCTGGTAGGAATACAGGTATTCCTTTCGTTTTGTACCGCCCCCCAATTCTATGAATTATTTGCCTGAAAACGCTGTATTACTGAATAAAATGTTACAGAAGCAAAGATCAATTCTACATGGTAACTTCCGCAATATTTTGCATCTCGGGAATTCTCTGATTTGATGGATGTTCCGTTACGGCTGTGAATTTGTTTTCCTTGGCGGCTTACAGCTTTCAGCGGTAACTATTTCGACGTTACCGCTGTCAACGGTTACGGCTTGATTATTACTGATCGGACGCAAATCCAGCATATCCGAGTACTCGGATATAATCTTGGCGGCGGGTTTCTTAAACGGAAAATTTGCGCAATGCGGAACTATACAGAAATCTACGACGGACAACCCCGCGAAATCGCCGTTCAGATCTGGAGCGGCGGCGGGTTCGTCCATATATTTCAGATACTCGATGTTTCGCGAAACTACGACGGAACCGGCCGAGGACCCGATGTACGGCTTTCCGCTGTTTATGTGTTCGGCAATCAATTTGTCCGCGCCGGAGCGTCTAAGCTCCTGCAGCAGAAAAAACGTATTCCCTCCCGCGACGAACACGTAGTCTGCATTGGATATTTTATCGGCGATCTCATCGCGGGACGCGCTCGAAACTTCCAATTCGTTAACAATCAGACCGAGTTTCCGCAACGCTTTCAAATCCGCTCCCACGAAAAACGTCATCTTCTCGCGCAGGCTGGCGGTTGGTATGAATACGGCTTTTTTGCCCGAACATCCGCCGGCAAAATACGGAAACAGTTTTGCCGCGCCCGCGAAGTACGACGATAGAAAGAGTTTTTTCATATGGACACATCCTTTATTTTTCAGTTTGGGTCGCGGTAAGCTATGACTGATATTGTTTCATTTATGAAACAGTATCGGGTTTCAGACCTCACCGAGCCGCCGAAGTCCCTCCAGCAGCACTGATCGCGGGCACGCGGCGTTAACGCGCTGGAACCCCTCGCCCTCCGCGCCGAACATAGTCCCGCTGTCAAGCCAAAGCCCGGCGGCTGTCACACGGCGGTCCAGCTCGGCTTGCGTCAGACCGTAGGCGGAGAAGTCCAGCCAGAGCAGGTACGTCCCCTCCGGTTCGATCAGCGTTACCTTCGGGAGACATTCCGCGATGAAATACCGCGCGGCCCGGATGTTGCCTTCCAGGTAGGCTTTCAGCTCCGCGAGCCACGGCCCGCCCTTTTCGTAGGCGCTCAGGGCGGCGCGGAGACCGACCGTGTTCAGCTGGCTGTATCCCGCGCTCGCCGTCTCGTCGCGGAACCTCCGGCGCAGCGACGCGTTTTCAATAAAGACGTTCGAGACTTGCAGTCCGGCGAGGTTGAACGTCTTGCTCGGCGCCGTGGCGATGAACGCGTCCTTACTGAGCGCGGCGTAGCAGACATGCTCGCGGCCGCCCCAGACGAAGTCGCAGTGGATCTCGTCCGACAGCACGAGGATGCCGTTTTTCGCGCAGATGTCACGCAAACGGATCAGTTCGCCGCGCGTCCACACCCTGCCCACCGGGTTATGCGGATTGCAGAGGATAAACGCCTTAACGGCGTTTTCGGACGCTTTGCGCTCGAAGTCGTCAAAGTCGATAGTATACGCTCCATCCGTCCGCGTCAGCGGGTTAGTCGCCAGCGTTCGCCCATTGCGTCGCACAATGTCATAAAATGGGTAGTAGACAGGAGTCTGGATGAGTACCGCGTCGCCCGGAGCGGTAAAAGCGCGGACGGCCTGGGCCAGCGCGAAAACCACGCCCGGCGCCTTGACGATAGCCTCCCGGGGCGGGCGGTAGCCGTACCGCCCGCCGAACCACTCCGCTACGGCGTCATAATACGGCGCCTTCGGTTCGGTGTATCCAAATATACCGTGCGCGGCGGTTTCGGCGATGTCCGCCAGTACTTCGGGCGGCGCTGGGAAATCCATGTCCGCCACCCACATCGGCAGCAGGCCGGGCGGCATACCGCGCTCCGCCGCGAAGTCGTATTTCAGGCTGTCGGTGCCGCGCCTCGGCACTATCCTGTCGAAATCATAGCTCATTTAAGCGCCCCCGCCAGATCCTCAATAATATCGTCCGCCGCCTCGATTCCGACGGACAAGCGCAGCAGCCGGTCGGTTATACCCCGCGCGGCGCGCTCGGCCTCCGGAACGTCGGCGTGCGTCTGGGTCGCGGGATAGGTTATCAGCGTCTCCGTCCCGCCAAGGCTTTCGGCGAAAAGAATCAGTTTGGCGCGGCTGAGCGCCGCCCGCGCCGTTTCGGCGGAATCGACCGTGAACGAGATCATCGAGCCGAAGCCGCGCCCCTGACGCTTCGACAGCTCATGCGCGGGATGTTCCGCCAGGCCGAGGTACCGGACGATCTCCACCCTCGGGAGGCGGCGGAGCCATAGGGCGACCGCGAGAGCGTTTGCCTGTGCCTTCTCCATACGGACGGCCAGAGTCTTGACGCCGCGCGCGACGAGGAACGCGTCGAACGGAGCCAAAACGCCGCCGGTCGTCCTCTGGATAAAACGCAGCCGCTCGGCCAGTTCGGCGGTCTTTGGCACGAGGAATCCCGCCAGCGTGTCGTTATGTCCGGCGAGGTACTTCGTGGCGCTGTGTATTACTATGTCCGCGCCGAGCGCGAGCGGATTGAGGAAATACGGCGTAAGGAAAGTGTTGTCCACGGCGAGGATAACCCCGTCCGGCAGCAACGCCCGAACGGCGGCTACGTCCGTGACATTAAGCATCGGATTCGTCGGCGTCTCAATGAAGACGGCTTTCGTCCGTTCCGTCAGCGCCGCCGCGACGTTCCGGGCTTCCGTCCCGTCAACATACGTAACCGAAACGCCGTTCTTTCGGGCGACGTACTCGAAAAGGCGGATCGATCCGCCGTACAGATCGTTTGACGCTATGATACCGTCGCCGGGCGCGAAAAGCTCGGCGAAAGCGGATATGGCCGCCATGCCGCTGGCAAAGCCCAGCGCGTCCGCTCCGCTCTCGAGCGCCGCCATGATTTTTTCGGCGTGTTCGCGCGTGGGGTTCTGAAGCCGCGAGTAGTCGTATCCGGCTCCGTCCCCAAGGCCGTCCCGCGCGAAGGTGGACGACTGGTAGATAGGCGCGGCCACGGCGCCGGTGGTGTGCGTCGCGTCGCGCGCCGCGTGGACGCAGGTTGTTTCGAGTCGCATGGCGGAATCCCCTTAATTCTGAAACAATATGACATATATGAATTATATAATTCGCGCGCGCGGGTGTCAAGACGGAATTTCACGCGGACAAGACGAGCGCCCGTTTTTCTTCTTGACATACCGCCCCGTTGGTTGTAACATAAAAGCAGATGTTCTCGTGGATGAAAGGTGATCATAATGAAGAAACTGATCGTCGGCGCGGCGGTGTCCGCGGTTATAGCCCTCTCGGCTTTGGGGACGGCGTTTGCCGCCGACCCGCTCGAGGCGAGGTATCCCGGGGCGGGTTCCGTGCGCGTCATAGCGGGATGGGCGGGGATTTACGCCGACGGGGAAGCGGCGCTCATATCCGCGCCGGTATATCTTAATGAGGAAGGCGCGCTGATGGTGCCGATCCAGCCCGTGGCGGACGCCTTCGGCGGATACACGGTCTGGAGGGACGCCGACCGGACCGTTCTGGTCGTCTCCGCGGACGGCAAGTCCGTTGTTTTCAATAGTACGGATTACGTTATCGACGGCGGACGCGCCTACGCCGAGAGCGCCGCTTTCGCGCGGATCATGGGACTGGCGTACCGCTTTGTTAAGCAGCCGGATTTGACGGCGGCTGTGTTCGACCTGCCCGACGACGTGCTCTACGGGCGCGGCGCCAAGTCCGTATCAATAACGGCGGACGTGCCCGGGCTTATCGCGGACGGCGTGACTTATTCGTCATACGGGACGGCGTTCGTCGGAGGGGACGGACGGCTTATGCTTCCGCTTCGCGGCGCGGCGATGGCGGTGGGCGTGCCGCCGGACAGGATCACGTGGAGCGATTACGAAAAGAAGGCGATAATACAAGGCCCCGGCACCGCGGTCATGGAGTTCGCGGGGGAGGACGGCTCCGTCCTCATCGACGGGCGGATCTACACCCCCTGCGACGAGTTCGCGAAGAGCATGTACCTCGTGCCCGAGCTGTCGGACGACGGACGGACGGTTCGACTCAGCGCCACCGTCTACACGCCGTTTCCCGGAAGATACGAGGGCGCGCGCGACGAAAACGGCTTCCCCCACGGCGACGTGGGCCGGTACGAGTTCCTCAACGGCGACGTTTATGTGGGCGGTTTTCTGCACGGGCTGATGTCCGGCAAGGGCAAGCTGTATTACGCCGGCGGCGCCGTCTACGAAGGAGACTTCTCGGACGGCACGTTCAACGGCAAGGGCGCCATCGCGTACAGCGGCGGCAGCCTGTATGTCGGCGATTTCAAGGACGGCCAGATCTTTGGGGAAGGGAAGTTCACATACGTCGCCGGCGGTCAGGCGTTCACATACGAAGGCCGTATGGAGAACGGTATCGCCACGGGATGGGGTGCGCTGACGTCGTCCGCCGGAAAGTACGAGGGTCTTTTCGCCAACAGCATGGCCGAGGACGAAAACGGCAAATATACCTACGCCAACGGCGACATATACGTCGGCGGCTTTGCGGCCGACAAGCGCGAGGGCGCCGGGACGTACACCTACAAGAGGACGGGCAGAGTGGTAAAAGGCGTCTGGCGCAACGACGTTCAGGTTCAATGACCGGGGGCGGGGGCGTGTCCAAACACAAAGAGACTGTCCGGCTTAACTATCCTCTGGCCACGGCGCTGTCGGCGTTGGTCTGCGCGGCGGGAGCCGCCGCGGCTCTGACCGTTCAGATCGTTCGGCTCGCCGACTGGCTGAAGGACAAAAAAGACAGGGCGGCAGCCGTCAAAGACGGGTACGTCAAAACCGTCGGAGCGCTGAAACTGGCCGGCGCCGCGCTTGGGTTTATCAAGAGGGACAAAGGCGGGAAAAAGCCGGGGAAACCGCTCGGCTACCGCTTCTGAAGGAGTAACGCGTTGCGGACGTCCGATTTTATGTACAACTTACCGCCGGAACTGATCGCCCAGTCTCCGCTAGCCGACCGCGCCGCGTCGCGCCTGATGGCCGTCGATCGATCGTCCGGCGGCGTACGGCATCTGGCCTTCCGGGATGTCCCGTCGCTGCTCGCGCCCGGCGACTGCCTTGTCCTCAACGAGACGAAGGTGATCCCCGCGAGGCTCGTCGGCGCGCGCGAGGGCACGGGCGGGGCGGTCGAGCTGCTCCTGCTGCGCAGGATATCGCGGGACGCGTGGGAAGCGCTCGCTCGCCCCGGCAGGTACGCGCGTCCGGGTATGCGGGCGGTGTTCGGAGGTGGTCGGCTCACGTCCGAGATCGTGTCCGTCGGGGAAAGCGGCGCCCGGATCGTGCGGTTCGAGTATGCCGGCGTCTTTGAGGAAATTCTGGCCGAACTGGGAGAAATGCCCCTGCCGCCGTATATAAAGGAAAAGCTGGCCGACAGCTCCCGATATCAGACGGTCTACGCGAAAAACGACGGTTCGGCCGCCGCCCCCACCGCCGGACTGCATTTTACGCCGGAACTGCTGGCCGAGATCGCCGCGAGCGGAGTCACGATAGCGAAAGTGACGTTGCACGTGGGGTTGGGCACGTTCCGTCCGGTGAAGGTATCCGACCCCGCCGCTCACAAGATGCACGAAGAGCGCTTCTTTATCGGGGAGGCTGCCGCCCGCGCGATAAACTCCGCCAGAGCCTCCGGCGGGCGCGCGGCGGCCTGCGGCACTACGGTGGTTCGCGCGCTGGAATCCGCCGCCGGAGCGGATGGCGTCATTCGCGCGGCGGACGGTTCGACCGATATTTTCATCAGACCGGGGTACCAGTTTAAGGCCGTGGACGCTATGATAACAAATTTCCACCTGCCCGGCTCGACGTTGATTATGCTGGTGTCGGCTTTTTTGGGGCGCGAGCAAACCCTCGCAACTTACGCCGAGGCCGCCGCGAAACGCTATCGGTTCTTCTCGTTTGGGGACGCGATGTTTATCGGCTGACGCTATCCCCGCTAAAACTATCATCCGCGCGTCGTGACGCTGCTCGCGTTAGACCTGCCGTATATGAACGACTTCCGGCGCGTATTGTTACAAATAAGTTGTCGCGCTGATGGAACGTCTTGCCGTCGATGTCTGTGCCGGAGCGCCGGCAAAATGCGATGCAAAATTCGCCCAAGCAAAATTCCAATGCCATGGCGGTTTGACAGCATATTGAACAACAAGCTCGCAGTCGGTTTTGCCGAACGAAACGTATCTCAGTTCATCCAAAATCACGAGATGTTAGCGCTCAAAGCGGCGTCTGTACGACGTCAGCGTGCGCTGGTTCATCACCTCTTTAAGTTCGATAACGGATTCTCGCAGTCTTGGGATTTTGCGTGACAGAAGTTTGTATATCGCATTTTCGCTTGGATGAATTTCGCGTGATTCAAGCGAAATTCTGTCACGCAATAATGCGATGCGAAATTTCTACGCAAAATTCGTTTTACGTCTTTCTAGCGCTCGGCGTGCCAATCCGGATAACCTTCTCCTTGTTATTAATAAACCACAAAGTTTTCAATTCTTAAAATTTAGACGCTAATGTGGGGTCGTACTTGCTCCTGTAAAAATTGGCCAGATATTTCTTTATCGGGAACCACGCGTCAAAGTAATTTTCGCGTGACAGAATTTTGCTTGGTCCAAGCAAACTTCGTCCATGTGAAAATTCATGGCGATGCGCCGCTCAAGTTGCCGGACAGCAGCGCCGTCAGGAAATCCGCGCGGTTCTGACCTGTGCCGAGCCTCATGGACCAGCGTTTCGGCGTTATCCCGTATGTACGTTGGTTGGCTTCAGCACCTAATGAATTTTATATGCTAGCTAAAAACCAGCTCTATTTTCTACCCGATAATCGGCATCGTGATGTGATTGAAATCGGCCATGAATTTTCGCTTGACAGAAGTTTGCGTGCACCAAGCAAACTTCTGACAGGCGAAAATTCATGGCCGATTTCAATTATATTGCTAACCGATTTTTCGAGTAATAAATACACCGAGTTCTTCCCAGTATATGACGGTTGCGGTTCAACCATGACTCCCGGCGCTTTGCCGGGCGGAACTCCCGCGCTCGCGCTCCAGTACGCCGCCGCGATTACGGCAATCCGCGTGATCGTCCATGCTACACCTCTGCCGTCAGTTCGTCTACCATCTCACAAAGCGTCGTCGGCGTAACAATTCCGTCCGCAAGCCTGTTCAGCAGCCGGAGAGCTTCATCTTTGTCATATGTAATTCCGCCGGTGTCCTCCCATTCGTTGAATAACAGTCCGGCGCCCGCATCCGCAGCCACCTTCTCGGCCGCTATCCCGAACGCCTTGCCGCGGGAGGTCAGATAGTAGTTTACGATATAATCCCTCTCGTCCAGGCCGGTGAAACCGACGCTGCGAGTTAATCCATCAATTCTCATTCGGCAGCCCCTTTCATCCCGGATATGCCCGCTCCAATTTCCGAAAAGACGTTTCACCTTGCCATTTATTTCTTAATCGCATTATACTATTCTCTATAGACAATTGCAAGATATTTTAGAAAATTATTTTTCGACAAAACAACCATCTAATCCACAAAATCTAATTATAATGCCATATGTCTTGCGATTTTAATCAAAAACAATCCTCCTGGTACAGGAGGATTGTGAAACTCAAAGAATCTATTTTTAGACGATATATTCCGACATAATTCCAGACATTTCCTCATCAGCAAGCAATTCGAGCAGCGTTCCGTTCTCCAGGAATTGTTCGGAAACTATCCCGCAGCGGCTTCGCGTAAGTCCGATTAAATCGCCTTTCGCGTAAGGTATCAACACACGCAGAGGCCGCCGGAGACTCTTGATCGTCTCCGCGACGATATACGCGAGAGCGTCCAGCCCCTCCCCCGTCCGCGCGGAAATTTCGACGTGAGCGCGCGAATCCCGGTCGAAGGGCAGAGGTTTCCGGGGCGACGCGTCCATCTTGTTGAAAACGGTTACAATCGGCGCCGACGCGCCAATCTCGCTCAGCGTGGACTTAACGGTCTGTATCTGGGCGACGCGGTCGGGGCTGGAAGCGTCCACAACATGCAGCAGCACGTCCGCGAACGTCAGTTCCTCGAGCGTAGCGGAAAAGGCGTCGATCAGCGCGTGGGGCAGTTTGCGGATAAAGCCGACGGTATCGGACATCAGGTACTCGAACCCATGGGCTTCAACACGCCGCGTCGTCGTGTCGAGCGTCGCGAACAGTTTGTCCTCGGCCAGCGCGTCCGCCCCCGTGAAAGCGTTCAGCAGCGTGGATTTGCCCGAATTCGTGTATCCGCACAGCGAGACGAGCGGGACGCGATTCTTTTCGCGCCGGTCGCGCGAAACCCCGCGGCGTTTCTTGATTTCGCCGATCTCGTCCGTCAGCCGCGCGATACGCTCGCGGACCGCGCGGCGGTCAAGCTCCAGCTTCGTTTCGCCGCCGCCTCGCCGCGCTCCCATGCCGCCGCCCCCGCCGCCGCCTTGGCGCGACAGCGACTTGCCCAACCCCGCCAGCCGCGACAGGCTGTATTTGAGCCGCGCCAGCTCGGTCTGGGCCGCGCCTTCCGCCGAAGATGCCCGCGCCGCGAATATATCAAGAATTACCAGCGATCGGTCGATAACCAACGCTCCGGTGGCTTCGGCCAAGCCGCGCATCTGGGCGTTCGTCAGCTCGTCGTCCGCTATGACGACGCCCGCTCCCGTAACCGAAACAAGCGCGCTGAGATCCTCCAGCCGTCCCTTGCCGAGATAACGCGCCGGGTGCGGTTTCTCGCGCCGCTGGGTAACGCGCCCGGCTTCCTCTATGCCGATGTTCCCGGCCAGCGCGGACAGTTCGTCAAGACACGCGTCGGTCGTTCCGCCGCCGTCGTCCACGGCTATCAGAACAGCCGACTCCGGTTCCGCCGCCGTCTCACTCAATCTTCCATTCCCCATTCTCCAATATCCTCTCCGCGTCGCCCCAGATACGCTCCAGATCGTAGAATCCGCGCTGTTCCTTCGTGAACAGGTGGACGACGACCGAGCCGAAGTCCAGCAGTATCCATCCCGAGGACGATACGCCCTCTTGGTGACGCAGCCGGAATCCCGTCCCGAACATCTGTTTGTCGATCTCGTCAGCCAGCGCTTTCAGCTGCGCCGCGCTGCCCGCCGTAGCGATGACGAAATAATCCGCCATAACTGAAATATCAGAAATATCCAAAACCGCCGCGTCCTTGCCCATCTTCTCTTCGATGGCCGCGACAGCCGCTTTCGCCCCCGCCAGCGCCGCCGATTTGTCCCAAGTTTTAGTCATCGCGTCATACTCCATGCGGCTCTCCCTTTCCGTTTTTTTGTTATAGTATTCAATAGCCGCCGCCGTGAGCGGGTGCAGCGCCTCCGGCGTGAAACGCCCGGCGGTGTCCAGAAGCGACGCCAGCATAGCCCCCGTCAGATCCGACGCGTCAACGCGGCGGCGTATCTCGCTCAGGGCGGGATAATCCTCGCGCGTCTCCTCGATGGCGTCGGCCAGATAGACGACCGTCTCCAAGAGCGGCATATCCGGTCTGCCGGTCGTGTGGTAACGCACCGCGCCGAGTATTTCGGGGTCGGTCACGCCGAAGTCGCGCCGGGCGGATTCCGCTCCGATGAAAGCGTGGAATACCTTCGGATATTTCCGGCGCGTCTCGCCGAGAGCCGCGCCGTCGGCGGAATAGGCCAGCAGATTCCGCGTCTCGTCCTCGCCGAGCGTTTTGGCGTTATCGTGCAGCAGCGACGCGACGCGGGCTTTGCGAGCGTCCGCGCCGAAGATCCCCGCGAGCCGCTCGGCCTCGCGCGCGACGGCCATTGTGTGCCTGTACCGCGACGGCTTAAGCGTCTGCCGGAGTTTTTCCGAAGCCGCCCAGTCGAACCCCTCGTCCGACCGGTACAGCCCGCGATCCTCAATGATCCGCAGAACAGCGTCCGGTATAAGATACCGGACGCGCCGGCCAAGGTGAATCATCGCGCGTATCTCGGTGGAGGACAGACTGACCGGCGTCAGCGGGCACAGCAGCAACTGACGGCCGGGGTCCTCGCCGAAAGGCTGCGTCAAAACGTACCCCGGCCTGGTCACGGAAATGAATCGGCACAGCTCGAATATCCGGCCCGCGTCCCTCCACTCGGGCAGCAGTTCCGCCGCGTCCGCGCCTATTATAAAGAAAAGCTCCGCGCCGTCGTCCATGGCGGCGCGCGTCTCGCGGACGGTGTCCGCCGAATACGACGGCCCGGGGCGGTCGATCTCGATCCGGGACGCCGTGAAGAACGGATTGTCCGCGACGGCGGCGGATACCATGTCGTACCTGTCGGCGGCGGGCGCCATGCCGAAACCGCTCTTGTGCGGAGGATCGCCCGCCGGAACGAATATCACGCGGTCTATCGAGAAGAGCCGCGCCGTTTCTTCCGCGGCGGCCAAGTGCCCGTTATGGATCGGGTTAAACGCGCCGCCCATCAGAGCGACGCGCCGCAGGCCCTTCAGATCTGTCATTCGTTTCCTCTTCCTCTCCCATAGGACGAGTATATCATTTCACCGTCCGGTTTGCAATCACATAAAGTATCTTTTGTTTTCGGGCGATAAATATAACATACCGACGAATGGTTAACGAACACTAGCTAAGAACCTGTATTCATAGATGGAATCGAGGTCTTTTCGGCTGATTTCCCGTCCTTCTTCGTCAGCCAAAAACTTGCGTACTCTCTGAGTGCACGGCGTTTTCCGCTTCCTGGCCCGGCGGAAAATCATCGCGAAAATCCGCCGATTCCACTAATGAATACAGGTTCTAAAATTTTAGGAGGGCTCGGAATGAGCGGGAGGTTTGTGCCGATCGGCGCCAGAATATCGGCGGCGCTTCTGGCGAGCGTCGCGGTCTGCTCGCTGGTGACAGGCGCGATAAGTATTTTCATGTATTACCAATCCTATGTGGCTGACAAAAAAGAGACTATCTCGGCGCTGACCGTCTCGACGGCGGCGCTGCTCGACGGCGACAAATTCGCCGAAGTGGCCGAAAACCTTACCCCCAGCGATTACTCGGAAGAGATCTATTCGGAGATGAGGAAGATACGGCTGGAAACGGGCGTCGCCTTCCTCTATACCATGACGGTCGGCGAAGAGGGTTATACCTATATCATTGATTCGGTGACCCCGGAGGAGGATCCCGAGACCGCCTCGCTTATGGGCGACGTGGACGGCTGGGGCGAATACGGCGGCGAGCCGCTGACAGCCGCCCAAACGGGACGGACGGCGGTTTCGGACATATATGACGGCGGCGAGCCGTACGGATACCTGGTATCGGCGTTCACGCCGATATTTGACAGCTCCGGCGCCGTGGTCGGGCTGGTCGGCGCGGATATAAACTTAGGAGATATAATCGCGGGAATGATGTGGCGCGCCGGCATATTGCTGCTGGCGGTGGCGGTGATCGGGGCGGCCTCCGCTCTGGCCGGGCGGGCGATCGTTCGGAGGAATCTGTCGAAACCGATAAAGATGCTCACATCCGCTTCCGAGAAACTGGCGCGGGGAGACATGGACGTTGACGTTTATTATTACGGGAACGACGAGATAGGGCTGCTGGCTAAGAATTTCAAGCTGATGGCGGCTTCGTTCAACCGGCTTATCGTCGGCGTCAACGATATGGCGCGGCGTCAGCGCGAGGGCGACTGGGACGCGCGGACGGACACGTCGGGATTCTCGGGCGCTTATCTCGAGCTGGCCGAGGGCGTCAACGGCATGGCGTCGGCGGACTCGCGCGCGCTGAAGGAAGTTCTGGGCGCGGCCGAGGGTTTCGGGATTGGGCGGTTCGAGCTGACGCTGCCTCCGTATCCGGGCAAGAAGGCCGCCGTTAACCGCGCGTTTGAGGCTGTATCACGCGATCTCGCGCTGGTCGGAAGCAACGTCGACGCTATGCTCCGGGCGGCGGCCGGCGGCGACCTGTCCGTCAGGGCGAACGAGGACGCGTTCCTGGGCGGCTGGCGCGAGATCATACGCGGGCTTAATAAGCTGATGAGCGCGGTGTCCGAGCCTATCGCCGACGCGAAGAACGCTCTGCTCTCCGTCGCGGAGGGGAACCTGTCCGTGGATATGAAGAGCGGGTATCACGGGGATTTCGCAGCGATCCACGACGCGCTCGGCTCAACGACTGACACGCTCCGGCTCTGCATCGGCGACATAGACCGCGTGCTGGGCGGGATCGCGGCGGGTGATCTCGATCAGGAAATCGGCGGCGGATATGCCGGCGATTTCAGCCGTATCCGCGGCGCGATGAGCCATATACTCGACACGCTGAACGTCATGATCGGCGATATACAGACGACGGGGGCGCGCGTTCGCGCGGGCGCGGAGCAGATCGCCGAGACCGGTCTGCGGCTGGCGCGCGGAGCGGACGAACAGCGGGACGCCATCGGGGAACTGAGACAGTCCGCGCGGCTGATCGCGGACATAACCGAGAACAGCGCGCGGGCGTCGGCCGGCGCCAGGAACGCCGCCGAGACCGGGCGCGCGGGCGCGGGCGACGTCACGAGGAAAGTTGGCGAGATGGTCGCCGCCATGGATGAGATAACCAATGCGAGCCGCGACATAGCGGGCGTAATAAATGTGATAGACGACATCGCGTTCCAGACGAATCTGCTGGCTCTTAACGCGTCGGTGGAAGCGGCGCGGGCCGGAGCCGCCGGTAAGGGATTCGCGGTCGTCGCGCAGGAAGTTCGCAGTCTGGCGGGGCGGTCGGCGGACGCCGCGGGCCGCACAAGCCGGCTGATCGGCGCGGCGCTTGAGAAGGTAAGCCGCGGCGCCCAGACCGCCCGCGAGACCGAGGTCGGCATAAGCGCTATCGTGTCGGACATAGGCGTCATAGCCGAAGCCACAACGGATATATCCGAATCGGCGGCGGCGCAGCTGGAACAGGCGCGGATAATCGCCGAAAAGCTTGAGGTGATAACGCAAGTCGCGGCGGACAACGGCGAAGCGGCCGAGAACGGAGCCGCGGCCGGGGAGGAACTGTCCGTCGAGGCGGGAAAGCTGAATGACATCGCGAGCGGTTTCAGGATAAGGGAAAGAAAATCCAAGAGACAAAGCCACGAGGCGGTATAGAATAAGCAAAATTTTTTTCAAAAAACCATTGACATATTTTTATGTTAGTGGTATTTTATTAGGGTGGGTTAGCACTCACCGGCATCGAGTGCTAACAGCGTGGTATGAGCGCTCACAGCGCGGATGAGCGTTAACAGCGCGACAGGGGGCGGCATTGTGCTGGGCGACAGGAAGCTCCGAATATTGGAAGCTATCATAAACGACTATATCCTGACAGCCGAGCCGATAGGTTCGCGAACGATCGCCAAGAAATATAACATCGGTATCTCCTCGGCGACTATACGCAACGAGATGAGCGATTTGGAGGAGATGGGGCTGATAATCCAGCCGCACGCGTCCGCCGGGCGCATACCCTCGGACAAGGGCTACCGGCTGTACGTGGACGCGCTGATGGAGAGCCGCGACCTGCCGAAGGAACAGGCGGATATAATCTATGAAGTGATATTCGGCAACATCAACCGAATAGATTATCTGATGCGGGAGACGGCGCGGGCGGTATCCGCCATGACTAACTATGTCGCCATAGCCGCGGAGCCGACGATAAGCGGCACGAACATCCGGCACACGCAACTGGTGCCGATTGATTCGTCGAGCGTTCTGCTTGTGGTCATAACCGACGCGAAGGCCGTGCGCAACTTGGTGCTGGCGGCAAGGGACGCGCCGTGCGCGGAAGTGCTCGCTAAGCTGTCCGAAGGCGTCAACGAGCGCTTGGCCGAGATAACGGGCGCGGGGCTGCCGCCCGGCGTTATCGCGGAGCTGGCGGCAAAGTCGGGCGCGGACGAAGCGTTTATCATAACCGTCGCGGAAAGTGTCAGAAGCGTGGTGGCCGCCGAGGACGACCGCAGGGTGTATCTGTCGGGCGTCAAGAACATACTCGCGCTGCCCGAATTCTCCGATCTTGACCGAGCGCGGGCGATCGTGAGCGCGCTCGACGAGCGGAGTACTCTGATAACGCTTCTGGAAAGCGGCGGCGGCGAAGTTGGGACGCGCATAATAATCGGCAGCGAAAACGGCGTGGACCACATGCGCGGCCTGAGCCTTATCAAGGCTAATTACCGGCGCGGCGGCAAGCCCGCGGGCGTGATCGGCATAATAGGCCCTACGCGCATGGACTACCCAATGGCGGTAGCGATTCTGCGCACAATAGTGCAGGGCATAAACGAAATACTGGGTGATGATAGAGGCTAGATGCCAGAAGCAGGAAGCCAGACAAAACCTGAACCAAAACCTGAACCCAAGGTCTTGGTCTAAGGTTTTGGTATTGGTCTTGGGTTTATTCTTGCTTCTTGCATCTTGCATCTGGAATCTAGAACGGAGTGATTGGTTTGTCGGACGAAACGAAGGAGAACGACGACGCGGTTAAGGAGCCGCACGCGAAATTCCGAGAGAACATGATAGAGATGAAAGAATCGGGTCAGGAGCGGGATACGTCGGGCGAGCCGGATATTAACGAGTCCACCTGCGACCCGGAGGTGATCCGGCAGATAAACATGATCATAGAGCGGCTGAAAGAGGAGATTCAGGCCGAAAAGAAGCAGTCGGCGGAGTACCTTGACAAATACAAGCGCGGTATGGCCGATTTCGACAATTTCCGCAAACGCACCGCCCGCGAGAAGTCCGAATACTTCGATGGCGGCGCGCGCGGCGTCCTCGAGGCAATCCTGCCGTGCATGGACGATCTCGAGAGAGCGTTAAGCGCGAACGCCGATAAAGACGATACATTCTACAAAGGAATCGAGCTGATCCACAAGCGTCTGCGGATGGCTCTGACGGACGCGGGCGCGAGCGAGATACACGCCCTCGGCGAGACGTTCAACCCGGCGTTGCACAACGCCGTAGAGCACGTGAGCGACGCGGGCTACGGCGAGAACGTCGTAGTCGCGGAGCACCGCAAGGGATATATGTTCAAGGACAAAGTGCTCCGGCCCAGCATGGTTAAAGTAGCTAACTAAAGGCTGGACGCGGGAGGCCAGAAGCTAGAGAAGGCAAAAGCAAAGGCAAAAGAAAGGCCGAAATCAAAATCATGGGAGCGTGAGATAAATGGGTAAGATTATTGGTATTGATTTGGGGACTACCAACTCGTGCGCGGCGGTTATGGAGGGCGGGCAGCCCGTGGTCATCGCCAACAGCGAGGGCATGCGGACTACGCCGTCCGTAGTCGCTTTCGCGAAAAACGGCGAGCGGCTTGTCGGCGAGACGGCGAAGCGGCAGGCCATAACAAATACCGAGAACACGATTTCCTCCGTCAAGCGCAAGATGGGCAAGTCCGAGAACGGTCGTCCCGTCGTGGTCAAGACGTCGCTGAAGGAATACATGCCGCAGGAAATCTCCGCGATGATCCTGCAGAAGCTGAAGGCCGACGCGGAGTCCTATCTCGGCGAGACCGTCTCCGAGGCGGTTATAACCGTACCCGCCTATTTCGACGATAACCAGCGCCAGGCGACAAAGGACGCCGGGCGTATCGCGGGGCTGGACGTAAAACGCATCATTAACGAGCCGACCGCGGCCAGTCTCGCCTATGGGCTGGAAAACGAGAAAGAGCAGAAAATCATGGTCTACGACTTGGGCGGCGGCACGTTCGACGTTTCGATCATCGATATCGGCGACGGCGTTATAGAGGTGCTCTCGACCAACGGCATAAACGACCTAGGCGGCGACGATTTTGACCAGCGCCTGATGAACTATCTGATCGCCGAGTTCAAGAAACTGGATCGGATCGATCTCTCCGGCGACAAGCAGGCCGTCCAGAGAATAAAGGAAGCGGCGGAGAAGGCCAAGAAGGAGCTGTCTTCCGTCACGAGCACGAACGTCAATCTGCCGTTTATAACAGTCAATCAGGACGGACCGAAGCACCTCGACATAACGCTGACCCGCGCCAAGTTCGACGAGCTGACCGCGGATCTTGTGCAGAAGACGCTCGGGCCGGTCGAGAACGCGCTGAAAGCCGCCAAGCTTACGCCCGCCGATCTCGGCAAAGTGCTGCTGGTGGGCGGATCTACGCGCATACCCGCCGTTCAGGAGATTGTGCGCAAGTATACCGGGAAGGAACCTTCCAAGACGCTTAACCCGGACGAGTGCGTGGCGGTCGGCGCGGCGATTCAGGGCGGAAAGATCGCCGGGGACGTTGGCGCGGGCGACTTGGTTCTGTTCGACGTCACGCCGCTTTCGCTCGGCATAGAGACGCTGGGCGGGGTGTGCACCGTCCTTATCGAGCGCAACACGACGATCCCGGTGCAGAAAAAGCAGGTGTTCTCCACGGCGGAAGACAACCAGACCGCCGTCGATATACACGTTCTGCAGGGCGAGCGGCAGTTCGCGCGCGATAATAAGACGCTGGGCAAGTTCCGGCTCGAGGGCATTCTGCCGGCGCGGCGCGGCGTACCGCAGATCGAGGTCGCGTTCGACATCGACGGCGACGGCATCGTGCATGTGTCCGCGAAGGATCTGGGCACGGGCAAGGAGCAGAAGATCACGATTACGGCGTCCACAAAGCTGAACGAGTCCGAGGTGGACCGCGCGGTGAAGGAAGCCGAGCGCTACGCCGAGGACGACAAGAAGCGCAAGGACATGATCGAGACGAAAAATACCGCCGATTCCATTGTGTTCCAGACTGAACAGCTGCTAAAGGACATGGCGGACAAGATGCCGCCCGAATCCAAGGCGCGGATAGAGGAATCGCTGGGCAAGCTGAAGACGGTCAACGACGGCGTAAAGATCGATCAGATGACCGAAAACGACGCGCGGAATCTGACCGAGGCCATCGGCGAGCTGAACGCCGTCGTGCAGGAGTTTTCCGCGAACCTGTACAAACAGGCGGGTCAGCCCGGACCCGAGCAGGGCGATCCGTCGGGCGGCGCGGACGACGGAGTGGTGGACGGCGAGTATAAAGAGATTTAACGACATCGGGGTTTCCGTTTTGAGGATGGGGATTTATGGCGGATAAGAAAGATTACTATGAGATCCTGGGCGTGGATCGGGGGGCTTCGGAGAGCGACATAAAGAAAGCCTTCCGCTCCCTCGGAAAGAAATACCATCCGGACAATAACCCCGGCGACAAGAATGCGGAATCCCATTTCAAGGAAGTTAACGAAGCCTATGAAGTGCTGGGGGATAAGCAGAAGCGCGAGACCTACGACCGGTTCGGCCATCAGGCTTTCACGGGCGGGACGGGGGCTTCTGGCAACTTCTCCGACTTCAACATGGACGATCTGTTCGGCGGCGGTTTCGGCGACTTCTTCAGCGATATATTCGCTACGCCCGGGCGCGGTCGCGGAACAGGGGCGCGGCGCGGCGCGGATCTGCACGTCAATATGCAGCTTAAGTTCGAGGAGGCCGTGTTCGGCGCCGAGAAGGAGTTCAAGCTGGATATGCACGAGGTGTGCCCGGAATGCGGGGGCGGGGGCGCCGCGCCCGGCACCAGCCCCGAGAGCTGCCGTCAGTGCGGGGGCACGGGGCAGGAGCGCGTTACTCAGCAGACAATGTTCGGCAATATGACCAGCGTGCGCACATGCTCGAAGTGCGGGGGCACGGGGAAGATAATCAAGAATCCGTGCCTCAGGTGCGGCGGGCTGGGGCGCGTCAAGGAACGCCGGACGCTCAAGATAACGATCCCCAAGGGGATCGATTCCGACCAGATGATCCGGCTTTCGGGCAAGGGCGAGCTGGGTTCGGGAGGCGGGCCGCAGGGAGACCTGCTGATAACGGTGCATGTTATGCCGCACAAGTATTTCCGGCGGCAAGGGAGCAATCTGTTCATCAACGTGCCCGTCACGTTCGCGCAGGCGGCCTTGGGGGACGAGATCATCATACCGCTGCTTAACGGCACGGATGATAAGTTTACGCTGAAGCCCGGCACGCAGACCGGGACGAACGCCGTGCTCAAAGGCAGGGGCGTTGCGAACGTCAAGAACAGCAAGGTCGTCGGCGATCTGATCGCGACGTTCGTCGTCCAGGTGCCGTTGCAGCTCACCGAGAAACAGCGCGAGCTGCTGCGGGCGTTCGCCGACGAGATGGGCGAGAATACAAAGGAACAGAAGCAAAGTTTCTTCGATAAGGTGCGCGAGGCGTTTTCGGCGCGGGGATAGGATACGGGCGGGGCGGACGGGACTCCGCCTCGCGCAATAAAACAGCGGGATGGATGATTTTAGGAATATCTTTGATGTTGAATTCATGGCATTGACGAATATTGGGAACGGATAGTCTTAAAGCGGGGAGCTGGCGGGTTGAGCGGTTTGTTCGCCCGCGCCGCGAAACGGTTTCTGACGCGCGAATTCGCGGCGCGGCTTATCATGTCTGTTGTCGGGGTTACCGTAACCGGCGCGTCGGTCGGATTCCTCAAGTTTTCGGACTTCGGCACCGACCCTTACAATACGTTCGTGTTCGGGTTTGCCCGCGCGACAGGATTTGGGTTTGAGTTTTCTTATTCGCTGGTCGTATTGGGATTCCTTGTTATCGTATTGTTTTTTGGGCGGCGATATATTGGCGTCACGACCGTGCTTAACTTCTTTCTGACGGGCTTCGCGACACAGTGGACACTGGACGCGCTCACCGCGGCGTTCGGCGCGAACTTGGCCGCGCGGATCATCTGCCTGCCGGTCGGACTGCTCGTGCTGTGCGCGGCGGTCTCGGCGCTCATCATCGCGGACGTCGGTCTGGCGGCTTACGACGCTTCCGCGTTGATACTCGAGAAGCGCGCGCCGCTCAGCTACCGGGTCTGCCGGATCATAACGGATTCGCTGTGCGCCGTCGCGGGGTTCGCCCTCGGCGCGACAGTCGGGGTCACAACCGTTATCGCGGCGGCGGGCATGGGTCCGATTATTAATTGGTGCAACGAGCATATTAACGCTCCGATACTGCGGGCATTATCGAAAGGCCGCGCCCCCGGCGAATAAGCGGCTTCCCCGCTTTGCCGCTGATGTCAGGCGAAAATTGCGGGCAGGCGCAAAACGTAAGGCATCCTCTGCAAGACGCGAGCAAACAACTGTTACAACCCGTTGTCCGCCGCTGTTCAGCGTATAATTATGCATTATCAACGTTGCTGGCCGTTTGCGTTTGTCAACTGAAAATACCGCCGCGCATTATAGTGGAAAATCCGCCAGCCGAACAAAAAACGCCGTGATCATGCGAACTGTGAGCGGCGGATTTGCTGATTGAAATTTCCGCCACCCATTATAATAAGACCCGCCGTTACTCACAATTCGCATGATCACGGCGTTTTTTGTTCGGCTGGCGGGGTTTTTAATTATATTGGGTGATGGATTTTTCAGTTGACATATACAACATTAAGATTATCGAAACAGCCCGCCGATTGATTCAGTGTGTATCAAGCGAATATTTCCGTCCGCCTGGTTTCGAGGCGTCCGTTTCACGCCTCCCGGCTCAAATATCTTGACGCGGCCGCTCCAATGCGTTATAATCCCTCCAGCAACAAAAGGGGGCGGCGGCATTGAGCGAGGATCGGCGCGGCGGCGTCACGGTTATGACAGGCATACTCAGCGTTATTGTCGTATATTCGCATGTGGTCAGCGAAGCGGTGACAGAGTACGCCAAAGACAGTTTCCAGTTCCTTTTCGTGTTTACTACCCAGCATTTCTCGCGCGTGGCGGTTCCATGCTTCATCTTCCTCAGCGCGTTCAAATACTTCGCGAAATATTCCGAAAAGCCCGTCGGGTTCTCGTATCCGAGATTCGCGCTCGGGCGCGTTCGGCGCGTGTACCTGCCGTATCTGCTGTGGGTTCTGATATTTTATGTTTACTTTGTGTACGCGGCGCGGTACTTCCCGTTCGACGCGGCCGACCTTGCGCGGTACGCCGTAACGGGGGATATCTCCGCGCAGCTGTATTTCGTCGTCATAATCATGCAGTTCTACCTGCTCATGCCCTTTTGGAGAGCCGTCGCGCTGGGGCGGAAGGGATGGGGATGGGCGGCGGCGTTTATGGCCGTCTCCGCCGCCGTAACATACGCCGCGCGGCTCGTATTCGCGCGGGTTCCGTATATCGACCGGATATTCGCGGCGTACCTTCTGTTCTGGGCGGCGGGAATGGTATGCGGCGTAAACCATCAGCGGTTTTTCGGGATTCTGGCGCGGAGGCGGGCCGCTGTCTGGATCGCGTTCGCGCTCGTTACGGCGGCGCACCTTGGGCTGACATACGCTAACGCGCGGGGATTTTTCGTCTACACCGCGTCCGAGGCCGTCCATACCGCCTACGGGCTGTTCGCGGCGTTTTTCCTGCTGGATCTCGGGGTTTTCCTGTGGCCGCGCCTGGGCGCCGCCGCCCCCGCCGCCTCGCTCGTATCGGACTCGTCCTACTATGTATTCCTGGCGCACACGCTGCCGATACGGATCGCGTCCGCCGCCGCTCCCGAGGGGCTTGGCATAACGGCGCGCATGGCGATACAGGGCGCGTTCGCGTATGTATCGTCGTTCGGGCTGGCGGCGCTGTACGTTCTGGCGAAGCGGCGGCTCGTTAATCGGCGGAAGGGGTGACGCAATGCGTATGGCGCAGACGCTGGGCGTCCGGTTCAGCTACACCGAAGACGGCGCGTTCGCGCTCGACGGCGTTAGTATCAGCGTGGAGCGCGGGGAATTCGTCGCCGTGATCGGGCGCAACGGATCGGGCAAATCCACGATGGCGCGGCATCTGAACGCGTTGCTGCGCCCGACGGCGGGAACCGTCCTTATCGAGGGGCGCGACACGGCGGACGACGCCGAGACATGGGAGATACGCCGAGCCGCGGGCATGGTGTTCCAGAACCCGGACAACCAGCTCGTCGCGACGATCGTGGAGGACGACGCGGCGTTCGGGCCGGAGAACCTCGGCGTTCCGCCGGAGGAGATCCGCGCTCGCGTCGATAAGGCGCTCGCCGACGTCGGCATGACAGAACACGCCAAATCCGCGCCGCACAGGCTGTCGGGCGGGCAGAAACAGCGCGTCGCGATAGCGGGCGTCCTCGCGATGAAGCCGGATTGCGTCATACTCGACGAACCGACCGCGATGCTCGATCCCGTCGGCCGCGAGGACGTTATGGCGACGGCCGAGCGGCTGAACAGGGACGACGGCATAACGATAATCCTGATAACCCACGATATGGACGAAGCCGCCCGCGCCGGGCGCGTGATAGTCATGGACTCCGGGCGCGTGGTGATGGACGCCCCCCCGCGCGAGGTGTTCTCCCGCGCGGACGAGCTGGCGCGGTACGGCTTGGGCGTGCCGCAGGCCGCCGAATGCGCTCAGGCGCTGCGCGCGCTGGGGTTTGAGGCGGATCCGGGGATACTTGGCGGCGCGGAACTGGCAGAAGCCGTATCAAAGCTGCGCGGAAGCGGGAGTTTAGATGCCGATCGAGACAATCAATCTGACATATAAATACAATCCGGGCGCGGCGTTCGAGAAGACCGCCGTGCGCGGCGTGAGTCTGACGATCCCCGACGGGGCGTATATCGGGCTGGTGGGGCGGACTGGTTCTGGCAAATCCACGCTTATCCAGCATTTCAACGGTTTGCTTAAGCCCACGGAAGGGCGCGTTCTGCTGGACGGCGAGGACATAGGTTCCGACAAAAAACGTCTGCGGGACGCGCGCCGGCGCGTCGGTCTTGTTTTTCAGTATCCCGAGCAGCAGCTCTTCGAGATAACCGTCGAAAAAGACGCGGCGTTCGGGCCGTCGAACATGGGGCTGAGCGCGGAGGAAGCCATCGGGCGCGCGCGGGAGAGTCTCCGGCTTGTCGGCGTGCCGGACGAGCTGTTCGGGCGGTCGCCGTTCGACCTGTCCGGCGGGCAGAAGCGGCGCGTCGCGATAGCGGGCGTTCTCGCCATGCGCCCCGGCGTACTGGTTCTGGACGAGCCGACGGCGGGGCTTGATCCCGAGAGCCGAGCCGCGATCCTCGGCAATATCGCCGAAACGCGTCGGCGGCTCGGGATCACCGTCGTGCTGGTCTCGCACAGTATGGAGGACGTCGCCGAACACGCCGAGGAAGTGATCGTCATGAGCGCTGGGACAGTTCTGACGCGCGGCGCCCCGGCGGACGTTTTCGCGAGGGAGGACGAGCTTCGCGCGGCGGGGCTGGCGCCGCCGCTGATGGTATCCGTCGCCCGGGAGCTTAACCGGCGCGGGTTCTCGATCCCACGGGGGGTGTTCTCGCCGCGGGAGATGGCGGAACATATATCAAAGGAGTTGCGCGATTGCTTAAAGACATAACCGTCGGCCAGTACTACCCCGCCGACTCGCCCATGCATCGGCTCAACCCGCGCGTCAAGCTGCTCGCGTCGCTGGCGTTCCTTGCGGCTGTATTCATCATCTCCGGCGTATGGGGCTACGCGCTCGCGGTCGCTATGACGGCGGCCGTGATCGCGGCGTCGCGGGTGCCCGTGCCGTACCTCTTCCGCGGACTTAGGAGCATACTGTTCATGCTGTTGTTCACTGTCGCGCTCAACGTGTTTTTCACGCCGGGCGACGACGTTGTGTTCAGCCTGTGGGGGCTGCGGGCTACCGCCTCGGGCGTTGCGGTGGCCGCCAGAACGTGCGTCCGGCTGACGCTCATAATCGTGGGGTCGTCGCTGCTGACGCTCACGACGACTTCTATCGAGCTGACCGACGCGATCGAGTTCAGCCTGAAGCCGTTCAGGCCTGTCGGCGTGCCCGCGCATGAGATAGCGATGATGATGACGATCGCGCTGCGCTTCATCCCGACGCTGACCGAGGAGCTGGACAAGATAATGAAAGCTCAGGCGGCGCGCGGCGCGGACTTCGACACGGGCGGACTGATCAGGAAGGCGAAGAGCTTCGTGCCGGTGCTGGTGCCGCTGTTCGTGTCGGCGTTCCGCCGCGCGGACGAGCTGGCCACGGCGATGGAAGCGCGGTGTTACCGGGGCGGCGTCGGGCGGACGCGGATGCGTCCGTCGCGGCTCTATCGTCGCGACTATATCGCGATAGTTCTGGCGGCGTTCGCTTTCACGGCGATGATCGCCGCCGGGCGGATCGGGTGAAAGCGCGGCTCCGCGCCAAAAAAATTCAAAAAACTATAGATTTATTATCCCCGGTGTGGTAATTTAGATGTGGCAATCTATAAGTAAAATCACCGGCTTATCGGAGGGTGTATGAATTTTGCGGGTTCGAAGAAATTTCGCGTGGTTCAAGCGGAATTTCGACGCAAAATTCTGTTGAAAATCATCGGCTTATCGGAGGGCGTATGTTCGCGAACGTTATCATCAAGATTTCCGGCGAGGCGCTGCAGGGAGTAAAGGCTATGAACGCGGGGGACGATATGCTCTACCCCAGCTATAACGACGAAATGGTCGAATCCATCGTCGCCGAGATTATCGCCTGCAAGCAGGCGGGGGTGAACGTCTCCATGGTTATCGGCGGCGGCAACTATTGGCGGGGGCGGAGCGCCCGGGGCATAAACCGCGCCAAAGCCGACCAGATCGGTATGCTGGCGACTATCATGAACGGGGTATACCTGTCGGAGTCGTTCCGGTTGCGCGGCGCCGAAGTCGTCGTTATGACGCCGTTCACCGTGGGGACGTTTACGCGGCCCTTCGAGGTGGCGAAGGCGGTGCGGCTGATGGAATCCGGCGCGATACTGATCTTCGCCGGCGGCAGCGGGCTGCCGTTCTTCTCGACGGATACGATAGCGGCGGTGCGCGGAGCGGAGCTTTCGGTGGACGCGGTACTCTTCGCGAAAAACGTGGACGGGGTGTACGACGCCGACCCCAAGGAGCATCCGGGCGCGAAGCGGTTCGACCGGCTGACCTACGACGAGGTGATAAAACGGGATCTGCGCGTTATTGATATAGCCGCTATGGAGATCTGCAAAGAATACGGCCTTAAGAGCATCGTGTTCGGGCTGTTCGAGAGGAATGGCATAACGAACGCCGTGCTGCGCTCGGATAAGAATTATCAGACGGGAACAATTATAACCAGATAACGGCACGTCAACCAGATAAGGAGGTAATCCCATGTCCGAACAGGCGGCCCCTTATGAGGACAAAATGAAAAAATCAATAGCGACGCTCGAATCCGACTTCGCGACTATCCGCGTCGGGCGCGCCAACCCGCACGTGCTGGACAAGATCACGGTGGACTATTACGGAGCGCCGACGCCGATAGCCCAAGTCGGCAACATCGCCGTCACCGACGGGCGTACTCTGGCGATAACGCCGTGGGAAAGCTCTATGATGAAGCCTGTCGAGAGGGCCATCCAGGCGAGCGAACTGGGCATCAATCCGTCGAACGACGGCAAGGTTATCCGTATCGTCTTCCCCGAGCTGACCGAGGAGCGCCGCAAGACCGCCGCGAAGGACGTCAAGAAAAAGGGCGAGGACTGCAAAGTCGCCGTCCGTAATATCCGGCGCGACGCGGTGGATCACTTCAAGAAGCTCGAGAAGAAGTCCGAACTGTCCGAGGATCAGCTGGCCGATCTGGAGGACGAGATCCAGAAGCTCGTCGATAAGAAGACCAAGGAGATCGACGGCCTTGTCGAGCGCAAGACGAAGGATATAATGTCGATATGAAGACGGCGGATCCGGCCCGCTTGCCGCGCCACGTCGCGATAATCATGGACGGGAACGGCCGCTGGGCCAAAAAGCGCTTCTCTCCGCGCAAGGCCGGCCACGCCGCCGGCGCCCAGGCGCTGAGACGGCTGGTCGAGCGCATGGACAAGCTGGGTTTCGAGCGGCTCACCGTATTCGCTTTCTCGACCGAGAACTGGAAGCGCTCGGACGAGGAAGTCTATGACATAATGAACCTGTTGCGCGATTACATCCGGCAGTACGCCGAGGACGCGGATGGGAGCGCCGTTTCTATCGGCTTTATCGGCGACCTCTCGCGGCTGGACGAGGATCTTCGCAGCAAAATTCATGAGCTTCGCCTGATGACAAAGAATCATCCCGGTATGAAGCTGACCATAGCGGTCAATTACGGCGGCCGCGACGACATAGTCCGCGCGGCCAAGGCTTTCGCGGCGGACGCGGCGGACGGGCGCGCCGATCCGGCCGCGCTCGACGAGGCGGTATTCTCGGCTTACCTCGACACGGCGGGTTCCCCGGATCCCGATCTGCTTATCAGAACGTCCGGGGAGATGCGGCTCTCGAATTTTCTGCTGTGGCAGTGCGCTTACAGCGAGATATACGTAACGGACAGGCTCTGGCCGGACTTCACCATCGACGACATGATGGAGGCCGCGCGCGAATTTCAAAAGCGGGACAGACGATTCGGTTCCCGGCAGAGGTCATGATATGTTTAAGAGGGTAATGTCGGGCGCTATCGGGCTTCCGGTCATGATAGCGGCGGTGGCGCTCGGCGGGTGGTGGCTCAAGGCCGCTTTGATCGCGCTGTCCGCCGTCGGCCAGTACGAGCTGTACAAGGCGTTTTCCGGGAAGATAAACCCCGGGCATTGGTTCGGCTTCGCGTTCGGCGCGGCGTATATATCGCTGACCGGCTGGGTCACGGCTCCGCCGGCGTTTACCGCGCTTATTTGCGTGTTTGTCGCGCTGTCGCTGTCGTCGCCCGTGCTGTTTTGGGGTATGGTAACGCCGAACGACGCGGCCTGTACGGTTCTCGGATTTTTCTACATACCCGTGATGTTCTCGACGCTGCTGCTGACGCGCGGGCTTAACCCGCTAGGCTCCTACGCCGTGTGGCTCGTATTCATCGCGGCGTGGGGCTGCGATACGGGCGCTTATTTCACGGGGATAACTATAGGCCGCCACCCTCTCGCGCCGAAGCTCTCGCCGAAAAAAACCGTCGAGGGGCTGATCGGCGGCGTGGCGCTGGCAACCTTGCTGGCCGCCTCGTACGGCGGCGTCATATCGGGCGCCTCGGCGCTGGCCGGGTTTAACGTCACGCTCTTCTGCGCGCTCGCGGGGTTCTTCGGCGCGATTCTTGCCCAGCTCGGCGATCTGGCCGCCTCGGCGATCAAACGCGCCACTGGCGTGAAGGACTTCGGCTCGGCGATCCCCGGGCACGGCGGCGTGCTGGATCGGTTTGACAGCATACTGTTCACTGCGCCCGCCGTATATATTGTACTGATACTGTTTCAGGTCGGACAATAATCCTGAAACAGCATGACGCGATGGGGATGACGGGAGGTAATACATGCGAGCCGTATCCGTACTGGGAGCAACAGGCTCCGTAGGCCGCCAGGCTTTGGAGGTAATCCGCCGGCAGGGCGGATTCCGCGTCGTGTCGCTGACGGCGAATACCAACGCGAGGCTGATGTTCGAGCAGATCCGCGAATTTGCCCCCGACCTCGCCGTAATGACGGACGCGGATGCGGCTCACGAGCTGTCCCGAATGATTAAATCTTCCGGGATCGGGACTGAGATCCTTTCCGGCGAAGCCGCTCTGCTTACCGCGGCGGCGGTTCCCGGCGCGGATACGGTTCTCAACGCGCTGGTGGGATCGGTCGGCCTGCGCCCCACGCTGGCCGCGATCGCGGCGGGCAAGCGCGTCGCCCTGGCCAACAAAGAGACGCTGGTCGCGGGCGGCGAGCTGGTTATGGCCGCCGCCGAAGCGTCCGGCGCGGCGATCCTGCCTGTGGACAGCGAGCATTCCGCAATATTCCAGTGCCTTCAGGAGGGCGGGCGAGGCTGGGCCGAGAAAATCCTGCTGACGGCCTCGGGCGGGCCTTTTCGTCTCACCCCGGCGGAACGATTCGCGGACATAACGCCCGCGATGGCGCTATGCCACCCCAACTGGAGCATGGGCGCGAAGATAACGATCGACTCGGCCACGCTGATGAACAAGGGGCTGGAGGTCATTGAGGCTCACTGGCTGTTCGGGCGCGATCTGCCCGTAGAGATACTCGTCCATCCGGAAAGCGTAGTCCACTCGATGGTTCAGTTCCGTGACGGGGCGGTGCTGGCGCAGCTGGGCGTTCCCGATATGCGCGCTCCGATCGCTTACGCGCTGTATTATCCCGAACGCGTACAATCCGATTTCCCCCGCGCGGACTTCCCCGCGCTCGGGCGGCTGACGTTCGAGTCCCCGGACTATGGGCGGTTCCCGTGCCTCCGGCTGGCGCTGTCGGCATACGATATGGGCGGCGCGTACCCCGCCGTCATGAGCGCCGCCAACGAGACCGCCGTCGAAAGATTCCTGAAGGGGAGCGCGGGTTTTACCGATATACCCGTTATAATAGAAAAAACATTGTCCGCATATAATGATACAGACGATTTGACCGCGGACGCCGTAGACGAAGCGGGAACGTGGGCAAGGGCTTACGCCAGGGAGGTAAACAATGTCAATAGTTATAGCTGTGCTGCTCTTCGGCGCGATAATACTGATCCATGAGTTCGGCCACTTCATCGCCGCCCGAAAATGCGGCATCTTTGTGGAAGAATTCGCCATTGGCATGGGGCCGAAGCTCTACGGGCGCGTCAGCGGTAAGGGTACATTGTATTCGGTTCGGTTGCTGCCGTTCGGCGGTTTCTGCAAGATGCGCGGCGAGGACGAATCCAGCGACGACCCCGGCGCGTTCACGTCGAAGCCCGTCTGGAAACGCGTGATCGTGATACTGGCGGGCGTTGCTATGAATTTCGCGCTGTCGTTCGCCGTGATGGTATTCATCAGCGCCGCGTCGGGATATCAGACAGCGAGCGTCTCCGAACTGTCCGCGGGATACCCGGCCGAAGCCGCCGGAATCCGTCCCGGCGACACGATCCTGTCCGTCGGCGGCAGGCAAGTCCACATCTTCTACGACATCAAATTCGCGCTGAGCGAGGCCGACGGCCAGCCCATAACGGTCGTCGTCAGGCGCGGCGGCGAGCGGCTGACCACGCGGCTCGCGCCGAAGCTCACCGAAGACGGCTATCTGCTCGGCGTAAAGACGACGGTCTACTCGGGTTTCCTGAACGCCCGCGAGGGTGTTTCGGCCGCTCCGGCGCTCGGGCACCTTGGCAACGCTTTTTATACCAATGTTTTCTATGTGAAGACGGCTCTGCACGGACTGGGGCAGCTGATCACGCTCAAGATCGGCGTGGACGCGCTGTCCGGGCCGGTAGGCGTGACGAGCGCTCTCAGTGACGCGTACACCGAGGCCGTCCAGTATGGGTTCGTGTCCGTGCTGATCGATATGCTCAGCTTTTTGGCGTTCCTTTCCGCCAACGTCGGCGTGTTCAACCTGCTGCCGCTCCCCGCGCTCGACGGCGGGCGCTTCGTCTTTCTCGTTATCGAGGGCATCTTCCGGAAGCCCGTCAAGCGCGAGGTGGAGGGAATGATACACTTCGCCGGGTTCGCCCTGCTGATGATACTGACGGTATTTATCCTGTATTCGGACATAATGAAGCTGGCGACGGGCGGATGACGGACTATATCTCGGGCCGGCGGGCGACGCGGCGCGTCACGGCGGGCGGGGCGCCGATCGGCGGCGGCGCTCCTGTTTCTATCCAGTCGATGATAGAGGTGAAAACGGCGGACGCGGCTCGCGCTGCGGGTCGGATAAACGCCCTTGCCGCCGCCGGCTGCGAGATCTGCCGCGCCGCCGTAGCGGATATGGACGACGCGGCGGCGATAGCGCGGATCAAGCCGCTTGTCTCGCTGCCGATCGTCGCCGACATACACTTCGACTATCGTCTGGCTCTGGCGGCGCTGGAGTCCGGCGCGGACAAGCTGCGGCTCAATCCCGGCAATATCCCGCGCGATGGGCTTCGGGAGGTCGCTCGGGCGGCGGCGGGCAGGTGCGTCCCGATACGCGTCGGCGTGAACGGCGGCTCTCTCGGCGCGGCGCTGGCCGCTAAGAGCGACGCCGAGCGAGCCAAGGCGCTGGCCGGCGCGGCGCTGGATTCGGCGGACTTGCTGGAATCCTGCGGCTTTTCGGACATAGTGCTCTCGATGAAGGCGGCGAGCGTACCCGTCTCGGTCATGGCGCATGAGATTGCCGCAGCGGCGTGCGACTATCCGTTTCACGTCGGCATAACCGAAGCCGGGACGCTCGGCCCCGGGTCGGTCAAATCGGCGGCGGGTATCGGCGCGATTCTCTCTCTCGGCATCGGCGACACGATCCGCGTATCGCTGACGGCGGATCCGGCCGAGGAGATCGCGTGCGCCAAACGAATACTGCAGTCGCTTGGGTTACGGCGGTTCGGCGCCGAGGTTATATCCTGCCCCACGTGCGGCAGGACGCGCGTGGGACTGATCGAGCTGGCGCGCCGCGTCGAGGGGGCGTTGGCGGACGTATCCGCGCCGATAACAGTCGCCGTGATGGGTTGCGCGGTTAACGGACCGGGCGAGGCGAGGGACGCGGACGTCGGGGTGGCGTGCGGGGATGGTTGCGGATTGCTTTTCAGAAAAGGAGAAATAGTCAGAAAAGTACCGGAGCAGTACATATTCGGTGAATTAATGAAACTGGTGGAGGAGACTGTCTGTGATACTCGGGATAGGGACTGACATAATCGAAATTGAGCGTGTGGAACGCGCCGCCCGGAGCGAGAGCTTCCGGCGGCGCGTTTTTTCGCCGGGCGAACTCGCCGCGAAAGGTGGGAGCGGCGCCAGCCTGGCCGGGCTGTTCGCCGCGAAAGAGGCCGTCGCGAAGGCGCTTGGCACGGGATTTTCGGGATTTTCCCCGAGGGACATCGAGATAATATGGGACGAAAACAGCCGCCCCGGCGTTAAAACGCACGGAGCGGCGGCCTGCAGGCTCGGCGCGGGACGTGTGTCGGTTTCGATCAGCCATTGCCGATGCCACGCGGCCGCTTTCGCGGTGATCGAGGTTTCGGCGGCGGAGTGACCTGCGAGGGCGCCGGCGTCCGAGTCAGTTCCGCAACGGAATTTTGCCGTTGTAAGCGTTCAAAAATAACACCAAACATCTTTATGCATAATGACAACTTTTTTCCCTTCTCCGAAAAACGAAAAAACGTTCCATATGTACAATGAATCACCGTATACATGGAACGTTTTTATATACAACAAGAATCCAGTTTCATGGTATAAGTGGAATCTAAATAACACTAATAGTCAACACAAATAATTGACCATAAGTAATTCCGAACGATCAACTCCTTATAATTTTCTCGACTTTCATACCGGCTTGTCAGACTGTTTAACCGCGCGACAGGCCAAATATTAAACCCACCATACAACTCCCGAACAAACTTACAGTCATTATAAGACAGTATGAACCGGACTATGGATTTTGCATCGCATTATCGCTTGGATGAATTTCGCGTGATTCAAGCGAAATTCGATGGTTCAGTACGCTCTCCCCAGATTCCTCCTTGTCAAACACATATGCTTCATTTTTCGTTGTATCTGCCAACTGAAAAATTCACCACCCATTATAACTGAAAAATGCGCCAATTAAACAAAAAACTTCATAATCAGGTGTACTGTGAGTATCGGCTGACGGATCTTAATTATAACGGGCGGCGGAAATTTCCATTAACAAATACAAGAGAGCGCGAAAACCTCTAGATTCACTTCCGGCCGTTGGGCGAAAGTTTGTCGAAGCGGCCGGGATTCATTCCGCATTTTCTCCCGCCCCAACGCATATTATTTAATACTGATCGCCGCGCGAATACCGCGCGGCGCGCTACAACGTGGGGGGAACGTCATGCTTAGTTTAGAGGGCGCGGAGAAAACCGCGAAGAAACTCCGCGAGAGGCTTGGCGTCGTCAACCCGCTGATCGCCGAAACCGTGGGCGACGCCGCGCTGGACGATATACGGGCGGTTCTGCCCAGGTTGCGCCCAAAACACGCGAGAAGCCTGGCTCTTATGATAAAAGTCATTGAAATTGAGCAGCTTATAGAGGCATACCGCTCCACACTGGCAGCCGTTAGAACGGGGAGGGATTTTATGGCAACTAGTTATGATTCTTTCATAGATGATCCGGCATTTGACGATCTTGAGCCGGAGCAGCTTGAGTTTTTAGCGGATCTGGCCGAGCGCGTAAAGGGCAAGAGCGCTCTCGAAGCCGCTTCGATACTGATGTCCGCGAGCAGTCAGCTGCCGAGGGGCCGAGAGCTGACGAGAGATGAGCGGACCACGATGATATCGGCGTTTCTCAATTCGATGCCGGAGCCGGATCGGGCTAAATTCCAGAGAATATTCAGCCTGGTCGGGTTGAGGTGAGCGGAATTATCCGCGCGGCGCATACGTTATCCGGAGGTTACGCTCGTCGGAGAGAACGTCGCCGCAGATGTCGTCAAAACAGCGTAATCGCGCCGCCGAGCGATTACGCTGTTTTGTCTCCTGGCTTAACGGCGCGGATACGCTCCGCCCGGCCATCATAGTAAGACGTCGAATCTCACCACTCGCTCTTCGTCAGCGCCCGCGCGAACGTCTTGTGGTACGCTGTCCACTGGCTGCCGCGCGCGTCGGCGTACGCCGTCTCGAACATCTTCAGCTTCGCGTCCGCGTTGTCGGCCACGTGCAGTATCATCGCCTCGATCGTTTTCGGCAGTTCGGGAGATCCGAACGCGTACTCGCCGTGGTGCGAGAGTATGATATGTATCAGCAGCGACTTGAGCCGGGGCGGGAAACCCTCGATCGCGGAAGCCTCGCGGTCGATCATGATGGCCGTCATGACGATATGGCCGATCAGCTGGCCGTCGTCGGTATAATCGTTCTCGGGGAAGGGCGATATCTCGCGCAATTTGCCGATGTCATGCAACAGCGCGCCGGTTACGCACAGGTCGCGGTTGACATAGGCGTACCTTCCGCACAAAAAATCGCACGTCTCGGCGACGGAGAGCGTGTGCTCGGCCAGACCGCCCATGTAGGCGTGGTGCATCTGCTTGCCTGCCGAATGCGCCTTGAACGCCGCCTCGTTTTCGGGCGTAAGCAGGACGCGCCCCAGCAGCGCCGCCAGAAACGGATCGGACACGGACTCAGCCATGGCGCGGACGCCGTCCCACAGCTCGCCCGGGTCCTTGTCGCTGCACGGCATATAATCCCGAGGCTCGTACTCGCCGGGCAGGCTCTTGCGCGCGCGGATCACCCGCAGCTGCAAATCGCTGCCGTATGTCTGAACGTCCGCGTCCATCTTGACGAAGTCGCCCTGTTCAAACGGCTGTATCTGGATGCCCAGTTCCCAGGCCTTGGCCTCGATCTGCCCGGTTTTATCGGCCAGCGTCAGCGAGAGATAGGACTTGCCGGCCTTCGTCTTCGCCATTTGCTTGCGCTTGCATAAAAAATGACCTAATATCGAATCGCCGTCACGAAAATCTTCTATAAATTTCATCGCAGCACCCGCTTGCTTTTTTTGATTTATTCTATTATAATCTATCGCATGGGACATATCAAGGAATTTTTTAATCTAAAGAACGCCAAGGCCGCGTTCGGTCCGCGCGGACTCGCGCTGATGGGCGTTATGTTGGCGTGCGCGTATGTGCTTAATTCTGTGGCTACGATTTACATAACGCCGAGTTACAGGCTGGTCAGCATAGCCTACCTGCCTGATGTTATTACGGGCGCGCTGCTGGGTCCATGGGCGGCGCTGGCGTTCGGTTTCGCCGCCGACACGGTCAAATACCTGGCTAAGCCGGCCGGGCCGTGGTTTCCCGGGTACGCGCTGTCCGAGATGGCTACGTGCTTTATATACGCGGCGGCGTTTTACAAACGGGAAAAAACGGGAGTCGTACGAACGGTCCTCCGGGCGCTGCTGGCACAGCTTGCCGTGCTTATTTTCGTGACGATGGGGTTAAACTATCTGTGGGATACGCTGATGTACGGCGGAAAGGCTTCGGAGTTCTTCGCCGCGGGGCGCATGATCAACCGCGCGGCGCAGTATCCGGCGCACGCGGCGCTCGTCGCGGCGACGGCTCGGCTGGCGTATCTCATTTCCGGAAGGACGGGCTTGTTCAAAAAATAATGTCGTTTTCATCGGAAACGCGCAACGAGCTTAAAAAGGCGGAAGACGCCGGCAGGACCGGACAGGCGCGGTATATCCGGCGGATGTTCGCGGAGCACGGCTACGTCGCGGATCCTTACGGGGAGTACCACCTGGAGTTCCTGCTGGGGAACGAGGCCGGGGCGAAGCGGCTGATGGCGGCTCTGGCGAGGGAGGGGTTCTCCGCAGGAATCGTCCGGCGCAAGGGCGAGAGCGTTCTGTACCTGAAAGAAGGCGACGCTATCGCGCGGTTGCTGCGGCTGATGGGCGCCAGCGCCGCGCTTCTCAAGTTCGAGGCCGCGCGCGTCGAGAAGACCGTAAACAACGGCATCAACCGGAGCGCCAACTTCGCGGCGGCGAACGCCAATAAGTCTATAACGGCGTCCGTGGGGCACGTGGCCGCGATACGGCGTATTGAGCGGACGATGGGTCTCTCCAGCCTGCCACCCGGATTGCGCGAGACGGCCGTACTGCGGCTGGCGAAGCCTGAGGCATCCCTCGCGGAGATCGGCGCGGCCGCGAATCCGCCGCTCTCGAAGTCCGGGGTGTCGCGGCGGCTCAGCCGAATCGCGCGGATAGCGGAAGATATTGGGGCAAATGACGGTTTTAGTCCAATGATAACCTAACGTGAAGAATTTTGCCTGAACCCGCAAAATTCTGGAACGGCGTGGATCGAAAATCCAAGGGGGCGCTTATATGACGGAGATCGCTACTCGGGTGGACACGAGTCTGGAGGCGCATCCGGCTGCCCTCGTCGTGCAGACGGCGTGTAAATACGCAAGCCGGATAAGCCTGCGCGTCGAGAACAAGACGGTCAACGCGAAGAGCATTATGGGCATGATCAACCTCGGCATTGTAGAGGGTCAGAATATGACGATTCAGGCGGACGGTCCGGACGAGGAGGCCGCTGTTAAGGATCTGCGGCGTTTTTTTTCGGCAAGGTAATTTTCGCGCGACGGAAGTTGCGTGACAGAAGTTCGCGTGACAGAATTTTGCTTGAACCACGCAAAATTCATCCAAGCAAACTTAGTCCAAGCAAACTTAGTCCGTGCGAAAATTCGTGAGGTGATTTGATTGGCTCTGGATTATCAGACCGAAACGCGTTTGCGCGTCACGGAGAAACTGCGCGAGCTTTCGGAGAAGCTTCCGGAGGCCGCGCGGCTTTATTTGCGGTATATCGCCGATTCGCGCCAGCCGCTGACAAGGCTGGGGTATGCCCGCGATCTGGCTCTCTTCTTTGATTTCCTTAGCGAGCGCGGCTACGGCGCCGATCCGGTGAAGGTGAAACCGGACATGATCATCGAATTCTCGGAGTACCTGGCGCTGTACGAGCGCGCGCGGAAAATCGGCGGCAAGACGGTAACGGTCGCGGTGAGCAACAGCGCGCGCGGAAAATCGCGGAAGCTCTCCGCCGTGCGGTCATTCTATCGCTGGATGTACCGGCGGGGGCAGATTGTGACCGATCCGACCGCGCTTATTGAGATGCCGAGGATTTCGTCGAAGAATGTCGTGGCACTGGAGCCGAACGAAGCCGCCGACCTGCTGGACGCCGCCGAGTTCGGCGACGGCATCCCGACCGACCGCGGCATGGCGCTGCACGAAGAGCGCAAGGAGCGCGACCTGGCGTTGCTGTCGCTGCTGCTGGGTACGGGTATGCGCGTTTCGGAGTGCGTCGGCATAGACCTCGCTCATCTCGATATGGAGTCGAGCGCCGTCAAGGTGACACGCAAGGGCGGCGCGGAAACGGTGCTGTATTTCGGCGAGGAAGTCGCGGCGGCGCTGCGGTCGTACTTGGTCAAGCGAGCCGCGATGAAGCCGCTGCCGGGTCACGAGAACGCGCTGTTTATATCGCGCAAACGCACGCGCCTCAGACAGCGGCAGATCGAGTACCTTGTGAAAAACTACGCGCGGGGCGCGGTGCCGATAAAAACGATTACGCCGCACAAACTGCGATCGACGTTCGGGACGAACCTGTACCGCGAGACGGGGGATATTTACCTTGTCGCGGACGTGCTGGGGCATAAGGACGTCAACACGACGACGGCGCGGTACGCGAAGGTGGATGAGAACCGCCGCAGACTGGCGCGGACGCTGCGGCTACGGGAAGACTGACGGAGACCTGCGGCATAAAACGCAAAAAATGGAATGGCTCGCTCTCTCGGTGATTATTATAGTAATGGTGATAATCATGAGAGATATATATTTCGCGAGATTGGGCGGGGCGCTTCGCTGTTTTTTTCATACCGTCGAGGGTGGGGTGTCGTGGCGTGAATACCTCCCCGTAACCGGCAAGTGGGGCAAGCCCGAAAGCTTGCTTGAGGACGCGCTTCCGCGATTCACCGTCTCGGCAGCGCCGAAGGGAGGACTCGCGGTCGTCTGCCGCGGCGATACCGGCGCGGCGCGGATGTTCGCGCTGGCCGCGGACGGTTCCGTATTTGAATCGCGCGTGGAAGGACTTTCCGGCGCGGCGTGGGAATCGCGTATATGGCCGGTTTTCGGGCGGGGCGGACCGCGGATGCTCTACAACGCCGCCGCTAACGACGAGCGGCGCTACGGAATACTGGCGGCGGCCCCCGGGGGAGGCGAGCCGGAGCGGCTCGGGCGAGCCGCAATAACTCGCGTCGGTGTGTTCAAGACGGTCTACGTATCGCCCGGGCATGTCGCCGCGTTCTATTCCGAGCGGACGGGCGGCGAGTATGCCTTGGGCTACCAGGAGGCCACGGCGGGCAAGACGGCAGCCTACCGCGTGTTCTGTCAGTCGGCGTCGCCGCCGGCGGATTTTTCCGCGCTGATCGCGGGCGACGTGATCTACATATTGTACGTGATCGTCTCGATGTTCGGGGCGCAGCTCATATTCAGGAAGCGAACGGAGCAGGGGTTCGGCAAGTCGGTCGTCGTCGCCGAGGGCGGCAGGATCGACGGCGTAACGATGTTCCGAAAAGGTGGACGGATCACCGCCGCGTATTATCTCAACGGCGTATTTTTTACGCGGCGCTCCGACGACGGCGGCGAGAGCTTCGGAAGGCAGCGGTCGTCGGACGCCCCGTCGCCGGGAACGCCTGAAAAAGCCGTGTATGTACCTGACGGAAGCGAAGATTTCGACTGCCGCGAAATATACGCCGATCCTCTCAACCCTTGCGCGGTTCGGCCGATGTTCGAGGGCTTCTTCCCGCCGAAACGCGAAAAACCGAAGGATCCGCCGCCGAGAGAGGCTCCTGACCGCCCGGCGATGCCGGATATGGGCGTCATGTTCGCGCCGCCGCCGGATTATCAGGAGTTTGTCGGCAAAATGAACGATCAAATCCCTGAACGGGAATATTCAGACCGCGCAAAAAGCCGCCCAATTGGGCGGCCTCATGCTGGGAAATCAGGCGGACCGTCATGATTTCCCACTTATTAGTCAATCTTTGTGGCGGAAAACAGCATGGCGGCGCACATCACACCATCGCCGCCGCCATGCTCTTACCGTTTCACCTGAAAATGTTAAAGACCCGCCAAAAGTTGTACGCCAAAAAGCCAGCGACTGCTCGCCGGTCACTTTCTCCCGCGTCCAGCATAGAAACTGTTTGAAGCCCCAAACCGCTTTGGCCGTACCGAACGGATGCTCTACGATTTTTTTACGCTCACGGAATATTTCGCGGGCCTTGGCCGTGTTCATACGCGCGTTTATTTCGTCGAGGCGATCCTGCTTCGTTCGCCTGACGACCATGATGGATTTCGCATGGCTCGCGCGAAATTACCTTCACCCCGCTTCTTTCGCCTTTGTGCATTTGGCTCTGTTCGGGCAACACTTGCAGTCTTTTGCGTTTCGATACTCCTTGCGGACGATTTCACTGTCCGCCCTCCGCGTTTTGACCAAGCTCAGCGCTATGCCTTCCGGGCAGATATAACGGTCGTTCGCCGCGTCATATCGGAAATTCTTTTTGTCGTACCGCTTGTCAGGCACGTGGGAATAACTGTCAACAACCGCTACATAGCAGGTCGTGCCGGATTGCTCGCAATTTGAGATATCGGTCGCGTCGTAGTAGCCTTTGTCCGCGACGACGGAGATCGTCTCAACACCCATAATCTCTTTCGCGGCTTCCGTCATTTGATGCAGCGCACCTTATGAATTTTGCTTGAACCACGCAAAATTCATTAGCGCGGGACCGTGCTTGATTAACAAGTCCGCCGTCAGCTCGGCACTGGATTTTGCATGGTTCAAGCAAAATTCATTCGCGTTGTCACAGGCTTTCGCGAACCCCACCTTGTCGTTGACGCAAATCTCAATCGCGATAGAATAATTGTTGCCGGTTGCGTTTCCCGCATGCCAGCATATGCGGTTGTCTTCGAAGCTCTGCCACACCTCGTCCGCGTCCACGGTATAGTGCCAGCTCGTCTGATTGTCGCCGGAACCGCCTCTGAATTTCGCGTGGTTCAAGCGAAATTTATTATTGGTAATCGGCGTGCATTTTCGCGTTCGCGATCGTTATGTAAGTTATGTGCGGTAAGCGCGAGTTGGGGTTATTGCCCATCCCGTCCGGCACAAGCCGCTGTTTCAGTGTGTACGCCATTATTATCCTCCTTAAGTCTCGCCTTCATGGCCTTTAAGCCCTCTATCACTTTGGACGCCGTGGCCGCGTCAAGCCATTCCATGCGGTCGATATGGAAGCGTTCCTTGATGAACCGCGATATCCGCGTCATATCGGCGCTCCCGTCCGGAGTTTTCCAGCCAAGCTCACGGGCTAGTCCATCCATAAAATCTCTCTGCTTTTGCGTCGCCATTCCTAGCCGCGCCGGCTCGCGGTGCGGTGACGCGTTTTGGAGTCTGCCGGGTCGGAAGTTTGCATCGCATTATCGTTTGAACCACACGATAATGCTTCGATTCACGCAAACTTCCCCAGGGAGGAATCCAGCGTCAGTTTCGGCGGAGCCGAAACCTCCAGGTATGGTCAGTTCTTCGGGCAGCAGACTGTTGATTACGCGCGAAGCTTCGCTGTAGCTCAGCGCGGTGTTTTTAAGCGACGTATGAATTTTGCTTGACCCATGCAAAATTCCTTGCCCCGTCAGCCGCTCAACGTGCGCGTAGAGTTCGGGTTTTCCCCAGCCGCATTTCTTTGCCAGCGCGAATATTAAGTTCCTTTGCGCGTTTGTCATGCCGTCACCTCCTGACTTTTTCGCGGTCGACCTCGTAGTAGAACGTATCGCCCGAGACCATCTTCGCGCCGACTTTCTCCAGAGTGTCAGGTGTCTTGGTCCGCAGAATATCGCGGTTGACGGTTTCCTTTGTGAGTATGCAGTCGTGAAGTTTCAGCGCTTTCAGCCGTTCCAGAACCTCGTCAGCCTTGACGCCCGAAAACCTAAGCGACGTGGATTGGCGGTATCCCACCGATCCGAACGTTAGGAATTTGGTCTTGCCGTCCAAGTCGCCTTTGTGGCCGTCAACGAACGCCTTGACTTGTTTTTCCAAAACGTCTATAGCGGCCTGAAGCGGCTATGATTTTCGCTTGAACCACGCGAAAATCCTTTATCAGCTTATCAGCGTGTTCCTTGGCGTCGTTTATCGCCCGGCGCATTTCCGTTTGCTGTTCCTCAATAGCCGTGGAATTTTGCGTGAACCAAGCAAAATTCCGTTCAGCTTCGCAAATTAATCTAAATATCCGATCCACGTCGTCCCAGCTGTTCAGTCTATCAGCAGTCGCCTTAACCCTCGCCATCTCTATCCCTCCAACAGCGATCATGCATTTTTGCACGGTTCACGCAAAAATGACCGTAGAATTTCCTCATTCTCCTTTGACGCCAGCTCCGCGCGTATTGATTGTTCCGGGAAACTCACGGACAGCGCCATTTTTTGTATGCGGCTGATAATTCGGTCGTCATGCCGCAAATCCTCTATGATGAAGTTTGCCTGAATCCGCAAACTTCATCATCCTCCAATAACTGGGCGTAACCCACCACCTTGCCGCGCTTGAAAGCTGGCAGGCGGTCGAAATAACGGCGCAGTTCGGCGGTTTCTTCGGGGGTGGGTACGTCAATAACAGGCCGCGCGGCGTTCCGGCTCATCTCGCCTTCGCCGGTCAGCAGCCAGGTGATATTTATGCCGATAAATTCACAGATGGGGAAGACGAGTTTTGCGGGTGGATCAGAGTCACACGTTTTCCAATTAGAAACGGTGCTCGTTCCAACCCCTAAATGCTCGCAAAGCTGGGTTTGGCTTATGTTTTTCCTTCTCAGCGCATCCAGCAACCTCTCTGTGATGGACATCAAGCATAATCACCCTAAAAATAATCTAGCAAATGCGAAAATAACTGTTGACAATCTCGCATTTGTGTATTACAATAGTTTTAGGTACTAATCTACCTTAAACCATCTTACCACAAACAGCCCGTAATATTCAAGGGGCTGTAAGGGATTGGCAAAAAGTTTTTATCTTGCCTTAATTTAGAGTATCGGCAAGATTGGGAGTAGTCTTAACAGGGAAAGGGAGGCGGAAAGCCTAGTGTATTGCCAGATACAGCCAAACGCGCTGTAATTAAAAACCGCGCGGTGGGCGCGGCTATGAATTTTTCCTGAACCTGCAAAATTCCCTCAGGATTACGCATGGATTGCGGCGGGAAGTCCCAATGTGGTCTGAAACGAGTCGAGATAACCGACAAAATATATAAAACAAAGGACTTTCCAGCCTTCGCGGATGAGTTTCCGGCATTCGTCGTCGTTTCCGGCGTTGGTAATAATTTTCTTTGTGTATTTTATTCCGAAACAGACGAACGACTCATCAAAAAATTCCGCGTCGTTATAGAGATAATCATCCATGCGCGTCACCTCCTTTCCCTCAAAAGGTGTATTTATTGATCAAAAAATCCACCGCCCAATACGATTTAAATCCGTTATCATTTTTGCAAAGACCGCTTAGTTAAGCGGCTCGTTTTAATGGTGGCGGATTTTTATTTCATAT
>JAISCI010000083.1 GCA_031265685.1 Clostridiales bacterium
TTCGTTTATCACTTACCATACCACTCTTCCCCTAGCCCTGACTTACCCTTGGAACTAAGGCGTTCAAGGCGTCTCCTCATGCAACCGAACAAGCGGATTACTCCGCCAGCCGTTTCGGACGGGGACACCCCGACGCTTTGGGGGATAGCCCTTTTCAGGCTATACTAACAAAATTGCGGAATATGCCGTTTCTTGTCGCACGGATTGGTAGACAAAGAGCGAATTATCGGGATGAAAGAGGCGCGGATGTCGAATCATCAAATCGCGCGGGAGACCGGACACGACCACAGAATGATATAGCGGATATGTTAGTTGAAGAATTCACCACCCATTATAATTAAGATCCGCCAGCCGCTGCTCACAGTTCGCTTGGTTACGGCGTTTTTTTGTTTGATTGGCGCATTTTTCGATTATAATGGGTGGCGGATTTTTCAGTTTACAAATACACGTGGCGCTCTTTGCGTTTTTTTGGCGCTTACCTGCACTTTCAGGGAATTGTTTTTCGCGCCAAACCCGCCCTTCTGCACGCAAAAATCTTTTGTTTAGCGTATTGACATCTAATCGGCAGACTTTGAAAACCCGCTATTGACTTCCGCGCCAGGACCTGCTATACTAACGCAGTGTTTCGCGCGGTCTCTTGTTTTTTGCGCGGGATGGCTCAACCAAATATCAAGGAGGTGCGAGATTTGCCGACAGTCAACCAACTGATCAAGCGGGGACGCAAGAATAAGATCCGCAAGTCCACCGCCCCGGCGCTTCAAAGGAGTTTCAACACGCTTCTCAAGCGCCGCACGGATCAGGCGTCGCCGCAGAAGCGCGGCGTTTGCACCACGGTCAGGACGGAGAAACCCAAGAAGCCCAATTCCGCCCTGCGCAAGATCGCTCGTGTGCGCCTTAGCAACGGCATGGAGGTTACGACATACATCCCCGGCGAGGGTCACAACCTGCAGGAGCACAGCGTCGTCCTTATCCGCGGCGGGCGCGTGCGCGACCTTCCGGGCGTGCGGTACCATATCCTGCGCGGCGTTCTGGATACGGCGGGCGTCGCCAAGCGCGGCCAGGCGCGGTCGAAGTATGGGGCGAAAAGGCCTAAGAAAAAGAAGTAACTAAACGCAAGAGGCAAGAAGCCAGAGTGAGGCAAGATCAAAGGTAAGTTTTGGGAACCGCCTTGTACTGATAATTTTTAGGAATATTGGGAAGATTATGCGTACATGGCGCGATCGCCGCTTTATTAGCGGCGAGTACCAACTTTACGCAACCGCGTATGGTAAAGGAGGGAAGACAAGTGCCAAGAAAAGGACATGTGGCTAAACGCGATATATTGCCTGATCCAATCTACGGATCCAAAATGATCGCCAAACTTATTAACACGGTCATGCTCGACGGCAAGAAGAGCGTGGCCGAGCGGATCGTCTACAGCGCGCTGAGTCGGGTCACTGACAAAAAGGGCTTGCCTGCCGTTGAGGCGTTCGACACGGCGCTGAATAACATCATGCCCGTGCTCGAGGTTAAGGCGCGCCGCGTCGGCGGATCGACATATCAGGTGCCTATGGAGATCAAGCCTGACCGCCGCCAGACTCTGGGGCTTCGCTGGCTTGTGCTCTATTCGCGCAAGCGCGGCGAGCGCACGATGGAAGAGCGCCTTGCCGCCGAGCTGATGGACGCCATCGGCGGTACCGGCGGCGCCGTCAAGAAAAAGGAAGAAGTCCACAAGATGGCCGACGCCAACAAGGCGTTCAGCCACTATAAGTGGTAGTTTCCAGATTATCTTTTGTTTTCGGAGGTTTTGTGATGGGGAGGGAATACCCCCTAGAACGCACTAGAAATATCGGCATAATGGCGCATATCGACGCCGGCAAAACCACGCTGACCGAGCGCGTCCTCTATTACACGGGGCGCACGTATAAGATCGGCGAGGTTCACGAGGGCACCGCCGTTATGGACTGGATGGAGCTGGAGCAGGAACGCGGCATAACTATAACGTCCGCCGCGACGACGGCTCATTGGCGCGATACCCAGATCAATATTATCGATACTCCCGGCCATGTGGATTTCACCGTCGAGGTGGAGCGCGCGCTTCGTGTTCTGGACGGCGCGGTGGGCGTGTTCTGCGCTAAGGGCGGCGTCGAGCCGCAGAGCGAGACCGTCTGGCGGCAGGCCGACAAATACGGCGTGCCGCGCATCGCTTTCGTCAACAAGATGGATATAATGGGCGCGGATTTTTTCCGCGCCGTCGGCATGATAACGGATCGCCTGGGCAAGCGCCCGATTCCCGTTAACCTGCCGATAGGCAGCGAGGACGGCTTCCGGGGCGTCGTCGATCTGATCGATATGAAGGCCTATATCTACAACGACGATAAAGGGCAGGACGTCTCCCGCGAGGAGATACCCGGGGATATGCGCGAGCTGGCTGAGAAGTACCGCGCCGTAATGCTGGACGCGGCCGCCGAGAGCGACGACGAGCTGATGGAGCGCTACCTGGATGGCGGCGAGCTGACCGAGGACGAGGTGCGCGCCGCGTTGCGCAAAGGCTGCGTGTCGAACCTGATCGTCCCGGTGCTGTGCGGTTCCGCCTACAAGAACAAGGGCGTGCAGAAGCTCATCGACGCAGTTGTGGACTTCCTGCCGTCGCCCGCCGACATCCCGCCCGTCAAGGGCACGGACGCTTCGGGCGAGGAAGAGATAACGCGCCGCGCGTCGGACGACGAACCGTTCTCCGCGCTGGCGTTCAAGATAATGACCGATCCGTACGTCGGCAAGCTGGCGTTTTTCCGCGTCTATTCCGGTACGCTGACCAGCGGATCCTACGTCTACAACTCGACCAAGGGCAGAAAAGAGCGCGTCGGGCGCATCCTCCAGATGCACGCGAACGAGCGCCACGAGGTGGACTCGATAGGCGCGGGCGGCATAGCGGCCGCCGTCGGGCTTAAGCTCACTACCACGGGCGACACGCTCTCCACCGAGGACGACCCGGTTATACTCGAGTCCATGAACTTCCCCGAACCGGTCATATTCGTGGCCATCGAGCCTAAGACCAAGGCGGGGCGGGATAAGCTGGGGCTTTCTCTCCAGAAGCTCTCCGACGAGGATCCTACGTTCCGCACCTACACCGACCAGGAGACCGGCCAGACGATCATCGCCGGCATGGGCGAGCTTCACTTGGAGGTAATCGTCGAGCGTCTGCTGCGCGAGTTCAAAGTGGAGGCGAACGTCGGCAAGCCGCAGGTGGCCTACCGCGAGACGTTCCGCAAGGGCGCGTCCGTGGAGGCGCGCTATATCAAACAGACGGGCGGCCACGGCCAGTACGGCCACGTAAAGGTAAAGTTCGAGCCGCTGGACGCGAACGATTCCGAAAAGCCTTTCGAGTTCGTCAACGCCATAGTCGGCGGCGTGATACCGAAGGAGTATATCCCCGCCGTCGAGAAAGGTATCGTCGAGGCTATGCAGAGCGGCATAATCGGCGGGTTCCCTGTGCTGGGCTTCCGAGCCACGCTCTGGGACGGCAGTTTCCACGAGGTGGACTCAAGCGAGATGGCGTTCAAGATAGCCGGTTCTATGGCCTTTAAGGACGCGATGCGTAAGGGCGACCCCGTCTTGCTGGAGCCGATAATGAAGGTGGATGTCACCGTGAGCGAGGAATACACCGGCGACGTTATCGGCGACATAAACAGCCGGCGCGGGCGTATCGAGTCGCTCGAGACCGTCGGCAACGCGCAGATCGTGCACTCGCTGGTGCCTCTGGCCGAGATGTTCGGCTATTCAACCGACCTGCGCTCGAAGACGCAGGGGCGCGGCGTGTACGTTATGCAGGTTCACCACTACGATCCCGTGCCGAAGAATATTCAGGAGAAGCTGGCCGCCGGCAGGTCCGGCGACTGATACTGTTTCAGGTCAGACAGTGACATTTGTTTTTAAGAAGGTAATTTTCGCGTGACAGAAGTTTGCATCGCATTTTCGCGTGAACCAGGCAAACTTCACAGGCGCGAACCTTACAAAACAAATGTCAGCTTTAATTCTGAAACAGTAGACGCGCCATCGCGTCCTGACGGAAAATTTCTCTTGCGTTTTGGCCGCGCCGGCACTATAATGAAGGCTAATATGACTGGACAGACTAATCCTAACAGGGGAGGCATTTACGCACATGGGTAAGGCTAAATTCGTCAGAAACAAGCCGCACGTCAACGTCGGCACGATCGGCCATATCGACCATGGTAAGACTACGCTCACCGCCGCCATAACGAAGACCCTTCACGACCGCCTTGGTCTCGGCGAATACGTCGAGTTTGACAAGATCGACAAGGCGCCGGAGGAGAAGGCGCGCGGGATCACGATCTCGACGACGCACGTCGAATATGAGACCGCCAATCGCCATTACGCGCATGTCGATTGCCCCGGCCACGCCGACTATGTTAAAAATATGATCACCGGAGCCGCCCAGATGGACGGCGCTATACTGGTCGTCGCCGCCAACGACGGCGTTATGGCGCAGACCGCCGAGCACGTCCTGCTTTCGCACCAAGTCGGCGTTCCCAAGATCGTCGTGTTCCTGAACAAAGTGGACATGGTGGACGACGAGGAGATACTCGAGCTGGTCGAGATGGAAGTGCGCGAGACGCTGGACAAGAACCAGTTCCCGGGGGACGAGATCCCGATTATCCGCGGTTCCGCCTACCAGGCGCTGCAGGACAACACGGGCAAGTGGGGGGATTCTATCCTCGAGCTGATGGAAGCTGTTGACAGTTACTTCCCCGATCCCGTCCGCGAGAACGACAAGCCGTTTCTTATGCCCGTTGAGGACGTATTCACGATTACCGGACGCGGCACCGTCGCCACCGGGCGCGTGGAGCGCGGCACGCTTAAGGTGCAGGACAGCGTGGAGATCGTCGGTTTTGTCGAGGATAAGCGCGTAGTAGTAGTAACCGGCATCGAGATGTTCCGCAAGAGCCTTGATCTCGCTCAGGGCGGCGACAACATCGGCGCGCTCCTGCGCGGCGTCCAGCGCACGGATATTGAGCGCGGGCAGGTGCTGGCTAAGCCCGGCTCGATCACCCCGCACACGAAGTTCCAGGCGCAGGTTTATGTTCTGACGAAGGATGAGGGCGGTCGCCACACGCCGTTCTTCAATAACTACCGTCCGCAGTTCTATTTCCGCACTACCGACGTTACCGGCGTTATCTCGCTGCCGGACGGAGTCGAGATGTGCAAGCCGGGCGATAACATTGAGATGAACATCGAGCTGATCACGCCCATCGCCATGGAGCAGGGTCTTACCTTCGCCATCCGCGAGGGCGGCCGGACTGTCGGCGCCGGGAACGTTATTAAGATTTTCGAGTAAGCGTCTATAATTCCAACAGTCTCTCTTTGGCCTCAGGCCGAGGGAGACTGTTGGTCGTCGGTCTTTGCCTGAGCCTTATATTGGGATATGTTTGTGTGAAGCGCGGAAATAACAATAATTCGGAAATACTGGGTTGAGAATTACGAATGTGTTTTTTCTCTCAAAATCCCGTTTTTTAATTTTATAAAAGATACGCGGGAGAAGAGTCCTGGGTTTGGGGCATGTCTGTATTGTGAGTAGGTTGTAAAAACCGCAAGGAACACCCTATACAAAACGCCAGTAAACTAACCGTTACAACCCGTTATCCGCCGTTGTTCAGTGTTTAATTATGCATTATCAGCGTTGCCCGCCGTTGCCGTACCGCTTATAAAACACGTACTGTCAGCACGTTTTTGTCGCTACAAACGACATTAACCATTCAAAAAGTGTCTACAAAAACTCATAGACACTTCCAATTTCAAACATTTATCGCCCGCTCAACCTCGCTCAATTTACTATCCGCGATACGGATTACGGCGTCGGCAATCTGCGGGTGTTCTCCCAGTTCCTCAAAAACCGCTTCTTTCAGTTCTCTTATGGCAATCTCAAACACGCTTCGGGCCTTACGCGCGTCGATTTTCAGCTTCTCATTGCGAACCTGCGCCCCCTGTAACTGCGCAATCGCGCTGGCGGCTTTCAGCTTTTCGGCGGTTTCCGTTTCGTCGGACATGATTGTTTCCATCAATATTTGGCTGATAATGGCATTGTTCGCCTCGTGAATCTCGGTCGTCGGCCTGTCTATGTTGTCCTCGGCAATCGCCTTGGCGAACATTTTAGCGTCGCGGACGCG
>JAISCI010000052.1 GCA_031265685.1 Clostridiales bacterium
TATCGTGGCTGGGGTGGGAGTGGCCTTTTTGTCTCAAAATGGCTCCTTCCACGACGGCGCATCGCCAAAACCTTATGATTTAGGGTCTTGACATTCACCGCTGGGCTTGGCGGTGGCCTCCTCATCCTCAATCTTCGCCGCGCCGACGACGCTGACGTCGTCGCTGAGGTCGATCAACTTTACACCCTGGGCGATTCTGCCGGTTGTAGATATATCTGCCACGCGTATCCGAATAACAACGCCCTCGGAATTGATGAGCATCAGCCCGTCGCCTTCGACGGCGGCGGTCAGGCCAATCAGCTGTCCGGTGCGTTCGGTCACTCTGTGGATTATCGTGCCGAACCCGCCGCGGCTCTGCAGCCGGAACTGATCCGCCGGGGTCAGCTTGCCGAAGCCCCCGGCGGAGACGGTCAGCAGGTTCGCTCCCATCTCTATCGTCTCGGCGCCGACGCACGCGTCGCCGTCCCGAAGCGCGATACCTTTGACGCCCGTCGCCTCGCGGCCCATCGGACGAATCTCGTTCTCGTCGAACATGATACCCATGCCGCCCGCCGTCGCGATTACGATCCGGCTGCCGCCGCGCGTCAGCTTCACAGTGATCAGCGCGTCGCCGTCGCGCAGGCCAACGGCGCGAAGCCCCGAATCGCGGATGTTCGCAAAGGCCGACAACGGGCAGCGCTTAACGACGCCCGTCCGCGTTACCATCGTCAGGAAGCCCTCCGCGCCCTGCTTGAGCGGTATTACGGCGCTGACGGTCTCTCCGCCCGAAAGCCCGACCAGGTTGACGAGCGCCACGCCCTTCGCCGCGCGGGACGCCTCGGGGACGCCATACGCGCGGACGCGGTACACGCGCCCCTGATCCGTGAAGAACATCAGCGAGTCGTGCGAACCGGCCACTATAATGTCCTTCACGGCGTCCTCGTCGCGCGTGCCCATGCCGATCACGCCCTTGCCGCCCCTGTTCTGGCTGCGGTACGCCGAAACAGGCAATCGCTTCACGTAGCCGAATGCCGACAGTGTTATAACGCTGACTTTCTCCTCAATCAGATCCTCGTTTTCAAGCTCCGCCACTTCTTCGTCCTCGATGCGGCTGCGGCGCTCGTCGCCGTATTTGCCGCGGATCACGGTCAGCTCGTCCCTGACGACTGTGAGCAGTTTGTTCTCGTCCGCGAGGATCGACTTCATCTCGGCGATAAGCGCGGCCAGTTCGGCGGCTTCCTTCTCCAGCCGCTCGCGCTCCAGTCCCGACAACGACCGCAGGCGCATTTCAACTATCGCGTCGGCCTGTTCGCCCGACAGCCCGAACCGTTCGGTTATTATTTCCTTCGATACGTTTATGTCGCGGTTCGCGCGGATCACCGCGATTATCTCGTCGATATGGTCGAGCGCGATGAGGAAACCCGCGACGATATGCGCGCGTTTCTCAGCCCGCGCCAAGTCAAACCGTGTGCGCCGCTCGACTACGCTCTTCTGGAACCGCAGGTAGTGCGTCAGCATATCCCGAAGACCCATTACCTTCGGTTCGCCGTCCACGAGGGCGAGCATGATTATGCCAAATTTTTCCTGCATTTGGGTATGCTTATACAGGTTATTCAGGATTACGCCGGGATTCGCCGTCCGCGAAAGCTCCATGACGATCCGGATGCCGTTGCGGTCAGACTCGTCCCGCAGATCGGTTATGCCCTCGAGACGCTTCTCTTTCACCAGGTCGGCGATACGCTTTATCAGCACGGCTTTGTTCACCTGATACGGCAGTTCCGTCACGACTATCTGGAAACGCCCGCCGTTGCCGAACGGCTCCACGCTCGAGACGGCCCGTATGGCGACCGTTCCGCGGCCGGTGCGGTAGGCCGCTCGCGCGCCGCTCAGCCCGTGGATGACGGCGCCCGTGGGGAAGTCCGGCGCGCGGACGATCCTGATCAGGTCGTCGGGCGTAGGATCCTTTCCCGCCGCGCGGCTGTCGATCATAAAGATAAGCGCGTCGACGACCTCCCGCAGGTTGTGCGGCGGAATGTTAGTCGCCATGCCGACGGCTATGCCGTTCGAGCCGTTGACGAGCAGGTTCGGGAACCGGCTCGGCAGAACGGACGGCTCGGTAAACTCCTCGTCGTAGTTGGGCACGAAAGTAACGGTGTTCTTTTCGATGTCACGGAGCATTTCCATCGCCATGGGCGCCAGCCTGGCCTCGGTATAACGCTGGGCGGCTGGTTCGTCCCCGTCGATCGAGCCGAAGTTGCCGTGGCCGTCCACCAGGGGATAGCGCAGCGAGAACGGCTGCGCCATACGCACCAGCGCCGAATATATCGACGAATCGCCGTGAGGGTGGTATTTACCCATGGTGTCGCCCGTGATACGCGCGCACTTCTTATAAGCCTTGACCGGGTCGAGGTTAAGCTCGTTCATTGCGTGCAGGATACGGCGCTGGACGGGCTTAAGGCCGTCGCGCACGTCCGGCAGGGCGCGCGCCACGATAACGCTCATCGCGTAGTTGATATAGGAGTCGTGCATCTCCTCGACTATCTTCACGTTTCGGACGCGATCCTCTATATCCCCGCCCGCGTCGTTGATTTCATTCTCATCCATCTAATCACTTCACTCGTTTCTAAACGTCCAGATTCTTAACGTATTTGCCGTATGTCTGTATGAACTCGCGCCTTGGCTCCACCTTATCGCCCATCAGCCGCGTGAATATATCGTCGGCGGCCATCGCGTCCTCCATCTCGACGCGCAGCAGAACGCGGTTCTTCGGATCCATCGTCGTGTCCCAGAGCTGGTCGGCGTCCATCTCGCCGAGTCCCTTGTAGCGCTGGATGTCTTTTACGCCGTCGCGCCCTATATCGTTGAGCAGATCTTCCAGTTCCTCGTCCTTATAAACATAATATTCCCTTTTCGCCTTGGCGACTCGGTAGAGCGGCGGCTGGGCGATATACACCTTGCCTGTTTCGATCAGGGGGCGCATGAACCGGAACATGAACGTGAGCAGCAGCGTTCGGATATGCGCGCCGTCCACGTCCGCGTCCGTCATGATGATTATCTTGTGGTAGCGCAGCTTGTTGACGTCGAAGTCCTCGCGCGCGCCGGTGCCGAAGGCCGTTATCATCGCGCGGATCTCCTCGTTGCCCAGTATGCGCTCGGCCCCGGCTTTCTCCACGTTGAGAATCTTGCCGCGCAGAGGCAGGATCGCCTGGGTCTTCGGCGTGCGTGCGTTCTTGGCGCTGCCGCCGGCGGAGTTGCCCTCGACGATATATATCTCGCACTTGGCCGGGTCCTTCTCGGAGCAGTCGGCCAGCTTGCCCGGCAGTCTGCCCGAATCCAGCGCCGATTTGCGCCGGACCAGCTCGCGCGCCTTCCGCGCGGCTTCACGCGCCTTGGCCGACAGCGCCGCCTTCTCAAAGATCGTCTTCGCGGCGTTCGGGTGTTCCTCCAGAAAATACCCGAGCTGTTCGCACACCACCGACTCGACCGCCGTCTTTGCCTCGCTGTTTCCGAGTTTCGTCTTAGTCTGCCCCTCGAACTGCGGGTCGATTATCTTGACGCTTATAACCGCGGTCAGCCCCTCGCGGACGTCGTCGCCGGAGAGATTCTTGTCGTTATCTTTAAGCAATCCGAATTTACGGCCATAGTCGTTGATCGTTTTCGTCAGCGCCGAGCGGAAACCTGCCAGATGCGAGCCGCCGTCGGTTGTGTTGATATTGTTTACGAACGTATAGACGTTTTCTATATACCCGTCGTTGTGCTGCAGAGACGCCTCGACCAGAATATCGTCGCGCTTGCCCTCGGCGTAGAATATGTCGCCGCAGAGCGGCGCGCGGCCCTTGTTGATATACTCCACGAACTGTTTTATGCCGCCCTCGTAGTGGAACGTCTCCACACCGGGGCCGGGACGCTCGGGCGTATCCTCGTCCGGGGAAGGCTCCGGCTCGCGCTCGTCGCGCAGGGTTATCGCCAGCCCCTTGGTCAGGAAGGCCGTCTCCCTGAAGCGCTGCGCCAGCGTTTCCCGGTCGAACTCCACTCGCTCAAATATATCGCCGTCGGGCTTGAACCGGACGTAGGTCCCCGTCCTCGGCGCGTCCGCGACGACGCCCGATTTGCATACGACGCGCAGCGGATCCGCGACTACCCCGCGCTCGTACCGCTGCTCGTAGACGTCGCCGCTCTCGGTGAAGATACGCACTAGCAGAAACTCGGACAGGGCGTTGACGACCGACGCGCCCACGCCGTGCAGACCGCCCGTCACCTTGTATCCGCCGCCGCCGAACTTGCCGCCCGCGTGCAGAATCGTAAAAACGACCTCGACGGCGGGGATACCGGCCTGATTGTTTATGCCGACGGGGATACCGCGCCCGTTATCCATGACTGAGACCGCGCCGTCGTTGTGGAGCGTCACCAGGATACTGTCACAGTATCCGGCCAGCGCCTCGTCCACGGCGTTATCGACGATTTCATACACCAAATGGTGAAGGCCGCGCGTACCGGTGGTTCCGATATACATGCCCGGGCGCTTGCGCACCGCCGTAAGCCCCTCGAGTATCTGTATGCTGTTCGCGCCGTAGTCCTCGCCCAATTCGATTAGCCTCCCGTTATGGATGTCATACTAATCTCCGCTAAAAAAACGGAGATTAGTATGTATCAGAAAAACCCCGGCGGCCCCGCCCCGCTTATCGTTCCGTTCTCCACGCGGTAAATCCTCGCGCCGCTCTTCGCCGTCTCGCGGGACACGTCCGACGCGTCGGCGGCGGTGATGAAAGTCTGCAACCCGGACGTATAGTCGAGCAGCTGTTCCCGGCGGCTCTCGTCCAGCTCGCTGAACACGTCGTCCAGCAGCAGGACAGGCGAAACGCCTTTTTCCTCAAGAATGATAAGCGCCTCGGACAGCTTGACCGACAGCGCCGCCGTCCGCTGCTGCCCCTGGCTGCCGTAGAGCCTGGCGTCGCGGCCGTTGATGACGAAAGCCAAGTCGTCTTTGTGGGCGCCGGAACAGGTCATGCCGCGTGATATATCCCGAGACCGGTTTTCGCGGAGCGCGTCCGCGAACAGCCCGGGGCGGACCGATGGCCGATAGACGATCCGGAGCGACTCGCGTCCGCCCGTTACGCGGGAATGGATGCGGGCGGCGGTTTCGGCCAAAGTTTCGGCAAATTCGGCGCGTTTTTTGACAATACGCTCCCCCAGATCCGACAGCGTATCATCCCAGACGCCAAGCGCGTCGTCCGCGCGTCCCCGTACGCGCGCGTCACGCAACAGGTTGTTGCGCTGAGCCAGCGACTTGCAGTAATTCGACAAATCGTAATAATAGACCGGGGAGAGCTGGCACAGCTCCAGATCCATGAAGCGCCGGCGCTCGGCTGGCCCGCTCTTTACCAGCCCCAAATCCTCCGGCGCGAACAGCACGGCGTACAGCGCGCCGAACAGGTCGCCCAGTTTCGCGACCGCCGCGCCGTTGACCATAACGCCCTTCTTGCCGTTGGCAAGGTTGATCGACACTCGGTCGGTCAGTCCGTTGTTGTCGACGGCGACGCGCGCGAAGGCTCGCTCCTCTCCGAAGGCAATCATCTGCCCCGACGACCGCGCCCGCCGCGACCGTGCCGTCGCGCAGAGATACACCGCCTCCAGCAGATTGGTCTTGCCTTGGGCGTTGGACCCGATCAGGACGTTGACGCCGCGCGCGGGCGAAAGCGACAGCTCGCGGTAATTTCTGAAATTATGGAGTTTTATGTCAATAATATACATATCACATAAAAACAGCCGCCACTATTGCGTTCATTGCGGCTCTCTTCCTATTATAATAGCATATTCTGGCGCGCGCGTCAAGCGCGAAAGAACGAAGCCATCAATTCGTTTCATAAACGCCCCGCGCCGCCAAATATGTTTCCGCTCATTGCCGCAGCGCGGTTCCGGCGCGGCAGGGGACAGGGCAAGTGGAATGCCGTAAATTACACCTCTTCTACCCTTTCAGTACGTGAAATAATTGAAATATCCATGGCTTTAGTAGATAATGTATGCTATAATACTTTTTCTTTCTAACGAACGCCGCTGTAAGCGTTTAAGAATACTGAGAAAAATCTTTACTGTATATGAGAACAAATTTCCCTTCTCCGACAAACGAAAAAACGTTCCATATGTACGATAAATTACCGCACACATGGAACGTTTTTGTATACAACAAGAATCCAATTGCACGGCATAAACAGAATCTAAATAA
>JAISCI010000081.1 GCA_031265685.1 Clostridiales bacterium
CGATATAATTAAAATCACCCACCCCCAAAACGAAGACCGCTTAAATTCGCGCTTTGTTTTGGGGGTGGGTGATTTTTCAATTATATTGGGTGGGTGATTTTTCAGTTGACATTTACACAAAGACCGCGAAAAAGCCGCGAAAGCCACCTATGACGCCGAAAAGCTGCTTATCGAGATTACCGCAAGCTCATCAAGGCTGTACTTCGCGAATCCAACCTGCGGCTGGGCTTATCACGCGTCAGGCACAATTCCGTGAGAACGGTGGTCAGCGGGCGAATCTGTATACGCTCGTGTCGAAAAATGAATAGTCGGATAAAATTTCAGCAGGTACAATTAGCAGCAGAGGCCTCAGCAAAGCAGAGAGCGGCGTTACAGTTACTCCCAGCCATACCACGCCCATGCCACAGTGTGACTGCCAAATCATCGATACTCTGTGTATCATTGCGCCCATAAAAATGGACAAAATTAAATTGTATCAAAGACGGTCTTTTTATAGAAATATACATGGCTTTAGCATCCCGCGCATGTTATAAAGTAAACTTTCCCCTGATCCAATGCCTCTGTGCTCACGAAAGCGCATCCGTCTTCCGCTCATTGAAATATCCATCGCCTTGGTCGGCGTCCGAACTTCCGCTAAGCTACCGCTCTCAAATACCATTGCATTTATCCCTGACTTCAGTTATAATCTTCACAAACAGGAGGGGTAACCATGCCGGAAAAAATCGCGCTCGCCTATTCGGGCGGGCTGGATACAACCGTTATCATCCCATGGCTTAAAGAGAATTATCCGGGCAGCGAGATCATCGCGGTATGCGTGGACGTCGGTCAGGGTAAGGAGACCGGCGGTCTTATTGAGCGCGCGAAGGCCCACGGAGCCGCCGCGGCGTATGTCCTCGACGTCCGCGAGGAGTTCGTGACGGACTACGTATATCCGATGGTGAAGGCCGGCGCCGTGTACGAGGGCAAGTATCTGCTCGGCACCAGCGTCGCGCGTCCGCTCATCGCGAAAAAACTCGTCGAGACGGCCCTGCGGGAGAAAGCCTCCGCCATCTGCCACGGGGCGACGGGGAAGGGCAACGACCAGATCCGGTTCGAGCTGACTATCAAGGCGCTCGCGCCCGAGCTTAAGATCATCGCCCCATGGCGCGTGTGGGACTTGAACAGCCGTGACGAGGAATTAGAGTACTTGCGGCGGCGCGGGATTGACCTGCCCATGACGCGCGAGCAGAGCTACAGCCGCGACCGCAACATCTGGCACCTTAGCCACGAGGGGCTGGAGCTGGAGGATCCCGCGAACGAGCCGAACTGGGACCACATGCTTCAGTTCGGCGTGGACCCGTCCAAGGCGCCGGATACGCCCTCCTATATCACCATAGATTTCGAGGAAGGCGCTCCCGTCGCGCTGGACGGCGAGAGGATCCCGCCCGTCGCCCTGCTCGAGAGGCTTAACGCCGTCGGCGGCGCGAACGGCGTCGGCATAGTCGATCTCGTCGAGAACCGCGTCGTCGGCATGAAGAGCCGCGGCGTGTACGAGACGCCCGGCGGGGCCATCCTCATGTACGCCCACCGCGAGCTGGAGTACCTCACGCTCGATAAGCAGACGACCGCCTTCAAGGCGATCGTGGCCGGGAAGTTCGCGGAGCTGGCCTATTCGGGTGAATGGTTCACGCCGCTGATGGAAGCGCTCACGGCGTTTGTCGATTCGACGCAGAAAGCCGTAACCGGCAGTGTAAGGCTCAAGCTCTACAAAGGGAACATTATATCCGCCGGGGCGAGGTCTCCCTATTCGCTCTACGACGAGGATATCGCCAGCTTCACGACGGGCGGGCTGTACAGTCACGCCGACGCCGAGGGCTTCATCAATCTGTTCGGCCTGCCGCTGAAAGTCCGCGCGATGATGAACGCGCGCAATGGTCGGGGGTTCGCGCCGTGACCGGCAAGCTCTGGGGCGGACGGTTCGAGGGCGCGACGGACAGCGCGGCCAACCATTTCCATTCGTCGATCAGCTTCGACCGGCGGCTCTTCCGCGAGGATATAGAGGGGAGCCGCGCCCACGCGGAGATGCTGGGCCGCCAGGGTATAATACCGATGTCGGACGCCGACGCGATAGCCGCCGGGCTGGACGCTGTTCTGGATGACGTCGAGTCCGGGCGCGCCGTGTTCGACGAGAGCGCCGAAGACATCCACATGAATGTCGAGAAGCTGCTGACGGAGCGTATCGGCGACGCGGGCAAGCGTCTGCATACGGGGCGCTCCCGCAACGATCAAGTGGCGCTTGACCTTCGAATGTATGTTAAACGGCGTATCGACGAGATAATCGGGCTTCTGGCGGAGCTTATGGCCGTCCTCAACCGGTTGGCCGGGGAACACGCCGCGTCTCTCATGCCCGGATATACTCATCTCCAGCCCGCTCAGCCCGTCACATTGGGGCATCATCTGCTGGCTTATTTTGAGATGTTCCGGCGTGACGCGGGGCGGTTCGCCGACTGCCGCGAACGCGCGGACGTATGCCCGCTCGGTTCCGGGGCGCTGGCCGGTACGGCCTATCCCATCGACCGCGAGTTTGTCCGCGAGCGGCTGGGCTTTGCGGAGTTGTCGCGCAACAGCCTGGACGGCGTTTCCGACCGCGACTTTGTTCTGGAGTTTCTGTCCGCCGCCAGCATAACGATGGCACATCTGAGCCGTTTCTGCGAGGAGATCGTGCTGTGGTCCTCCGGTGAGTTCGCGTTTGTCGAGCTTTCGGACGCGTATTCCACGGGTTCATCCATAATGCCGCAGAAAAAGAACCCCGACATGGCGGAGCTGATCCGGGGCAAAACGGGGCGCGTATACGGCGGCCTGATCGCCATGCTGACCGTGGTAAAGGGTTTGCCGCTGGCCTACAACAAAGATCTTCAGGAGGACAAGGAGTCCGTATTCGACGCGGCGGACACGCTGGCCGCGTGCCTGCCCGTGTTTGCCGGGATGATCGGCACGATGACCGCGCTGACGGGGCGTATGGCCGAACGCGCCGGGGCGGGCTTCATGAACGCCACGGACGCGGCGGACTGGCTTGTCGGGCGCGGCTGCCCGTTCCGGGACGCGCACGGGATAATCGGGCGGCTTGTGCTCTACTGCGCGGGCAAGGGATCGGCGCTGGAGGATTTGACGCTGGAAGAGTTCCGCGCGGCAAGCCCGCTGTTCGACGAATCGATCTACGCGGCTATATCGCCGGAGCGTGTCGTCGCGGCGCGGGACATCCCGGGCGGAACGGCGCCGGAACGCGTGCGCGCGGCCGCCGCGGAAAACGAGAGATATTTAGAAAATTTGAGGCAGTCCGCCGCTCCGGAGGCGAAACGCGTATGACCGGCTTGCTCTGGCCGCTGTCAGGCCTGGGTTTCATATTTATCATGACGGCGCTGGGCGCGGGCGCAGCGCTCGTCATGCCGTCCGCGAACGCCGATAAGGCTCGCCGCGTATTCCTGGGTTTCGCCGCCGGGGTTATGACGGCGGCGGCTGTGTTCAGTCTGCTAGTCCCAGCGATCGAGGAAGCCGAGCGTACGGGTATACCGGGGGCGCTGCCTTCCGCCGGAGGGTTCGCGCTGGGGGCGTTGTTTCTGTTCGCGCTCGATTCAGTCGTCCCGCACCTGCATATCGGCAGCGACGTGGCCGAGGGCGCGCCGAGCCGCTTCCGGCGGACAACCCTCCTTATCTCCGCTGTAACGCTGCACAATATCCCCGAGGGGATGGCGGTGGGACTGGCGTTCGCTCTCGCGGCGGGGCGCGGCGACGGAGCTTACGCGGCGGCGTTGGCGCTGGCCATCGGTATCGGCGTGCAGAATTTCCCGGAGGGCGCGGCGGTGTCGTTGCCGCTGCGGCAGGAGGGAATGGGGCGGTTTCGGGCTTTCGGCGCGGGCGTTCTGTCCGGGGCGGTCGAGCCGGTCTTCGGACTGCTGGCCGTTGCGGCGGCGGACGCGGTAGCGCCAGTTATGCCGTGGCTGCTCAGTTTCGCGGCGGGCGCCATGATCTACGTCGTAGTGGAGGAACTGATACCCGAGGCCCGGCTCGGCGAACATTCCCACGCGGGGACGTTCAGCGTTCTCGCGGGTTTTATTATAATGATGGCGCTGGATGTGGCACTGGGATAGAAAGGTGGAATCAGATGGATATTACCGCTTTTTTTGAGCTTAGTTACGGATTGTATGTCGCCGGAGTCGCGGACTCTTCCGGCAGGCTTGGCGGATGTGTTGTGGACGCGCTCGCGCAGGCCACGAGCGACGATCCGCCTATGCTGACGCTCTCCGTCATGAAGGGGAGCGCGACGAACGCGGCGCTGAAAGCGACAGGTCGCGTCGCCGTCTCGGTTCTGCCGGATAACGTCGATCCGTTCGTCGTCGCGAACTTCGGGTTCCAGTCCTCGCGGGACGCGGACAAGTGGCCGAACGTTCCGCACTCGGTCACGGACGGCCTGCCCTCGCTGGACGCAGCCGTCTCGGTCATTACGGCGGACGTCGCCGGACGGCTCGATTTGTCCGACCATACGCTCTACCTGCTTCGCGCGTCGGATGCCCGCAAGACGGGCAATCCCGCGAAGCCCCTGCTCTACGCCGACTATCGCGCTCGGATGAAATCGGCTGCTTACGAGGCGTTCGAGCGGTTTAAGAACGGCGCGGCCCAGCCAGCCAGAAAATGGCGCTGCCAGATCTGCGGCTATGTATACGACGGCGGCGTCCCTTTCGAGGATCTGTCCGAGGACTGGACGTGCCCGTTGTGCGGCGTTCCGAAGTCGATGTTCGAGCTAGAATGATATAAGAAGGGATGATCCGCGTGATCAATGACGCGATGACGGGCGCTCTGAACGCCCAGGTCAACGCCGAGCTGTACTCGTCTTACCTGTATCTGGGCATGTCCGCCTGGGCGGACGCCGCCGGATACAAGGGCGTGTCCGGCTGGATGGCGAAGCAGGCGCGCGAGGAGCTTGAGCACGCCATGAAGATTTACGAACATATCAAGCGGCGCGGCGGCGTCCCCGTCTTGGCGGACGTCAAGGCCGAACCCGCCGTATACGAGGGGTTGCTGCCGCTCTTCGAGAAAGTTCTCGCGCACGAGCGCAAAGTCAGCGGACTTATCGGCGGCATAGCCGAGCTTGCACTCTCCGAGAAGGATTACGCCACATTCGAGTTCATCCAGTGGTTCGTCCGCGAGCAGGTTGAGGAAGAGGACTCGGCTGGCGAGATAATCCAGAAGCTGAAACTGACCGGCGGCAGCGCCGCGGCGCTTGTCGCGCTGGACGGGCTGCTCGGTCAGCGATAATTCGCGGGCCGGAGGCTGATCTGATTGCCGGGTAGACTACGCGTCTGCGCCACACCGATCGGAAACCTGGAAGATATAACCGCGCGTGTTCTCCGCGCGCTTCGCGAAGCCGATCTGATCGCCGCCGAGGATACCCGGCGCGCGCTGACGCTGCTTAACCATTACGGAATCAAAACGCCGCTGGTGAGCCATCATGAGCATAACGCGCGTGAATCGGCGGCGCGGATCGCCGAGCGGATCGCGGACGGAGCCGTCGTCGCGCTCGTCACCGACGCCGGAATGCCGTGCGTCAGCGATCCGGGTTTCGAGCTGATCCGCGCGGCCCGCGAACTCGGCGCGGATATTGAGGTCTGTCCGGGGGCGTCCGCGCTGACGGCCGCTTTGGCAGTATCGGGGATACCCGCCGGGCGGTTTGTTTTCGACGGTTTTCCCCCGGCGAGGGGAGCTGAGCGCGGCCGGATGTTTCGGTCATATTTGTCGGAGCGGCGGGCTGCGCTGCTGTTCGAGGCGCCGCACCGTCTCGCGAGGACGCTGGCGGAACTGGCGGACACGCTCGGGGAGCGCCGCGCCGCCGTATGCCGCGAACTGACCAAGATTCACGAGACCGTCCACGAGGGTACGCTTGTCTCTCTGGCGGAATACTTCGCGCGGAACGAGCCGCGCGGCGAGATAGTCCTCGTTATCGAGGGCGCGGGGGAAGAATCCGGGCCGGACGGCTGGAGCGAGCTTACACCCGCCGAGCACGCCGCGCTCTACATGTCGCGCGGGGCGTCGCGCGGGGAGGCCGCGAAACTGGTAGCGCGGGACCGGGGCGTACCTAAACGCGAAATCTACAGACAATTGCTGGAGGATACGGACAATGAGGGCGAGTAAGATATTCGGCGGTGCGGACGGCGTGATCTTCGATATGGACGGCGTGCTGTGCGACAGCCAGCCGTTCCACTTCGAGTCCGACGCGCGGACGCTGGCGATCTTCGGCGCCGTTGCCGACGCGGCAGGCGTGGCGGCCTACGCTGGGATGGCCAGCGAAAACCGCTGGAATAAGTTTATAGCCGATTTCGGCCTCGCCGCCTCGCCCGCCGATCTGATCGCCGCCCACGATCGGATCAAGGCGGAAATGCTGGAGCGCGTAATCTTCGAGCCTACGCGCGGTTCCCGGGAACTGATCGCGGCGCTGCGGGAGGATGGCGCGCGTCTCGCGCTGGCGTCCAGCTCGTCGTATTCGTTCATCGGGCGTATGCTGGAAAATATAGGACTGGCGGGTGCTTTCGACGCCGTCATATCCGGCGAGGGGTTGACGCGCGGCAAGCCGTTCCCGGATATATTCCTTCTCGCGGCCGGGCGTATCGGCGTCCCGCCGGAGAGATGCGCCGTCGTCGAGGATTCGGCGAACGGTGTCCGCGCCGCGAAATCGGCCGGGATGTTCTGCGTGGGCTATCAAAACCCGACGAGCGGCGCTCAGGATCTCTCCGCGGCGGACATTATTGTTAAGGATTTCATGGAGTTGATACGATGATATTATCGGGGCTTGAAATTAAAAAAAGAATCGGCGGCGGAATAATAATCGACCCGTACGACGCGAAGCGCGTGAACCCGAACAGCTACAACCTGCGGCTGCACGACCGTATGCTGGTCTACGCCGAGGCGACGCTCGACATGAAGCGGCTGAACCGCACGCGCGAAATCACGATCCCGCCGGAGGGGATGGAGCTGCTCCCCGGCAAGCTCTACCTTGGGCGCACGCTGGAGTATACCGCGACAGAGGGGCTTGTCCCGATGCTCGAGGGGCGCTCGAGCGTCGGCAGGCTGGGGCTGTGCGTACATGTAACGGCGGGTTTCGGCGACGTGGGCTTCCGGGGCTACTGGACGCTGGAGATACACTGTATCCAGCCCGTGCGGATATATCCGGGCGTCGAGATCTGCCAGATCTATTACCATACCATCGAGGGCGAATACGAGCGCTACATATCGGGAAAATATCAGAATAACACGGGAGTGCAGCCGAGTCTGCTGTTCAAGGATTTCGAGTGACGGGGGAGCGCTGATGGCCGCGAACATCGAGTATAAATGCCCGTCGTGCGGGGGCGCGATAGCCTTCGACGCGGAGTCGCAGAGGATGAAATGCCCCTACTGCGGCGCGGAACTGGACGTGGAAGCGCTGAAGAGCTACGACGAGGCGCTGAAAGCCGACGTAGGCGACAGCATAAGCTGGGCGGACGGCAGGCGCTGGGACGAGGGCGAATCGGCGGGTGTCGGCGTTTTCACGTGCGAATCGTGCGGCGGCGAGCTTGTCGCGGACACGAACACGGCGGCCACCGACTGTCCGTTCTGCGGCAATCACGTCGTACTGACCGGGCGCGTGTCGGGCGGCCTGCGGCCGGATCTGCTGATCCCTTTCAAGCTGACTGGGGAACAGGCCCGCGCGGCACTGAAGCGCCACCTGAAAGGCAAACTGCTGCTGCCGAATATATTCCGGGACGAGAATCACATAAACGAGACGCGCGGGATATACGTGCCGTTCTGGCTGTACGACGCGGACGCGGATGCCGAGGCGCGCTTCCGCGCGACGAAAGTTCGCTCGTGGAGCGACAGCCGCAATCATTACCGCGAAATCAGTCATTATATGGTAACTCGCAGAGGCCGCGTATCTTTCGAGCGCGTACCATCCGACGGCTCCGGCAAGATGCCCGACGACCTGATGGAATCGATCGAGCCGTATGACTTCGGCGGCGCTGTGGACTTTCAGACGGCGTACTTGGCCGGTTTCGCCGCCGACAAATACGACGTGGGCGCCGAAGCCGCCGCGCCGCGCGCGAACGGACGTATCCGCGAAAGCGCTTTCGCTCTGCTTGAGCGCACCGTCGCCGGCTACGCGTCCGTCTCGCGCGAGAGCGGCGCGGTGCGTCTGTCGAACGGCGGTGTCCGGTACGCGCTCTACCCGGTGTGGCTGCTCAACACGACGTGGCGCGGCAAGAAGTATGTATTCGCGATGAACGGGCAAACCGGTAAGTTCGTCGGAGACCTGCCTACGGACTGGCTGGCGTTCTGGCTGTGGTTCTGCTTCATTTTTACCGGCGCGTCGCTGCTTACGGCGCTTATTATGTCGTTCTTCTTGTGAGGTGGCGGGGCGTGTCAAAAAAATTTATCTTCCTTATAGTAGTGATTGCGGCGGCGCTGTCGCCCATGACCGCGTACGCCAAAGGCGTCTCCGTGACAGATCTGGCTGATCTGCTCACCTCCGCCGAGGAGTCCGATCTGTCGGCGCGGCTTGACGCCCTGTCGGAGAAATACGGCATGGACGTTTCAGCCGTGACGACGGAGAGCTTGGGTGGTAAGTCTATCAAAGCCTATTCCGACGACTATTACGACGACAACGGCTACGGCGTTGGCGGCGAGCGCTCCGGCGTGATGCTCCTCATAGACATGGGCACGCGGTTCTGGGCGGTGACGACGCGCGGCCTCGGTATCGAGTGGTTCACGAACTACGGCATTGATCTGATGATGAGCGGCGTGGGGCCGCGCCTCTCCGAGGGTGAATACGCCGCCGCGCTGGGCGAATATGCCGCCGGCGCGGAAATGATCCTGGAAAACGCCGCCGGCGGGCATATCGTGGATGTGGATTCGGGCGGCGGCGCCGACTTGACGGTCATCGTTCTCGTGTCGTCGGGCGTCGGGCTTGTTGCCGCGCTCGTTTCGGTTACGGCGATGAAAGCGCGGCTGCGATCCGTACGTCCGGAGCGTCTGGCGATGGATTACGCGCGCGCGGGCAGTTTTCGCTTGACAGGCGGGCGTGAGGTGTTCCTGTTCCGGAACGTTTCGGTCATGCCCATCGAGAGGGAACATGGCGGGCATTCGGGCGGTTCGTCTACGCGCGTCAGCTCATCGGGGTCCAGGCACGGCGGCAGGACGGGGAGATTCTGATAAAAGAACTGAGGTTCGTTTATGCCGGACTCAGCCTCGCCGGTATTTTCGCCAGCGCCTGCCGGCATGTTCGGACTCGTTATCTTTATCCGCGGAGCGGCGTCTCGGCGGGATAATCGAGGTATATTGTTAACTAAACGGCGGTCATTCTGGCGAATCGTCCACGCGCGTCAGCTTGTCGAGGGCCAGGCGCGGTGACAAGACAGGATGATTGTTCCATTAAACGCGCAATCGGCCGCGTACCATCGGAGCGCGGCAGATAAAGCTTCCCATTCAAAAAATCTCCGCACTATCCTTGACAGAGCCGGCGATTCCGCGTGTATATAAATGGTTGGAATGGTTGGAATTGATTATATTGGGCGTGAGATTTTTTGATTATAATTCAAGAGGTACCAGCTTGATTATAACACGGCGATAAATGCGATGGCAGACGAACAAAAGAAATGACTGTATGATGCGCTCGCGGTGATGAATTTGAGCGGGCGTAAATGGTTGGGGGAAAATGATATATGAGCGAACAGCAAATTATCCATATACTTGGCACCTCTGGCGCCGGGACTTCCGCATTAGGGTAAGTGTTTGAGCGCGAATATGGGTTCAAATGGCTGGACACAGACGATTTCTTTTGGCGGCAGGACGGCCCGCCTTTTACGAATGCACTTCCTCGTGAAGAACGGGTAAAATCGCTAAGCGCCGCCATTGAGAGCGTCTGAAATGCGTTATTTCCGACTCTTTGTGCGGTTGGGGCGATGTGTTTATCCCTAAATTCGGCTTGGTCGTATATGTCTATACGCTTGCTGCCGTTCGCATTGAGCGGCTGAAAAAGCGCGAAGCGGAGCGTTTTGGCGACCGTATCCGCGAAGGTGGCGATATATTTGAAAAACATCGTGATTTTTTCGAATGGGCGGCAAAGTATGACGACGGCGATATGGAAATGCGTTCCCGCGTTATGCACGAAGAATGGCTGAAAAATTGTCCGTGCCCCATTATCCGCGTGGATGGCACGGCGGATTGCGGACGAACCGCGTCCGAAATAATGGAACGATTTTACACAAAACCTGGCGAACCTCTGCGCGTCTATACCGCGCTCTCGGTGCGCTGGAAAAATATGTTGCACCGTTATTTTGCTCCGCATAACGGCAAATGACTCTTACGCGGTACCAATACCGAGATACATACGAAATGGCGGGCAGACATATCGAACCGGGCGGCAAAGACGCACTAGTCCGTATGCGTCTGCCGGCTTGGCGGCGAAGCTCGCAGCGCGGTTTCCGCGAGCCTGCGATATAGGCTCTGCCGCGACAGGCGTTTATTTCCTTCCTGCCGTCGCCGCCGTCCCGCAGCGCTTTCAGGCCTTTCATTACCAGCGAGATAAATTCTTCTTCCGTCGCGGTGAATGTGTATGGATCCCGGTACATTGCTGTCCCTCCATTCTGCTTTTCGGCAAAACAAAAAAGCCTTGCGGTTTTTATTCGGAAGCGACTACGGTCATTTCGACCCCCGGCAACTCGTCGGCGTTGAAATGCTCACCCGTGACCTCGACGGACGTTCTGCCATTTTTACCGAGCATGAATCCGGCGATAGTAAACAGATTTTTACCGTCGGTGAGTTTGTCGCCAACCTTCAGCGTGCGCTTTATTGCTTTTAGGCTGATAACTCGCCGTTCTGCCGTAGCCAGATAAAAGGCGCTCTCAACAACCATGCTATTCTCCATCAAATTCCGCCTCCGCCTATTTTTTATATCCGGCCAGATTGCGCTGTACGTCCCGTATATCGTTTGCCGTAAGCCCATACTGCGGCGTTCCTGAACAATTTTTCGGTCGCCTCTGTTTCGCGGCGTAACATCTCGCGGTCTGCTCCCGCGCTCATCTCAACAACCATGCCATCCTTACGTATTTGCGCCATATGGATGACCTCTTCAAACATAGCTTAGGCGGTGGGGACTTTGCCGCTCTGGATAATAATAGCGCTTCCGTCGGAAAGTGTCATTGCCTCCGCTCCCATAAACGAAAGATAGCGGTCGGATTCCTTGTCGCTGACTACACCGACGCCGATTCGAGCAAGCCCCGTTTTCATACACTCGAACCTGACAGGATCTATACTGTCCTGAGTGCCGCCACTCGATATTTTCATCATACCACTGCCGCCGGAATTTTGCAAGTGTATACGTCAAGCGAAAAATCGGCCACCCAATATAAATTAAAAATCACACCCCCGAATAAGACCGCTATTAAACATTGTCTAAACTCAAAATAATAAAAGTGTCTGTTTTACCGAACCCGCGCTACTTCTTAGCGTCGGTGTTGAGGTAACGCTCTATCGTTTGCCGTAAGGCTTCGGCTATCGTTTCACCCCGCGTCCGCGTCACGAGGTCTTTCGGCAAATCGGCGTGTACCCTGCTGTAATGCCCCGCGTTGAATTTGTGCTTGTTTTCGCCTCCTGTTACTATATATTTAGCGGTTAATCCCCGACAAACCAGCCGTGGGTTAACCCAACTCATGCCTAAGCCGATAGTGAGAGGCGGTTGGCCTGACGTTCGTCTCCAAGGGCTTCCGCGCCCGCCGAAAGTCAGTCAGCCCATGGTTTGCGACGGCCCCCCGATTTTCAGCCGTTTGGTTAGATTCTTAAGTCCCGCCGGAGGCGATCTTGTCCTTCTAGCATGGCTAAAATTTCCTGTAAATATCCGTCAAGTTTCTTTGGCTTTTTATTTGCAGGCTTTAATGACAACTTGCGCCGCCGCTCGCAGCTTGGAATATGTCTGGAGACCATATCAGGGTTTCAAATGTATTGACCTCCGCTTTGATCGCCTCAATATCCGCCGCAGCGATGTCGTCCGCCACTTTCATGTACCCGTAAAAAGCGTTGTCGTCTGTAGAAAAGTCAAAATCTACGTCCGGGTAGAAGTACAGCGGGTTTTCACCGGCCTGCAAATCAAGCTGTGAGGCATATGCGGGTACTAACAAGTGCGTCCCATTCGCAGCGGCGGAAGTTTTGTCAACGATGTTCCATTTTACATATAACCCCGTTTGCACAACGACAAGCGCAGGGCTGAAACCCGTGTCGGTCAATTCAATCGTCACCTCTTGAATCGTGTCGCCGTATTCATCCGTCGTTTCCTCCGCTATGGCCACAATATCGGTCGGAATGGCGTATCCCGCAGGGATCGGGTTTGTGGGCGCATTTTCTTGTATGAACTCATCGACGCTTTCTTTCGCACGCATTTTCGCGGGTTCAGGCGAAAATGCCTTGGAAGGATTGCCTGTGTCCGCATAAGGCGAGGACGCCCCGGCTTCCGTAACGGCAATGTTCCCCCGGATCATGCCCATCCAACAGCTGTATTGCACATTTCCGGCTTTCGCGGGCGTAAATTCAATGATATTCTCGCCGGTTTTGAAAGAGTATTCTATCCCGTATTCCCGGATCAGCATCCGGTTGTTGCAGCCGTTGATACTCCCTTTTGGCGCGTCAATTACCCATTTCACAGGCGTACCGGCCCGGACTGTGATATTTGGATACCGACCGGAGGATAAGGTGCTGTTGATAATTTGCAGGCCGTCCACAATTTGAATGCCGTTATCGGCGGCGGAACCGCCTGTATCCGCGACCACTCCCGCTCCCCACTGATTCCACGATGTCAACGCCAAAACCGCGACGCCTAAAACGGCGACGGTTGAAACCGTTCTGTGGGAAGGTTTCCTGAAAGGAAGGCTTGATACCATGCCGAACGCGCCGAGCGCGAGAATGATCGGCAACAGAAGGTCGGGCGGCAAAAACCCCGACAGACTCCCCCCTTGTGAAAGCATCGCCAATCCCAGCACCACAACCAGCACAGCGCCGACGCTCATCACTTTTTGCGTGAATTTTTTGCCAAGCGCCGAGACGACAGAACCAAGACCGAGCATGAGCGGCACCGTTCCCAAACTGAACAGGAACATGGAGAGAGCGCCCGCGAGCGGATTCCCTGAAGCCAGCGCCACAATCTGCATAGACTGCAAGGGGCCGCAGGGCATTAAGCCGTTGAGCAGTCCGACAAATAATGGGCTTTTGCTTCTCGCGGCCGAAGCGCCGACCTTGCGGCTGAATATTTTAGGCATCCCCGGATTCAGCTTGCGCAACTGCGGGAACAGCCCCAGCATATTGATTCCCATGACAACCATAAACGCGCCGGCGATCAGCTTTAGGATTCCTTGCAGCATTGTTGGCAGCCCCGCGTCCGAGCCGCCGCCGAAAATCAGGCCGGTAAACCCCAAGATGAAGCCGACGGCGGTGTAAGAGGCCACACGTCCGAGGTTGTACAGGAGCGTCGGCGTGAACGCGGCAAATCGGGTCGTTTTTTCGGCGAGCGCCCCGCCTCGCGGAATGCTTTGGGAGAGATTGATGCCGCCGCACATCGCAATGCAGTGAACTGAGGTGATCAGTCCGACGACGAACAGCATCCCATAGCCTGCCAGCCCGGCCCGGGTCATTTTAGCGTCGGCCAGTTGGCTCGGAACCAGCAGGTTCAAAATCCCGAATTGCTGCAAAAGCACATACAGGGAAACGATAATGACCAAGAAGATGGCTTGCTGTCGTCTAAGACGACAGCAAACGTCGGGCAAAGTCGCGACCACGCGGCTGATGTCCGCTTGCCGCCGCTCGTCTCCCGCGAGAACCCGATAATCCAATTTTTCAATAATATCTATAATATTTCTCAATGAAATAATGTCGGTATCGTAAGTCACGGCGGCTGTTCCCGCGCTGTAGCTCACTTCCGCTCTTTCCACGCCGGCGGTGCCCAGCAGCTTACGCTCGATTTTATTTTGGCAGCTCGCGCAGGTCATCCCGTCGATGCGCAGACGCTTGGTCTTTACGCCTGATTCCATAGGGCGTTGTCCTCCTTTCGGTTTCTGGCTTCAAGTTTAGCCGAATGATTTGTAGAAGTTGTGGAGATGAAATACTTTTCGCAAAAATTTTCGATTTGGTATTGCGTCGCGCCCCCAATAGGCTAAAGCCGCCTGTCATTCCGGCTGCTGTTCAGCTTGCAGCAGTCGAGCCTGCCGTTTCCAAACAATTCCTTATTCGATTGCTCCATGCGGGTTAAGTAGTTTTTTAAAGCCTGTTTAATTCGTTTCCACAGTGACATGATCTATCACTCCCCCTAAATTTTAGTACGCCGTTATTTTAGCGCCCCGATTTGTAGAAGTTATGTGCATATATAGGCATCAGAAAGACGGCTTGATGATGTCTAAGACAAGATCAAACGACGAACAGCATCGAGCTGCTAGATATTACTTCCTCCAGCGCCGGATTCTTGAACGTCGAACCCCAGCTTGCGTTGACGATTTGCGCGCCGTTGGCTTCGGCGTACTTAATTGCCGCAA
>JAISCI010000092.1 GCA_031265685.1 Clostridiales bacterium
GCGATATAATTAAAATCACCTACCCCCAAAACGAAGACCGCTTAAATTCGCGCTTTGTTTTGGGGGTGGGTGATTTTTCAATTATATTGGGTGGGTGATTTTTCAGTTGACATTTACACAAGTCGAATTGGCGGCTGAATTCCTTGAGTTTATGCGCGTGGAATCTTCACTCGTGTACTCGCGGAGTTTAGACCAGTTTTCGAGTCCGTATGTAAGCGTTCAACAAGAACACCAAAAATCTCTATGCATAATGACAAGTTTTTTCTCTCTCAGACAAACTAAAAAGCGTTCCACATGCACGGTAAATTATCACACTATAGAACGTTATTATATACAATACGAATCAAATTATACATCATAAATAGAATCAAAACAGCATTAATAATCACTACAAATAATTGACCATTAGTAATTCCGAACGCCCAAGCCATCACTGAGGCAGGGTACGAGGTCGGAGCGTAATGCCGGCAACGGGAGCCATGTTTGGCTCCCGCTTTTTCGTTCCCGCTAATTTAGCCGTTCTCTTAACAGCTTGGCTGGACGTTTCGGAGCTGGCGATCCCGAAACCTATCTCAAATCCGTAATTCGCCCCAGTGCGTCTTTCCCTTCCTCTGCCGAGCCGCCGACAGCCCTTCTCGCCGCTTTGGGCAAGGCTGCCGCTATGGCTTCCGCCGCGCGATAGATGTCCCGCGCGGTCGCGGACAGGGCCGCCTCCCGGCGCTCTCGCCGAGCGGCGCTCGTGTCCCCGCGCAGATAGCTCTCAGCGGCAATCACCGCCGCCTTGCGCGGACTCTTCGGCCTGTCTGCCCGGCTTATCGCGCCGATCACGAACCGTTCCATCTCCCGCGCCGTCGGGCGTATACCGCTCAGGTACCCCGGCACGCTCTCGAACACCCGGAATGTCGCCGCGACGTTCGGATCCCGGAACGACGTGAACGCGAACCCGCCCTCCGCGGGGAACTCCGCCGAGAAGCCATACGCCCCGCCCGTCTTACGGATAGCGTCCATAAACAGCCCGTTCCTGACGATATTCGCCGCGACCGCGTAATAGCCCTCATGCGCGAAAACTTCCGGGGAAAGCGCAAGCGCGGTATGATTGACGCCGGATTCGGCGGCGAAGAACTCCGACGCCGGAGCCGGCGGAAGGGCGGCGTGCGGCAGATCCGCCCCGGAGGCCAGAGAAGCGGCGAACGCGTCCGCGAACGTCTCCGCGCCGACGCCAGCCGGAACCGACGCGCAGACCGTAAGCCGCCGCCGCGCGAAGAGCGTATCCCGCGCCCGGGCCATCCCTTGAGACGCGTCCCCGGCGGACATTGCGCGAAGCGTTTGGTAGAAACCTATTCCGCTCGCTCTGTCGGCGGCGTAGTCCCGGCGGCGGAGCGCGGCGGCGGCGCTCACAGCGGCGAACGAATCTCCTTCCGCGACGATCGCCCGGGCGAGCAGCGTTTTATACTCATCCAACACTTCCGCGGCCATCGTCTCATCGCCGAAGCACGTCTGGGCGGCTATTTCAGACGCTAGGCCGAACATCCGCGCGGCGTTCGGCGCCGCCGCGCCGGCGGACAGTACAAAATACGCCCTCCGCCCAACGGTTTTCACGGCCGCGCCCAAATGACCCAGATATGTGTCAATCTCTCGGCGAAGCGCGGCCCGGGAGCGGCTGTTTGTCGGCAGACGCGTCAATGCCCACGCTGCGCAGCCAATATATGGCAGCGTGTCGTCGGGTATGTCGGTTATATCGAACCAGAAATCGGCGTAGGCGACGCCGTCCGTTCCGCGCTCAGGCAGAACCAGCGCGTATCCGCGCGACGCGTCCGCCGAATAGCGCGGGTCGTCCGGCTCGCGCCCTATGGCGGAGAGCGGCAACGAGGGTATCCGCGCCAGAGCCTCCGGGCTGTCGGGCTTCTCGGCGTAAACCGCTCCATCCGTGAAACGCGGCGGCTCGGTCGCGGCCGCGCCGCCCGTCAATCCTGCGTACGCCGCGCGGTACGGAGAAACTACTATACGCCGCGCCAGTTCGTCAAAATAACCCGCGCCGCGCCCCCGGACAGACGCGATCGCGGACAGCCGTCCGAACCGTCCCCAAATGTCCGCGCCGTTTTTCCACTGTGCGGCGGCGGCCAGCCCCAGCGCTATTCCGCGGTTGCGATTGCCGTATTCCTCAGCCAGACAGCTGAACTCGGCGCGGTTCAGCGCGGCGGCGACGTCCTCCGGCGCGAACGGGAGCGACGCGGCCTCGGTCAGCACGCCGAGGAAGCGTTCCGCCTTGCCCGCCGCTCCGCGTAAAACGAACCGCAGCAAGCCCTGTCGCCCCATCGGATCAAAATATGCCGAGCAGTTGGCGGCCAGCCGCGCTTTGGCGACGGCTTTGCGCGCCGGGCGCTCGTCGTTCCCGGCCAGCAGTTCCGCGAGAACTGCGCCCGACAGGACTTCCTCGGCGCAATCCGGAGGATCCGCCGCGAACACCGCCGCGAGAGTCGGCGTTCCGGGCGCTTCGGCTAGGAACGTTCCGCCGGGCGGGACCGCGGCGATCGGCGGTTCGCTCTGTCGCCGCTCAAACCGTGACAGCCAGCCACGGCCGACCGCTTCCATGGCGGCGTCCGCCGGATCCGCGCCGTATAAAACGATCAGGCAGTTAGACGGATGATAATACCGCCGGTACGCTTCCGCGAGCCGATCATACGTCAGCCGCGCCACGGCGTCCGGGAAGCCGCCCGAATCGTACCGATACGGGCCGTCCGGGAAGAGCGCTCTGTCCGCCAACCGCGTAACCGTACGCGTCGGGTCGGCGAACGCCCCGATCATCTCGTTCAGCACGATCACGCGCTCGCGCGCGTAAGCCCTGGTATCGTACGCCGCGAGCGGCGCGAACACGGCGTCGGCGTACACGGAGACGATATTGGCGAAATCCTCCGGCGTCCGGCTGGAGGCCGGGTAGACCGTCATGTCGCGGAACGTCATCGCGTTCAGGAACGTGTTCATCGAGCCTTTTACAAGTTCGTTGAACGGATCGCTCACGGGGTACATCCGCGACCCGGCCAGAACGGAGTGTTCCAGAACGTGGAACACCCCGGAATCGTCACTCGGAGGAGTCCGGAACGCCGCGAGGAAAGTGGATTCGGCGTCCGGCGCGCGCAGGCGGAGTACGCAGGCGCCGCTTAAATCGTGCCGCCAAAATTCGCCGGAGAATCTGAAATCCTCCAGATATTTTTCGGATATTAGTGTATACATATTATTCCTTTCATACTAATCCCATTTAGATTTGCGGGTAAAAATTTTCAGGCATCAGCGCGGACTGAAAATTTTTACCCGTCGTTTAGAATGGGATCAGTTTCATTCGGCGGAGCGGAGTATGGAGTATTCGGGTACGGGGCGGCGGGTTTCGACCATGACGCGCTCGAGCGTGCGGTTCGCCGTCTCGATCCGCGCGCCGTCCTCCGTCCGGATCGACGTTATCGTATCTCCGAACGCGCCGTCCGGCGTCAGAAACTCGGCGCTCTCGCCCACCGAGAATTTCCCGCGCTGCTCGACGATAGCCGCGCCGTCCGCGTATCCCCGGACTATCCCCAAAAACCGTCTCTCGCGGACATATTCCGAACTGCCCGCGACTTGTAGGGGGTCGCCGAAATAGAATCCCGTGCCGTAGGGCCTATGGCTGATTTTGGACAGCTCGCTCTCATATTCCGCGACATTCACGCGGCGGCCGGCCGCGAGATCATCCAGCGCCCGGCGGTAGGCGTACACCGCCCCCGCGGCGTATCCGGCGGATTTCATCCTGCCCTCGATCTTGAGCGCCGCCGCGCCGGTTCCGGCCAGCTCGGGCAAATGGCTTATCATCGACAAATCGGCGGCGTTGAATATATACGATTGCCCGGCGGCCTCCTCGACGGGAAAGTACGCGCCGGGACGCTTCTCCTCCGCGACGGCGTATGAGTATCGGCACGGCTGGGCGCATTCGCCGGAATTCGCCGACCGCCCCGTCATGGCCGCCGAGAGCAGGCACCGCCCAGAATACGACACGCACATGGCTCCGTGGACAAAGACCTCGAACGCGACGCACGGCGCGCGCCGGATAATCCCCGCGGCGCCCTCGAGCGTAAGCTCCCGAGACAGCACGATCCGCGACGCGCCATGATCCGCCCAGAACCGCGCGGAAGCGGCGTTCATCACGTTCGCCTGCGTCGAGATGTGGACGGCGGCGTCCGGAGCCAGCTTTCGGCACAGCGCCAGCGCGCCCGGATCTGACACGATGAAGGCGTCCGCGCCGAGGCCGGCGGCGGATTCTATCGCAGACGGAAGCGCGTCGATGTCCGCGTCGCGCATAAAGGCGTTCAGCGCCAGATACGCCTTCGCGCCGCGCGCGTGGGCGAACGAGATCCCCTCGGCCATCTCGGCATCCGAAAGGCCCGCGGCGCCAGCGCGGAGCGAAAAAGCGCGTCCGCCGAAATACACAGCGTCCGCGCCGAACGTTACCGCGACTTTCAGCTTATCCAGACTGCCGGCTGGGGCGGACAGCTCGGGGCTAGTAAAACTGGCCATACAGTTCCTTCCATTCCGCGTATTGGGACGCGTCGGCTGTGAAGAGGTGCGTGCCGTCTTCCTCGTCGTCCAGCACAAAGTAAAACGAATCGCCGCCCGCCGGGTTCAGGGCCGCCTCGAGCGCCGCCCTGCCAGGGCTGCCGATCGGTCCGGGAGGCAGTCCCGTATAGCGAAAGGTATTGTAGGCGTCGCGGACGGTCAGATCCTCGGGGACGAGCCTGTCGCGGCGCTTGTCCACCGCGTACAGCACCGTCGAGACCATCTCGAGCTTATCGCCCGCCGCCAGCCTGTTATATACGGCGTCGGCGACGAGGGCGCGCTCATTCGCGGCGCTTGTCTCCTTCTCGATTATAGACGCGACGGTTACGATCGTATCCATCGACACCCAGTCCAGTTCCCCGGCGAGGGCTTCGGTCCGCTCGCGCATATCGTCGCCGTATACCTCGGCGAACCGCGAGAGCATCTTATTGATAAGCTCTCGCGGGGTAGGTCGCAGCGTCAGAAAATAGGTGTCGGGGAAGAGATAGCCCTGCATACGGTTCGCCCTGTCCCCGCCCTCGGGGACGTCCGGCAGGAAGTCGTATTCGTCATACGAGCCGCCGGCGCATTCGTCCATAAACTCCTGCGCCGTCGCGAATACTTTCCTGTTTTCAAGCAGACCGGCGATCTGCGCGAGACTCAGCCCCTCGGGGATCGTAACGGTCAGGTAGTCTTCCTCGGCGCGGCGTCTTTCGCTGGACTGGAGCGCGTCCATGATCTCCCCCGCCTTCATGTTCTCGTTCAGGTCGTAGGTGCCGGGCATGAAGAGAGAGTTCGTGCCGTTCAGCGTCGATTGCAGTATAAAGACAAGCTCGTTGCTGATGAGGCCGTTTTCTTTCAGGACAGCCGCCACGTCCTCAATCGCCGATCCTTCGGGAATCGTGACGGAAACGGGCTTCGAGGGGCGTTCGGCAAGCTCGGCGTTCGCGATCGCCATCCCGGAGTTAAACGCCTCGACCACGCAAAAATAAATCAGCGCGATCGAAATGATGAATAATCCGACGTTGAGGGCCGCGCCCGTGACATTCCCGGTGATTCGGATGGCGTTAGTCACTTTTTTCCATTCCACTGCCGCCCCTCCTTATGAATTTTGCTTGAAGCCGCAAAATTCCTTAGTGAATCTTGCCTGAATCACGCAAAATTCTTTTCGCCGCGATCATTTATCGCTGTTAAGCCAATACGACAGCGTCATCAAACTGTCCGTCAGATGGACGTTCTCCATCTTTACCCCCTCCGGGGCGGTCAGATCCATATGCGAAAAATTCCAGATTCCTTTGATCCCACGCTCCGCCAACCGCTCCGTTATCTCCGGCGCGGACTCTTTCGGCAAGGCCAGCACCGCCGCGTCGATATGGTTCGCGTCTATGTAACCCTCCATCTCGTCAACGGAATAGACAGGCACGCCGCCGATGACCCCGCCGATAAGCGCCGGATCCACGTCGAAAATCGCTTTGAAGATAAAGCCGCGTCTCGCGAAATTCTTATAGTTGGCAAGCGAGCGGCCGATGCTGCCGCCGCCGACTATGATCAGCGAATAACTGCGGTCCAGCCCGAGCAGATTCTTTATCGCGCCGTAGAGCAGCTCGACGTTGTACCCATAGCCCTGCTGGCCGAAGCAACCGAAATTATTCAGATCCTGCCGTATCTGCGACGCCGTGACGCGCATCCGCTCCGACAGATCCTTAGATGAGATCCGCTTTATCCCGCTGTCGAGCAGTTCGCCCAGATAACGATAATATCTTGGAAGCCGCCGGACGACGGAGAGGGAGATCCTCTTGCCGTCGGTTTTTTTATCTGTATCTCTATCGTCTTCCATTCCGCGACCTCCAGAAACAGACTTAAAATTTCACGCAAAGCCCGCAAAATTTATCAGGAAAACCTTAACAAAACGCCCATGGGCATACAGCGCCAATGGGCGGATAAGTATCGGGGTAACATGATTTGAACATGCGACCTCTTGGTCCCGAACCAAGCGCTCTACCAAACTGAGCCATACCCCGCGACACGATATTTATGATAGCATATTGCCGGGCAAAATGCAAGGGGTTAGAGCAATTTTTTTAACAAACCTACCGCAAATGAAAAACGAATGCGCTCGCTCAAGGACCCCGGCATCTACCATAAAAAAAACTTTATAGCACGCGCTGACCGCTAAAGCCATGTATATTTCAATGATTTAATATACTGAAGGGGCGAAAAGATGTAATTTACGGCACCTCGCCGCCCTGCCATCCCGCCTGTCAGTAGCGGCAGGTGTTCGCCGGGCGAAAAGCGACGACGTATTTTATCAAATTTGTAAAATCAACCTATCCGCGTCCAAAAAAATAACTATACAAACATCCCTCAGCGTGATATAATGGTTGCGGAAAAAGGGGTGACGGAAATGTGCTGTGGCACCGAACGCGGGATGTGTTCCAGCGGGCCGAACGAACGGCGGAAGCGGCTGACCGTGCTGGCGGTTTGCGTTCTTTTCATTGTCGTCTACGTCCTCTCCACGGCGTTTATCTTCGCGCACGCGTGCCATATCCACGACCACAACGGCTCCGACGGGGGTTGCGCTGTCTGCGCTCACTTGGCGTCCGCCAGGGATCTGCTGAAATCTATTTCCGCCGCCGTCGCGGGTGCGGCGTTCGTTTTCGCGGGACTGTCCGCCGTTCTTTCTATTCCGCAGTTCGTCGGTTCCCGTGCGGGTTTCCGTAGCCTTGTCCACCTGAAAGTCAGACTGAACAATTGAGGCGACCTCCGAGTTGGTGTTTTTTTGCGTTCCAAATCGAAAACACGGAGGTTATATAATGAAGAAACTCATATACGCCGCGCTGGCGCTGCTGATCGGCGCTGGCGCGCTTACGGGCTGCGGCCAACCAGGAGTCCCCGCCGCCGGCAGCGGCAAGCTCAGCGTAGTCGCCACGATCTTCCCGCCGTATGATTTCGCCCGCGCCATCGCCGGGGACGCGGCGGACATTGCCATGCTACTGCCGCCCGCGTCCGAGAGCCACTCCTTTGAGCCGACGCCGCGCGACATCATCAGGATCCAGGACTGCGACGTATTCATCTATGTCGGCGGCGAATCCGACGAATGGGTGAACGGCGTGCTGGAATCAATGGACACGTCCAAGATGAGGATCATCACGCTGATGGACTGCGTGGAGATCGTGGAAGAGGATGTAGTCGAGGGGATGCAGGACGAGGAAGAGGAAGAACCGGAGGAACCGGGCGGAGCGGAGGAACCCGAATACGACGAGCACGTCTGGACCTCCCCGCGCAACGCCAAACTGATAGTGGAGAAGATTTCCGACACGCTCATAGAGGCCGACATGTCCAACGCCGAAACCTACGCGCGGAATACCGCCGCCTATCTCGGCAAGCTGGACGAACTGGACGGAAAATTTCGCGCCGTGGCGGACGCCGCCGCGCGCAAGACTATCGTGTTCGGCGACCGCTTCCCGTTCCGCTATTTCGCGGACGCCTACGGGCTTACTTATTTCGCCGCTTTCCCCGGATGCTCCACCGAAACCGAGGCGAGCGCCGCGACGGTAAAATTCCTCATCGACAAGGTCAACAACGAGAAAATCCCGGTAGTGTACCATATCGAGCTGGGCAACGAGAAGATGGCGAATACCATCAGCGAGTTTACCGGCGCGAAAGTCCTGCTGCTCCACGCCTGCCACAATATTACAAAGGAAGACTTTGAGGCGGGCAAGACATATATCGACATCATGACGTCCAATGTGGACGCGCTGGAGGAGGGGTTGCGATAAATACTGATTCTGTCACTCGCGGAGCGGCCCCCGGCAAAGCAAACGTCTTGCTGGGGTGCCGGGACGCTTCTTTCGCGTATGAAGGCGATATCGCCGTAAGCGGTCTCAATTTTGAAGTCCGCGGCGGCGACTATCTGTGCGTCGTCGGGGAGAACGGCTCCGGCAAAAGCACGCTCATCAAGGGCCTGCTGCGGCTGAAAGCGCCGCGGAGCGGAAGCGTCCTGACGGGCGGCGGGCTGAGGCCGAACGAAATTGGGTATCTGCCCCAACAGACCGCCGCGCAGAAGGATTTCCCCGCCAGCGCCTACGAGGTTATTCTTTCGGGGCGGCTCGGCGCGCGGGGAATCCTGCCGTTCTACTCCAAGAGGGATAAGGCTGTCGCGGAGGAAAACATCCGGAGGCTGGACTTGGGTTCCATTCGGAACCGCTGCTACCGCGAGCTGTCCGGCGGCCAGCAGCAGCGGGTGCTGCTCGCCCGCGCCCTGTGCGCCACGCGGAAAGTATTGCTGCTCGACGAACCCGCCGCGGGTCTCGACCCCGTGGTGACGCGGGAACTCTATCGGCTGATTGAAACCATCAACCGGGAAACCGGTCTCACCGTTATCATGGTATCCCACGACATTCGGAGCGCGGTCCGGTACGCGAGCCACATCCTGCATTTGAGGAAAACGCAGGTATTCTTCGGTAAAACGGAGGATTACCTGAAGTCGGAAACGGGCAAGGCGTTTGTGGACGGAAACTGTCCGCCAGGAGGCGAGAGGTATGACGGAAACGCTTGAACTAGTTTGGACGCGGCTTATGTCCGCGCTGTTGCGGCTTCTCCAGATTGTGCTGCCGGACGTTCTATTTGAGATGTTTTCCTATACTTTCCTCGTCCGCGCCGTCGTTGTGGGACTGCTGGTTTCCCTTTGCGCCGCGCTGCTTGGCGTCAGCCTTGTGCTGAAACGCTACTCCATGATCGGAGACGGGCTTTCCCACGTCGGCTTCGGGACGCTGGCCATCGCCACCGCTCTGAACGCCGCGCCGCTCACGGTATCCATCCCCGTAGTGGTGGCGGCGGCGTTCCTGCTTCTGCGGCTCAGCGAAAACAGTAAAATCAAGGGGGACGCGGCCATCGCCCTGATTTCCACAAGCAGCCTGGCGATCGGCGTTGTGGTCATATCCCTCACTACGGGCATGAACACGGACGTGTGCAATTACATGTTCGGCAGTATTCTGGCCATGAGCAAGGACGACGTGACTCTCTCCGTCGTTCTGGCCGTCGCGGTGCTGGGATTATTCTTCCTGTTCTACAATAAGATATTCGCGGTTACGTTCGACGAAAACTTCGCCAAAGCCACCGGCGTGAGAACCGGCCTGTACAATATGCTGATCGCTTTTCTCACGGCGATCACGATCGTGCTGGGCATGAGGATGATGGGCGCGCTGCTCATTTCCAGTCTCATCATCTTCCCCGCGCTTACGTCCATGCGTCTGTGCAAGAAGTTCAAAAGCGTGACCGTATGCTCGGCGGTCGTGTCGGTGATTTGTTTCTTCGTCGGCGTGGTGATCTCCTATGTCGAAGCCACGCCGACGGGCGCGAGCGTCGTGCTCGTCAATATCGCCGCGTTCCTGCTGTTTTGGGCGGCGCGGCTTATCCCGTGGGCGAGGCTGGGACGTACGCCGCTCCGCCTTATCGCCGAAAGGAGGAACGTGTCATGAGAAAAGTCGCGATCCCGCTGATTGTCTGCGTACTGTTCGCGCTCGGCGGCTGTCAGGATAACGCCGCCGCGAACCCAAGAGCGAAAAACGATAACGGCACGACGGCGGTCAGCCTGTCCGAAACGCAAACAGCCGAGCCGAACGCCGTCCCCGCTCACACGGCGCTGCCGGAGACGAACGCCGTCTCCGCTGGCGGCGTCGTGGAGATCAAGGAGAAGATGTTCATCGCGCAGACCAACGACGTGTACTATAACGCCGAGGACTATCTGGGGAAGACCATCAAGTACGAAGGGATTTTCAACGTCTACGAGGAACCCGAGCTGGGCGCGGAATATTATTCCGTCATCCGCTATGGACCCGGATGCTGCGGCATCGACGCCAACGCCGGCTTTGAGGTCGCGTGGGGAAACGATTACCCGGAACAGAACGATTGGGTGGAAGCCGTCGGAGTACTTGAAGAGTATGAGGAGGACGGGTATAAATACCTTCGGCTCGCGCTCTCCTCACTGACCGTACTGACCGCGCGCGGCGCGGAATATGTCAGCCAGTAGCGCGGCGATTACAGCGTTTGCGAAATCCTCGAAGCCGGCGCGTGATACCGCCAGGCCGCTCGTTATGGCCAGCGCGGCGTCGGCGCCGGCTTTGAGGTCACGTAAGAAAAAGATTACCCGGTAAAGAACGATTGGGCGGAAGCCGTCGGCGTTCTCGAAGAATATTAGAGAAGATATAATACTTTCGGCTCGCGCGCTCCTCGGGGTTGCGACAGCCGATTTGTTTTGATTATTGTTTTTGAACATTCTAAAGAATAAGTTCGCGTTGGCTGAGAAGCGATGCCGACTTCCGTAAAAAATCAGAAATACCACTTGACAAGTCCGGACTATTGGCATAGTATAGAGGAAGATAGAAGTATAGTTCGGGAGGGTTTGATTATGAGTAAAAAGATTACGGACGCCGAGCTTCTGATGATGAGGATATTCTGGCGCGAGAACCGCGTCCTGACGTTTTCGGACTTGCGGGAGCTTGAAAAGACGGCTGGTTGGAAAAAGACCACCGTGCAAACGGTTATGGTGCGTCTGAGGGACAAGGGGGTAATCGCGGAAGTGCCGGGCTATGACCGTCGCGGCGACGTGGCGCACTATACGGCGGCGGTCACGGAGCGGGAATATTTAATGTACGAGAGCGAGACGATGCTCGGCAAGCTGTTTGACGGAAGCGCGGTGAAAATGGTAGCCGCGCTCCGTCAGGGCGGCAAACTGTCCGATGAGGACATCGCGGAGCTTCAAGCGTTTTTTAAGGTGGAGGGTGAAGGCGATGATTGATGAGAAATTATACGCGGAAGCGCTGCGGACGCTGATTGTCATGACCGCGTCCGGCAGCGTCGTCGCGCTTCTGCTCTTTGCCCTGAAGCCGCTGATTAAGAACCGGCTGCCGAAGTCGGCGCAATACTATCTGTGGCTGGTAGTCGTCGCGGCGCTGCTCGTGCCCGTGCCTCTGATTATCCGCGTACCGCAGTACGCCGAACATGTTCCGGCCGCAGCCGTATACGACGCCGTGCGGCGGAATGTAATAACGACCGAGGAAGAATTAGACCGTATCCAGCGCGCGGCGGCTGAAAGCCCGCTGGTCACGGACTTTTCGTCACAGCAAAGCCCGATCGCGGGCGCTGTTGACATACTCTCGATAGTTTACCCATTCGGCGCGGCGGGGGTACTGTTCTATCACATACTCGCCTACGCGCTGTTCTCGCGGAAGATTCGGCGGCGCAATGTCCCGGCGGGCATAGACTGCCGTATCCGGGTTTACCGCAACGCGAAGGCGGCCACGCCTATGCTTATCGGGCTGTTTAGTCCCGCCGTCGTTTTGCCCGACCGCGAATACACGGACGAACAGCTTCGCGCCGTACTGCTGCACGAACTGACGCACTTACGGCGAAAGGACATTCTCGTTAAGTGGCTGTCAGTCCTGGCTTGCGCCGCGCATTGGTTCAACCCGATCGTATGGCTGACCCGCCGCGAGATAGACCGCGCCTGCGAGTTATCCTGTGACGAGGCGGTTATCCGCGGCCTTGACGCGAACGGCAGGAGGAGCTACGGCGACACGCTTCTGTACGTCGCCGCCGATCCGGGCGGGGCGGCCAATAAAACGTCCCGCGCCGCGCTGTCCGTCACGATGTGCGAGGAAAAGAAAGACTTGAAAGAAAGGCTCTTAGCGATTATGCGGAGCAAGAAACGCGGGCGCGCCGCGGCTGCCGCGTCCGCGGCGGTGATTATCGCCGCCGTCTTAATCGCTTGCGCGTTGGGCGCGGGGAGCGGGGAAACCCTTGTTTTGCCGCCGGCGGATGATGTTTCGGCGATTCTTATGAATCAATACAATTTGGCCGGAATAGACAGTGATAACGATGGTCCGGTCGGTCGGATAACCGTAACGGACAAAGACGAGATTAAGACAATCCTTTCCGCCATTTCCGGCTCGGAGCAAACGCGTCGGCAATCCGTAAATGACAATCCCTCTCTTAGTGACGACGACAGGTACCTTGAGTTGTGGTTGGACGAGTCGCGGAAGCTGTGTCTGTACGTTGAAAACGGAGTGCCGTATATTGAAGAGCCGTATATAGCCATTTATCGGGCAAAAAGTGATTTCCAAGAGATTTACGGCATATACGCGTACAAAATCGCGCCGTCACGAACATTCTTTTTGGAGAACGCGACAGAGAAGCAGAAACTGGATCGTATGCCGTCCGTCACGCTGAACGCGGACGGAACGGCGGAACTCGGCATGGCTATTATCAGCAGCTATATTCCGCCCAGATGTACTTACGCGTTCGAGGGCGGCGAACTGACGCTTAGGGCCGTAGTCGAAACCGAACACGACGAAAGTTTTTTCGGATTGAAAAACGGCGATGAAGTCGCGCGGTTTGCGGTCGTCGACGATAGTACGATCACGTTCAAGTCGGCGGCCATACCATTATTCGCCGACGAGGGGGCGAGATACGCGCTCGCGAAAAAGGATGGGTTTGAAGCCCGCGTTCTGGCGGACTTCGCTCAACGCGAGGATTTGCCGTGGGACAGAGCAATCGCGCTTGACGTTCCCGAATACCCCGGTGTGAAATTTGAATGGACCTCGGAAAAACTCACGGCGGACGGCGAAGAGATAATGAGCGGGATGCCGATTTGGAATCTATACCTTGCCGACGTCACAGGGGATGGAAATCCCGATTTCTGCGCGACAGTGAGTTTTGGCTCGGGTATAGTTGACACTCGTATACTGGCATACGATTACGCCGGCGGTAAGCTGTACAGCCTGAGCGACAGAGCGTTTTACGACTATTCGCTGTCGCTTGGCGACGGACGGCTGATTGTCACACAGACCAACGGAATGTTCAGCGGCGGTGACGAGGGTGAAAGACTCGAAACGGGCATACTGGCGATAGTTGACGGCGAACTGACCGCTATTGGGATAGACAGAACGACACCGGAGCCGGAAGCCGTGCCGCCGACTGAATCGCCGCGGCCAGCCTACGTTGCTTTGAACGGGTACATCGGGAACTTCGACGCCGCAAGCGGCACTTTCGGATTTGACGAGGTGCAGTGGCTCGATTCGGTAAACGACGCGGACTATCTCAGAGAAATCGGAGCAGACCCGGACAGTCTGCCCAACGGGTTCTATATCTACAATCCTGATGATGATTTCGTACTATTGACGCTTGCGGAAGACGCGGTGTTTTTCATAATCGACGGCGCGGAAAGCCGGCAGGTGGATAGGAGGGTATTCGCCGAAAACCTTAACAGATACGCTCCGGATTTCCAAACGCCATATATAGTAGAGTTTGTGGACGGCAAGTCCGACAGGGCGGCGGTTATCAGGGAACGATATGTTCCTTGACGCGTCACAAATACGGCGGCGCATACAATTGCGCCGCCGTAAAACGTCTTGAAGAGCGAAACTGACAGCAAGCGAAAAAGCGAAGGACTGTAAATGTCAAGCGAAAAATCATCCGCCCGCATAACAAAGCGCGAGTTTAAGCGAACTTTGAAAAGGCGGCGGCCGATTTCAATTATATTGCTATGCCGATTTTTCTGTGGGTAAGCGGTAAAAACGCAAAAAGGCACCTTAGTCCAAAAAGCCGCGCAAATGGCTAAGCTACGCCAAAAAACCGGCATTTTGCAGTTGACGCACCAAATTCCGCGAAGGCAGACTAGTATACAATATTTAATTGCGTACTCACTGATTGACAATCTGTTAACAATAAACCCAACTAAACTTCTATACACTTTGTTACAAAGACGGAATGCCTTTCTCTTCGGCGGCGGCGCGGTTCCCTTAACCGGTCTTCTGCGCCGAGCATAGCGAAATACCTGAGCGCCTCGCCGCTGCCTGGGTCGAGAGAGAGCGTTCGCAAACCGCGTTTCCATATACGGACGCCGCCCACGCTCCTGATAGTACTGCCCAAGTATCATTATCGGATCGAGGCGGGCTTCTGCCAGCTCGCGCTCTTTCGCGCGCAGCTGCTCGTCTTGCGAGAGTTCCGGATCTTGGTCTTCGGCTGCGTTCGAATTCTCGATATCCAGAATGCTGAATTCCGTTTGACCATGGATCTTTTGGATTGCGAACTCGGCTCCGGCGGACATAGCGAATTTTGCTCGGATGAATTTTGCATCGCATTATCGTTTGAACCACACGATAATGCTTCAATTCACGCAAAATTCTGTCACGCAAAATTCCTTAGCAGATCTGCTCGATGTTCCAGTCGCGCATTTGCTCGAACGTATATTGCGGAAAAGCTGTAATAATAATCGTTTCCAGCTGGGCCACATAATTATTGAGTATATTGCGCTTTCTGGCGGCCATTTCAGACAAGAACTTATCTGTCGAGTCGAAACCTGTTTCTCGGATAATCTGCGGCAGAACACTCGGTACAAGCTGCCGCAGGGACAGCCCGAAAAACATGGATTCCGTGTAGTCACGGATTTCGCGATTGATTTTGACTTCCATATTGCCCTCCTTATCTCGCCTCGCCGCCACGTTCCGGGGGCTTAGGTTGGTGCGCGCGAACAGTTCTGCCGTCTGACGGCTTGATGAAGTTCAGCCGCCCCGCCGCATAGATCGCGTTGTCATTGAGCTGCCGCTGATACGCTCCGTTGGTGTGCGAATACACAAACCCGGCGTGGCGCAGGGTGCTGTGCTTGTCTTTGTCCGTCCTTTCGTCAAAGAAAAGCTGGAGCCTGTTAAGCTCCGTGTTTGCCTCGGCTCTGCCGCCCTCAAACTCCCAACCGGAGAA
>JAISCI010000059.1 GCA_031265685.1 Clostridiales bacterium
GTATATAATGTATAATTGGATACATGTTGTATTAAAAACGTTCTATGTGTACGGTGATTTATCGTACATGTAGAACGTGCTTTCGTTTGTCGGAGAAAGAAATTTGTTCTCATATACAGTGAAATTTTTCTCAGTATTCTTGAACGCTTACACTTGGTTCGAACATTATCGCTTGGAGGAATTTTGCTTCGAACCAGGCAAAAATTCATGGTGGTTTTTCAATTATATCACCGCTGCTTTTGGGCTGCGCTTTAGTCTAGCATATATGAAAAGTCGTCGGACAAGTAACAGAAAAACATGAAACCCGGCGACGAAAGAGAGAATGCTGGCGGCGGGGCTTTTTGCCGATAAACTGAAAATCCCCGGCTCAGCCGGGGGATACTTTCGAGGGATTAATACTCGTACACGACCGTAATGTTAGCTATAATGTCCAGTTCGGTGGCCTGCACGGGCGTCTCCGGCGACGGTACGGCATAATCCAATGCCGCGCGCATGTTCATACTTTCAGCCGAGGCCATGGACGCGTTGTATCCGCCGCTCTCGGTTACCGCGGCAGGCACGCTAAGCGTTACGCCTATCGCGGAAGCGATCGCCTCACTCTTCGACTTGGCGTTCGAAACGGCCAGCTTCAGCGCCTGAGCGTAATACGAGGTCGTGTCCGACAGGCCGAACCGGACATTGTAGGCGCTGTTCGCGCCGGAGGCCACTCCAGCGTCCACGATCTTACCGACCGCCGTTATGTCGCGGATTGTCACCGTCACGGAGTTGCTGACGGTATAGCCGATCATACGCTCCTTGCCCTCCGTATAATCGTAGCGCGGATACATGGAGTAATTCTCAGTCTTAATGTCCTTGTCGGCGACGTCCTGCGCCTTGATCGCGGCGATAATCCCCGAAGCGGCCGCCGCGTTCTTTTCCTGCGCCGTCTTCGCCTCCGTCTCCTCGTTGACGACTCCCAGCGTTATATAGGCGATGTCCGGAGCCGCCTTGATCGTGCCGACGCCGTTGACGGTGATCGTTCGGGCATCCGCGCCGACCGCCGGGGCCGCCGCCGAGAGCAAAAGCGCGCCTCCCGTCAGCGCGACCGCCGTGGCTATCGCCAGCGCCGCCGTAAGCAGTGATTTTCTCATTGTTCATTCCTCCTTGCCTATACATACGAGAGGACGTTCGGAATGTTCCGAAGATCCTTAAACGGAGATTATTATCAGGCGGAAGCATCTCACAATTGCAAAACGCCGCAAAAAATAAAAAACTGAAATTAACTGTGCTTTCCCGTGCATACAGCATTTGCTGCCACGACTGAGGATATTACATTTATACAAAACTAGCGCATAATGCTTATATTTATGCGTTTTGTCTCAAACCGTTATTTCTAAGTGTCTTGTAAACTTCGCGGTTTAACTAGACGCGCTTACGGCGGCGTTCAAAGAATACAGCAGTTTAACGCTGAAAGCCAAAGAAAAAGCGAAACCGGACTTCATCGCCAAGCTGTTTAAGTTCAGGGATAAAGCAAAAGAGGCGGAAGTTCCTGCCAAACACCGCGTGAGGGGGGGCGTGAATTATGACAGACACAAAGAATATCAAACGGCTCATCCTCCCCAACCTGCTTAAACGATATACTCATACTGCACCCATTTCAAAAAATCAAATATTCTTTTCATGGTTCGAACACATAACCTCCGTTTCCTGAAGTCTTCACATAGTTACAGCCCGACGTCCCAGCGTTCTTCCGCTTGTCCACGACCAACTCATCAATGCGTTTCTGATACTTCTGTGTCAGCTTATGAGGATTCTTGGGACCTGGCTTTTCTGGAATTAAGCCACCTATCCCTTGCTCATTGAACGCCCCCTTATGTTGTAATATGCCGTTCTTGAGAAGCCGTAATTGTCTACCGTATCAGTTATTGTCGTGCCGTCCCGCTCCACCTCCTTGAGCATTTCGTACTTGACCTGCATGATGTCCATTGGATCGAAGAAATGATCGTCAACAAACTTGGAAGATTTTACATTTTTATAGTTTTTATTGTATGTTCCATTCCCCGTCAACACTTCTTTTTTTATCCACAAAGCAACACCTCCGTCAATCCTGCACACTTTTAAGTCGGGCAGTCTTGCGAGATATTATCTGTTTTCATACCACAATAGCACCCGAATGTCAAGTTATTTTGTCGCTTATGACGAAATAATTCAGTATGTTGCTCTGCCTGTAGCCTGCATATATGGAGCGTGGCACATCTAACGCACGTGGCATATGGATGATTGCAGCCGTATTTCTTTATTGAGTTTATCAAGCACAATGTCTGCGCGCGACATAAACCGATTTACATAGCGACATAATATACTTGACATTAACGTCTTTGATAATTTCCAGCAAAGCAAGGAGGTCTTCGTATCGAAAATCGCAGTCTGCACCCGCTTGAACGTATCCTGCTCCGTTTTGAGCTTCGCTGGTGTACTCAACAGGCACATAAAACTCGCTATTATCAGTATCTCGGCAAAGTAGGCGTTCTTTGCCGTAATGTTTGCGTATACCCACAACAATGTACGTTTTGCTTACTTTAGGATGGAAAGGATGTGTTATTGTTGTTCTCTCGTTATCGGATAAAGGTGTTGTTTGAACTGCTTGTTTATGTGTTCCTGTTTTGGCCGTTCGTCAACTCTCAGACCGCGCAAAAACTCACAAATCCATAGCAAAAGCCCTCGAAACATTGGTATAATAAAAGCAGCACAAACTATTGCGGAGGCGACGATTATGCCATACAAGCAGGACGAAAACCGGAACCAACTGACGCTGACCGTTGTAAAACGTCCTGAAGACTGACAACTGACGGAAAGTGAAAAAAAGCTAAGAATCCCGAAGGATCCCGCAATACAGCCATTCTGAAACTCGATTGCGGAAGTTTTAACATATACACTGTAGATGTATAAAGCGTATATTTATGCATTTTGCTTGGATTGGCCGTTTGGAGGGCTTTGTAAACTTCGACGTTTAGAAAGTGTAGTTTTCAATTGAAAAATCCGCAAGCGTCTATACTGTGGTAAACGGTAAAAACCGCAAGGAACACCCCATACAAAACGCTGGTAAGCAGACGTCTGATTGCCGCCGTATCACCGAAACACGTTTATGAAACCGTTGCTGATGTGCGCCCGATTAACGGCGGAACGGTTCGCGATATTGGTATAAGTAATGCCGCGGGCGTTCAGCTCCTTCAGTTCCTCAACTATATCAAGGGCAGCCTCGCCCATCATAGTCACCACCTGTATGAATTTTGCCATTTAATTCGTAGTGAATTTCGCTTGAACGAATTTTGCGTGAATCGAAGCATTATCGCTTGGTTCACGCGATAATGCGACGCAAAATTCCTTGGGGGAAGCCAGGATAGAGAGCATCGCCCAGTCGGGCCGCTCGAACCGCGCTTTCGGCGAGCTATTATATATTTCCAGCGGAATTTCGCATAGACGAATTTTGCTTGAATCAAAGCATTTTCACGTGGTTCACGCGAAAATTACCTTACTCGCTTAAACCCGCGCTTCGTTATGCGGGTGGGTGATTTTTCATTTATATTGAGTAGATAATTTTTCGCTTGACTTTTACAACAGGACGAGATGACGGTGGCTCTGAATTCCGAAGGCTTGACTTACGCGAAATTCAGCCAAGCGATAATGCGACGCAAACTTCCAAGACGCGAACAGAAAGAGTTTATCCATCCTTTACCATAAGATTAGTATGAAACAACGGAAGAACGCCGGTCAGCTGACCGGCGTTCTTCCGTTTAATTAGTCGGCGTTTTCGGGCGAACCCATTACCGCCTTTACGAGTTCCTGATAATACCACTTATCCTTGCCCACGTCCGCGAAAGGCGGCTCGCCGTCATAGAACGACATCGTAAGCCCAAGCACGCGATTCATGACGGCCACCGCCTCGGCGGTCGTCATCGCCGCGTCGGGCCGGAACGTGCCGTCCGGGTAGCCTCCTATCCAGCCGTAGTTATAGGCGTTCATGATGTATATCAGCGCCCAGTGGCCCTGCGGCACGTCCGGGAAACTCACAGAACCCGATATATCCAGTGGGAAGAAGTACGACGCTATCGTGATGAACTCCGCGCGGGTTATCGGGCGGTCTCCGCCGAACGTGCCGTCCGGGTAGCCGCTGATGATGTTATTCTCGGTGAAGAAACCCACCGCGGCGGCGTTCTCGGCGTTCGGGTTGACGTCGGGGAAGCGGCTCGCCGCCTGACGGTAATTCGCCTTGTCCGGCATCGATATCAGCTGGTAAAACATCTGGATAGCGCCGTAGCGCGTCAGATCGTCGTCCGGGCGGACAGATCCGTCCGGATATATCTGGAGGTAAGCCTTGGTCGGATCCAGCTGCGGCGAACTAATCGGAAGCTCGTCGGGCGGATCGCTCGGCCACAGCACCGGAGAGGTCGGCGATGGAGACGCGCTCGGTTTCGGCGTAGCGCTTGGCTTCGGGGTCGGGGATGGGGATGGGGAGGGGTACCATCCTGAACCGCTACCGCCGCCCCAGTCCCAATCATTGGTGGCTGTGGGGAACGGATCCGGCACTGTCACGCTTCCGCCGCTGTTGTTATACGGCGTGAAAATGAACGTCACGCACGATATGTTACCCTCGGCGGGGTCGGGCGTGAAATACACCTTGTGCGTCGATCCCGCGCCGGAATCTTGGACGGAAAGGAACACCGACGCGCCATCCTCATACCGGAGCAGCTCGGGTACAGTCTCCAGATAATCCGAATAACGCACGAACTGTCCGTCGGAGCCGAGTTTGATCCAGCCCTCGGTAACGTCGTACTCCGCGAAGCTGACGAGCAGCCCGGCGACATTGCCCGACAGCCTTGCCGTTCCCGACAGCCGAACGTTAAAGTTGTTGGCTCCGCTCGACGCGCGCGCCACCTCAGACACAACGAACCTGTTCTGGTTAGGCAGACGCTCGTCGGAGCCGAGCTTTTCCACGCTGGCGGTAAGCTCCGCGTACACTGTAAGCTGAACCGGGTTAGACAGCGGACTCTCGATATACGAACCCCAAGCGGCGCGTTTCGCGGTTATCATCGTCCTGCCGGGTCCGCGCAGCACTACCTGCCCGTCGACTATCTCCGCCACGGCGGGATTGGAACTCTCGAATATATACTCGCCCTGCCCGGCGCCGCCGCTCGCGATCACCGTCACGGTTTGCCGACCGAATATGACAGTCGCCGGCGTCACCGTCACCGTGACGGCCGGTTGCATACCCGCGACAGGCGCTATCGTGAGCGTACCCGGCATCACGGTTACGTCATAATTTCCGCTCGCGCCCGTGGGTTCGCCCGTTATCGGATATTCGCCGGGGGCACTGCCCCGGACCGCCTCCGCCGTCAGGTTGAAATCGCCGAGTTTATCGTCCGTATCCGCGCCCACGAGCGTCCCGGCGGGGATGGTCGCCGTAAATTCGGGTATGTCCTCGCCAAAATCTGCTTCCTTGTCGTCGGCGACGACGGTTACAGGCTTCGGCTGGATGGACAGCGCGGTGTTCTGAACCGTCGAAACCTCGTAGTTGCCGTTGATGCCGCCGCCCGCCGCCAGCGCCGCGTAATATTCGCCGGCGTCGCTCTCGCTCGTGGCCGCGGCGGAGAAATTAATCGGATAAGCCAAGTTCGCCTCGCTGTCGCCGGCTACGAATCCGCTGTATTCCCCGACGCCTATCGCGGGGATGGCGTCGCCGTAGTTGATCGTCGTCAGCTCGGGCATGACGAGCAGTTCCGCGCGCAGGATGATGAACGCGGCGGGCGAACCCGACTGGGCGTAAATCCCGTCGTCAAAGACGACGTCAACATAGTACACGCCGGGTTTGACGGGTTTAACCGTGTCCCAGTCGTGAATCTCGGTGTGGTCGTCGCTCTCGCCGCCGTAGATGAACCTCCAGGAGCCGATTCCGGCGGCGGCAAGGTCGGTCGCCACGGACGGGTCGCCTAGCGCCTCGCCGTATGTAAGCCCCGTATCCGGCGCCAATACCACCGCGTCCAGCGGCTGCTTGGCGTCAACGCGCACCACGCGGTACACGTTCATATCCGCCGGCGGGGTGAACCATTCGGGCGTGGACGCGAAACTGACGGCGCCCACAAAAGTCTCGCTGGCGCCGAAGCTCGTTGTGTCGATCGAGCCGCTCCAGCTGAACGTCGCGTCGAGACTGTACCAGTTCGCGTCGGGGACGATAATCGGCGAACTCGCGATGAACGTACCGGCGGGTAAGTCGACCGGTCCGGCGGCGGCGTTGTCGCCTACCATCACGGAAACGTCCGGGAACACCGGCAGCGAAACCGTCACCGGGGCCACCTCTATAACGGCGGTGATGGGGTCGAGTCCGCCCGCGTTCCAGCGGCTGGTGCTTTGAACCGTTCCGGTGTATGTATACGATCCGCCTTTCGGGTTAAGCGTATCAGCGGTACTCCACACGACGGTCAGATTGCCGCGCGCGCCCGTCTCCACCGCCAGAAGATCGACTATCTGGGGCAGTCCGGCCAAGCTCGGCAGCGTATCCAACGTCGCCGCGCGCGCCGTGTAGGCGTTCAGCCCGGTTACGGGCGTCGTTATCTGCGTTTCGACCATCCCCGCCGTAAGCGGCAGAATCGTAAGGCAGTACGTCATACCGCTGAACGCTACGGTATAGTTCGGATTCTCCGCGCGGAACGTGATGCTGTAGACGCCCGGATCGCTCGGGATGGCCCCCTGGTAGTCCAGGCGGACGTCCAAATCATACTTCGTGTCCTCGCCGACAAGGCCGGTCACTGTAAGGAGCCACGCCACGTCCTGCGCGCGCTCACCGTAGTAGATCATCTCGGGCGATATCTCCGCGGTTATCGCCTTGGGCGACACCACGGGCGACACCGTCTTGGAGACGGGCGAGCCGCTCGCGGGAGTGAATATAGCTGGATACCCGGTATTTTCGACGCCCGGGAAAACGGCGGACGGATCGGCTACGTCCCAAACCCACGTGCCTGCGCCGCCAGTTATGGGCATTTCGGCCAGCGATTGGCCGTATGTGCCGCCCGCTTGGGCTTCAGACGCCTGGCCCGTTATCTCGCCGTCTTCGAGAACCATGCTGACGACGGTATCGTCGGCCTTGACGGCGACGACGTCCGTAAGCGTCAGCGCGGAGGAACCGTTATCCGGTATAGCCCCGGTCACCGTGAAGGTGAGCCTTGCCACGTCCCTGCTTACCGCTTTGTCGGCAATCGTGGTGTTCTCGTACATTAAACCAATACAGCCGTCGCCCGTAGCGATGGACGTTACTTCAAGCCCGAACACCCAGCTTGCTATACCCGTCAGCGTAAGCACGCCGGGGTCGTAATTCAGCTTGAACTGGAAGCCGTACAGCTCCGCGCCCGTAACGCTCACCGTCGCCGAAACCGCCTCGCCTGTTCCGCCTTCCATGCCGGTTACGGTCATCGTCGGGTCGCCGGGATCAGCCTTCGCGACGACTATATTATAGTTGAAGACATAGGTCAGCAGCACCGCCGAGACCATGAACATCGAAAGAATGCGTCTCATGCCTGTCTCTCCCCCCTTTTTCTCTCTATTGCCCCTGCGGCCCGAGGGTTACGCCGTAGCCCTCAAGGTATTTGCGCAGCAACAGCGCGTCCCTGATATTTATGTCGCCGTCGCCGTTCACGTCCGCCGAGAAGCCGGACGCCACCGCGACGCTCCTGTCGGTGATATATTGCCGCAGCAGTTCAAGGTCGTACATGTCGATTATGCCGTCGCCGCTGGTGTCGCCCTCCGAAGCCGAACCCGGCACGCTGAACGTGAACCGCGAGGCGGCGGACGGGATCATGCCTTCTTTATACGCTGTCGCGGTGATAGTGGTGGATTTCGTTATCGTTATCGCGCCCGAATATAGCGTACTCTCGGGCGTAGGATCGGAGCCGTCCGTGGTGTAACGGATACTGGCGCCTTCCGTCGCCGAGGACAGCGTCACCTGCGCCCCCGCCGTGACGGCGCCGGCAACGGGGCTGGCCGCGGGCGCGGCCGCGCGCTGGGCTACGGCATACTCAAACGTGGATATAGGGCTGACCGCCGTGTCCGCGCTGACCGCGAACGCCTTTATGACGGTATCACCCGTGATCTCGATCGGCGCGGTGTACCTGGCCGATTCCATCGTCGGGGCGGAGCCGTCCGTGGTGTAATATATGGACGCGCCATAGGTAACGCTGGAAAGAGTCACCTGAGCGCCGCTCTCGATCAGTCCGGGCGCGGGGCTGGCGGCCGGGGCTTCCGCCCGCTGGAACACCGCGAAGGCGAATGTGCCCTCGCCCTGTTCCGGCAGTCCGACCGAGAGGTAGTAGAGCCGCTCGCCGATAAGCTCGCGCGAGACGGTGAAGCCGCTTCCGTGGGCGAGCTGCTCGCCGTTTTCGTCATATAGCGCCGCGAAAGCTCCCGCGCCGTCCTCCGAGCCGAAGATATACGTCGCCGTCTCAGCCGGCGTGAACGAATAGAACAGCAGCTTGTTCGCGAAGTTGACGTTCGCGGTGGTGTCGGAACCCAGTATGAGCGAACCCGCGTCATCCCAGACGGCCTCAAGCTCGGTGTCGCCGCCGATTGTTATCTCGCCGCCGGGCAGGTAGTCAAAACCGTAAGGATCAAGCCAGCGCGAGAACGTCTTGCCGAAAAGATAAGGTACTTCTTTCGGGATATAACCCGTTCCGCCGACTATGACTTTCGCGGACGGGCCGCCCGTTCCGCCGCCCAGCAAAAACGTGAGGTTATACCCATCCGGGGCGACGTCGCTCACGCCGACGTCCGTCTGACCGGCGTCCTCGTCGCGCGCGCCTATCTTGACGATGTATGTCGTTCCGGCCTGAAGCTCCAGCGCGATCATGAAATTCCGGCCCTCGCCGCCGTCGTCGTCCGAAGCTATCTCGGCTCCGTCGGAGAAATATACCGCGCCGTAGGTATCGTAACCGCCCTTTGTCGTTATATAATACGTATCGGTCGTATCGGGCGTAAAGGAGAAGAACACCTCGCCGCCCGTGAGCAGCGTATTCTTGCCGCCGCCCAGATTAAGCGCCGCCGGGGCCTTCCAGACGGCGAAGAGGCTGAGTCCCGCCTCGCCGGAGTATGTCGCGCCGGCGCCGTATTCGGCCTCGACGGCGTCCTTATCGGAAGACCAGCCGAGGAAACGGTACCCAAACCATGTCGGTTCCTGATCCGTCAGGATGAGCGGCGTGCCCTCCGACTTGCTCTGAGCCGCCGGGGCGTTCGCTCCGCCGTTAGCGTCGAACGTCACGCTGAAACGGCTGATCGGCACCGTAACGGCCTTGATGTTGACGTTATCCTGATAATCGCCGCCCGTTCCGATGTCGAGCCACTTGTCGCCGCTGCGGATATAGCTCTGCCCGGGCGCGGAGGACGCGTCGCAATAGACGCCGCCGGACGCCCACTTTGTATCGGCTTCCACCGGTACATACGGCTCGGAATACTCGGCGGCGACGGCGAACGTCTCGGTGACGAGAGCCGGGGCGGGTATCTCCACCGTGTAATAACCCGCGTACTTCGCCGTCAGCGTCGCCACGGGCGAGCCAAGGTTGTCCAGGTCGCCGGTATCCTTGTAGTTCGGTATGTAATAAATCTTAACGGTCTCATTCGCGACGGGCACGTACACCTTTACGGCGGAGAGCTTCTCGTCCGCGGTGCCGCCCGTAAACACGTTCACGCCGATCCGGGTATTGTTGTACGTCGTGCAGTACCCGAACGGGTCGTAGTCATAGATCTTCTCGGTTACGTCGGCAGGCCGGGCCGCGTCGAACGCGTACACCGACCATCCGGCGTTCGGATCGGCGTAACTCAGCCAGAAATAACCGTCCTCACCGAAGTCGCCGCCCCAAGAGTTCTTGACAAGCCAGGCTCCGTCGGAGGAAGGCTGCTTTCCTTCTTTGAAATTGATCCTCTGATAGGAATCGTCCCAGCCGACGAAAGCCACGGAGTGGTTCGCGACGCCGACGCCGTTATAATAGTAGGCGGCGGTGGACTCGTTATAAAAATCTTCGTGATCGTAATATTCGCCGGCGACAGCGCCGAATGACATTATCGCGCGTTTGACCGCGGCGGTGTCCGGCGCGCCGCCGCCGGAGGGCCGCGTGTCGGTGATCACGTAGGCGTTCGGGATAGTGTAGCTGGCGGTGATCTTCGACGTTATCGAATAGTCGCGGAGGGGAATCGGCTGCGGCAGACCGTCCATCGGATCGTCCGCCTCGCGGACCGCTCCGCGCAGCTGGCTGCGCATCAGATACGCTACCATCATATCCTCGTTGCCGCCGCCGTCAGGCACACGGCTAAAGCCGTAGGGGTTGTTCCCGGAGCCGCTCGTGGAATACGCCGCGTGCACCTCGGACAGATCGAGCGCGAGCGATCCGCCCGTCGCGATCAGCGTGGCCGACTCAATGGCCGCAATAGCCGAGAACGACCAGCACATGCCGTTGAGACCCTGATTTTTAACGGGCGTCTGATTGTCAAGGCTCGTAAAGGACACGGGCAGCGGAGCCTCGCGCAGCTGACTCTTGCCGGGCGAGACGGCCTTCTCGGGCCGCTCGACCTCGGCGCGCAGAAGCCCGGTTGGGCGCACATTTGCCGTCTCGGACACGGCGGCGGCGTTGATGCCGCGCCGGATGGCTTCAGCGGCGCTGACATTCGGCGCCGTCCAGATGATGAAGGCGGACGACGCTACGACGGCCGCCAAAATCACGGCGGCGGCGTTAAAAAGGCTGCGTTTGAACGTTGCGGATTTCATTGAATTCCCCCCTAGTTTTTTTCTCCTCTATATCCGCATTATATCATATAAAGCCGGCAATGGAAATAAAAAGTTTGCGCCCAGCCTTTGTAAGTGGTATAATCAACCCACTCTATCCTGATTATATATCGGCAACGACGGGAGAATAGTCAATGGCAATGTCCACCGAGGAACGGAACTTATCCGACGCGCGCCGCGGCCGCGTGCGCAACTTCTCCATCATCGCGCATATTGACCACGGCAAGTCTACACTGGCCGACAGGCTTATCGAGCGGTGCGGGCTGCTCACCGCGCGCGAGATGCAGGAGCAGGTGCTCGACAACATGGAACTGGAGCGCGAGCGCGGCATAACGATCAAGGCGCAGGCGGTCCGGCTGGTATACAAGACTGGGGAGGGGGAGGAGTATATACTCAACCTTATCGACACGCCGGGTCACGTGGACTTTAATTATGAGGTGAGCCGCGCGCTCGCGGCGTGCGAGGGGGCGCTGCTGGTCGTGGACGCCGCTCAGGGCGTCGAGGCGCAGACGCTCGCGAACGTGTATCTGGCGATTGAGGCGGGGCTGGAGGTTATACCCGTCATCAATAAGATCGACTTGCCGAGCGCCGAGCCTCGGCGCGCCGCCAGGGAGATAGAGGACATCATCGGCATCCCGGCGGAGGACGCGCCGCTTGTATCGGCCAAAGCGGGCGTCGGCATCGAGAGCGTGTTCGAGCGTATCGCCGGCGACATACCGGCGCCGGCGGGCGATCCCGAGTCGCCGCTTAAGGCGCTCGTCTTTGACAGCGCGTATGATTCGTATCGCGGCGTGATCGTCTTCGTGCGGCTGTTCGACGGCGCGCTGCGCAAGGGCGACGCCGCGCTCTTCATGCAGACGGGTAAGGCGTTCGACGTCAGCGAGGTCGGTTTCTTCGGGCCGGGGCAATTCGTCCCGTGCGAATATCTCACGGCGGGCGACGTCGGTTATTTCACCGCCAGCATCAAGAACGTCCGCGACACGCCGATCGGCGACACCGTAACGAACAAGGCCACTCCGACCGAAATCGCCCTGCCGGGCTTCAAGAAGGCGCAGTCGATGGTGTATTGCGGCGTCTTCCCCGCCGACGGCTCTAAATACGGGGACTTGCGCGACGCGCTCGACAAGCTGCGCCTCAACGACGCCGCGCTGCTGTTCGAGCCTGAGACGAGCGCCGCGCTGGGATTCGGCTTCCGGTGCGGATTCCTTGGCCTGCTGCACCTCGAGATAATTCAGGAGCGGCTCGAGCGGGAATACTCGCTCGACCTCGTGACGACCGCGCCAAGCGTAATCTACAAACTGAAAAAAACCGACGGCGACCAGATAGAGCTGTCCAACCCCGCCGACTTTCCGGACGTCACGACGATCGACTATATGGAGGAACCGATTGTACGCGCCGAGATAATTCTTCCGAAGGATTACATCGGCGCGGTCATGGAACTGTGCCAGTCGCGGCGCGGGGAGTATATCGGCATAGAGTTTCTGGAGGAGACGCGCGCGCGGCTGACGTACCGTATGCCGCTGAACGAGATAATTTACGATTTTTTCGACGCGCTCAAGTCGCGCAGCAGGGGCTACGCGTCGCTCGATTACGAGCTGGAGGGATACAAGCGTGGCGAACTGGTAAAACTGGATATTCTTGTCAACCACGAAGCCGTGGACGCGCTGTCGTTCATCGTCCACGCGGGCAGCGCCTACGAGCGAGGCCGCAAGATGGCGGAAAAGCTGAAAAAAGAGATACCACGCCACTACTTTGAGATACCGATACAGGCGACGATCGGCGGCAAGATTATTGCCCGGGAAACAGTGTCCGCCGTCCGCAAGGACGTGCTGGCGAAGTGCTACGGCGGCGACATTACGCGCAAAAAGAAACTGCTGGAGAAGCAAAAGGAAGGCCGCAAGCGGATGCGCCTGATCGGGCAGGTCGAGCTGCCGCAGTCGGCGTTTATGTCCGTGCTGAAGCTGGAGGAAGAATGAAACAATTCGAGGTAATTTTCACGTGAATCATGCGAAAATTCATAGCGTGTACGTCCACATACCGTTCTGCCGGAAGAAATGCGGTTACTGCGACTTCCTTTCGTTCGAGGGCGGGGACGCGCCGGCGTATTTCGGCGCTCTTCGGCGGCAGATCGAAGGGTTCCCGCGCCGCGCGGCCGATACGGTCTATATCGGCGGAGGTACGCCGTCCGTAGTTCCGGCGGAGTATATAGCTGAATCGCTGGCCATGATTCCGGCAGTGGCCGACGCTGAGATAACAGTTGAGGCGAATCCCGAATCCGCCGCGCCGGATAAGTTAGCGGCGTACCGCGCGGCCGGGGCGAACCGCCTGTCCGTCGGAGCGCAAAGTTTCGACGACCGCCTGCTCGCGCGGCTGGGGCGCGTCCATTCCGCCGGGATGATCGGCGAGACGTTACGCGCGGCCAGACGGGCCGGTTTCGACAACGTCAGTCTCGACCTTATGTACGCCCTGCCGGACCAGACGGAAGAAGACTGGCGGAATACTCTCGCCGCCGCCGTTTCGCTCGGTCCGGAGCATATCTCGTGCTACGCGCTGTCGATTGAGGAGGGAACGCCGTTCGGACGCGGCGGAGCGCTGCCGGCGGATGAGAGCGCCGAACTGCGCATGTATGAATCTGCTGGACAGATACTCTCGGAAGCGGGTTATCAGCGCTACGAGATTTCAAACTACGCCAAGCCCGGTTTCGAGTGCCGGCACAACATTGGCTACTGGACAGGCGCCGAATACGCCGGATTCGGACTGGGAGCACACTCGTGCGTCGGCGGACGGCGCTTCCGCGTCACCCGGCGCCTCCCGGCGTACTTGGCCGGGGATTTTGCCCCACGCGACGCCGCGCCCGCCGACGCGATGTCCGAATATATGTACCTCGGCCTGCGGATGTCGAACGGCGTATCGCTGTCCGGATTCGAGCGGGAGTTTGGCGCGGCGGCGAGCGATGTGTTCGGCGCGGCGATCGGTCTGCACATCCGGCGCGGCGCTCTGGAAATATCCGGGGACCGGCTCCGCCTTACCCCTCTGGGGGTATACGTTTCAAACATGATTCTGAGCGACTTTACAGGGCACTAGAAGCTGGAAGCCAGAAAGGTCAAGGGCGATGGCAATGAAGAAACTTACGCGACTGGCGCTTGTTTTTGCCGCGCTTGCCGTCGCTTGCGTAAATATAAACATGATCGCGGTCGAAATAGGGCGGCGCTGGGTTCCCGCATACGATCGCTCCGACGTCGCGCCGATCCTGCGGCGGAAGGCGCTCTCGCCCGCCGACTATCACGAGCTGTTCATCCAGACCGGCATGGGTAAGCCGCTGATCGACTCGCTGTCGCCGGACGAGCTGGAGCGCTTCGCGCTCTCGTCGCAGGACGCTTTTTTCGGCGGCGCGGACGTAATCTGCGAACAGGTCGGCATAATCACCCGCGAGGAGCGCCTCGCGGACGGCGGGGCGGGGCGCCCGATGGCGCCGTTGCTTCCGGGAGACGTTCTTGTAACATTTTCCACACATTCCGCAGGCTGGCGGCATGGTCACTCGGGCATAATCACGGAGCCGAACCGCTTGCTGGAGGCTTACATGGTCGGAAGGCCCGCCGGATATTCCTACGCGAGCGACTGGCTGCGTTATTCGACACTCATCGTTCTCCGACCTAAGGACGGCGTGTCCGGACGAGCCGCGGCATATCACGCCCAAGATCTGGAGGGAGTGAATTACGCGCTTCTCACGGGTATATGGCCGATCAAGTCGCCGGAGGGCGGCGTCACGGGGACGCAATGCGCGCACCTCATCTGGTACCCGTACTACCTCGCGGGTGTGGACGCCGATCCGGGCGGCGACTGGCTCATCGAGCCGCGAGATCTCGTCACGGGCGGCGCGTTCGACGTCGTATGCGCGTACGGCGTCGATCCCGAATGGTTGCTGGATGTCACCGGCGCGGACTACTGAATATTCTCATACATCGCCGAAGCTCCCGCCTTGCCGACGTTTTCGGCGACCGACAGCACGCGGACACGGTTTTTGCTCGCGCCGAAACCGATCTCGATTATGTCGCCCTCCCTCACTTCCGCACCGGCCTTCGTCGTCTTGCCGTTCACGCTCACGCGACCCGCGCCGCAGGCCTCGCTCGCGATCGTCCGGCGTTTGATTATTCGCGCCGTCTTCAGATATTTATCCAATCTCATCCATTACCATCCTTTGGCGAAACGCCTCATACATTATGATTCCCGCCGCGACCGCCGCGTTAAGCGACTCGACGCCCCCCGCCATAGGCAGGCGGATCGCTCCGTCGCACAGCGCGCGCGTCTCCTGCGTTACTCCATTCGCCTCATTGCCGATCACGACGGCGACCGCCCCGGTCAAGTCCTCCGCGAACGCCGGCGCCGCTCCGTCCGCCGCCGCCGCGATAACCCGATAGCCGCGATCCTTGAGAAGCGCTGTAGTCTCGGGTATCTCGGCGTCAATAGCGAATGGCACGCCGAAAAGCGTCCCAGCCGACGCGCGGACTTCCTTCTCCCCGTAAACATCGGCGCAGCCGCGCGAGACGATTACGCCGCAAACCCCGGCGGCGGCGGCGGTTCGTATCGCCGCTCCGATGTTGCCGGGGTCGCGCAAGTTTTCCAATATCAGCACAAACCCATCCGCAATGAAGTCCGCCGCCGATGTGTCGATAAACCTGAATACAGCGAGTATACCCTGAGGCGTCTCGGTTCCGCTGATCTCCTTGAAAAGCGCGCCGCGTACCACGCGCGTACTCGCGGGATCCGGCGTCCGACCGGCATATGTCTCCGACACCATGATATATTCAGGCGGGCAAACCGCCGCCGCCGTCATGACAAAGCGCTCGCCCTCGACGATGAACTTCCGCAGGGCGCGGCGGTTTTTGCGAGACTTCAGCGCGGAGCACTCCCGGACGAATTTATTCGCCGCGCTCGTAATAACATTATTATCCATCAGAAGCCCTGCTTTTTGAGATTCGACACAATGCCGACATATGTCGAAACGACGTCGAAACGACTGAAGTCGCGGCGTGTCAAATCGATGATGTCTCCATGCGATATGCCGCGCCGTCGGCGGTTGCGGAAAACACCCTTGAACTCGCCCCACTTTGACGACGACACGGGAACTAAACCGTCGTTCTCTTCGCCGCTCGCTCGCTTGATGATGAGGTAGGGCAACGACAGCGGAGCGAAGCTGAATGCGCCGCGCATGACCGACATGTAGCTCTGGTAATAAACTCCGGATACGTCGGGCATTTCGTCGTTGAACCGCGCGGCGTAGCCTGTTGTGAACGATTTACCAACCGCCAAAAATTGGGGGTTTGTATCGCCAATCGCGCGGAAATACCAGTCCACAAACCGAGCGATCAAATTCTGGATCCATCCCGGCATCCGGATAAGCACGTCCGCGAGCGGGGTACCACGGTGCGGAGTGGAAACAGTCGTAAGACTGGCGACCTTATCCGCGACTCCGAGGCGCGAAACGGCGTAGCGCGCGTCCAACCCGCCCTTGGAATGCGCGAGGATGTTCACTTTCTCAGCGCCCGTCTCGGCGAGCATCTCATCTATCCGTTTCACCACGTCGGCGGCGTTCGACTCGACGGTTCCCCACGCCTCCTGATTGCCGTAATAGATCGTAGCGCCGCGGCGCATCAGCGTCTTAGGTATACGCCCCCAGTAATTGAGAAACTTGAAGTCGCGAAAGCCGACCCCGTGGAGCATCAGGAGCGGGTAGCGTGTGCGGCACGCGTCTCCGCCTCCGTAGGCGCTGTGGATGCTTAATTTGTAGAGCGCGTGATCGTACTCGTCCCGCGCGACGTTGCACAAATAGATCATTATGAATATGTTGACAATGGGTATCCAAATAAAAAGCGGGATCAACAATCGCCGAACGACCCGGAGCCGCTTCGACATGAGAAATACGCGCAGAACGCCGTTCGCGAGGACAGCCCACGTGAACGCCCACGCGAATACGCCGTCAGCGACCTGGAACCAACCGATCTCCGCGCCGCTGTTGAGAAACATTCCGGTTGTCCACGCTAATTGCGATGCCATCAGCAACAGTCCGTACAGGATCAGGCGACGCCCTCCGAAGCAGATCCGCGCCGATAGAGCCGCTTCTTTGTCGCAGCGCACCGGGCGTATCGAGATGTACAGGCAGAACGCCATAATCACCGCAATTGCCGGAATAGCCGGCAAAATGTTGCCGTGAAACGCCATATCTGTCAGCGCGAACGCCCGCGAACCCGCGAAAAGCACAAACACGCCAGCCGCCGCGCCGATTAGCTCCTTAAACGGTTTCATCCAAACCCTCCCCTCGCAGATAGTCTATTCCAGCTTTCCGCGCTTGGCTATGCTGGTGACGCCGCGGAATATGGCATATTTTACCATTATATACAAAATTCGCTCCGGTCTGCATAAACCAAAAAGGAATTCCCGCTCGGACGCAACGCTCGCGCGCCGTCAGCGCCCACTCGAATCGGAATTCGCGGGCACCGGACCCGGACTCGCCGCTGACAGAGACCATCCTGATCTTACCGCGGTCGAGCCACGGCGATATGTCAATATCCTCCAGCATGGGCGACAACGTGATGAACCGCGAACGGATAGGCGCGCCGAGAAACAACGGAAGACGGAAGTCCGCCCGGTCCTGATTCTCCACGGTGCAACCGACGGTAACGTTCGGCCAGCCTTCGCCCCAGTCCGGCGGAAGCGCCGCCGCGAACCTGTCGATCCGTTTGGTTATGAATGTAAACGACAGATCCTGCCGCTCTCTGATCATATCCCAACAATCCTGACGCCATTCATCCGCCAGCGGCAACAGGAAATCCGACGTGAAACACGTCCAAACCTCCTCGCCGGGCGGAATCTTGTACGCGCCCGAGCGGTTGCGCGCGACAGGCGCCGCGAAAGCCTTCGTCCTCGTAACCGCCGAAGCGTCGCGGTTATGCCTGCCATCGATGCGATAGACATAGCAGTTATCGCAGCCGGCGCTGATTTTTCGGCATCCGTGCCACGGATTCCAATTCACCACATAATCACCCGGAATCGTAAAAAGAAAGCGCCACTCCCGCAACGCTTTCTATAATAACATATAGTTTTGGTCAATACAAGCCCCGAATCAGACTGTCGTACTCGCCGCCCGCCGCGCCGATTACCGTGATGTAACCGGGATCCGCTATCCCGAACATCCGACCGAAAGCGCCCTCGGCGGCCTGAACAGCCTTGACGCTGACAACGGGAACAACCTTGAAGCCGGCATATTGTTCATAGCCCGACCAGTCGAACTCATCATGGAAGTCAATATCAATCTGTACGCCAACGGTCTGCCCCGGCTCAATGTAGCAATACAAAGCGGCGGGATCGGCGCCATCATTCGCGTATTCCGCAATACCAGAATCATACGCCCATACGACGCGCGGCGAGACGCCAAGCCGAAACCTTTCGCCGGAGCTGTCCTCGGTCGGGCGTCCGACATTCGCCATGGGAGCCGGTACAAGCCAATCGGCAATCTTCGGGGCAAACGCGTCCGCGCCTGACGTCGGATACATATCGCGTTTAAGCAAACCCGTTTGGGAATAATCAAACGGAAGCACGCTATTTTGATTCTCGTCCACGAGATCAAGCTCGCGGATCGTCGCCGCGAACGGGTTCAGCGCTTCGCTGACATCGTCGTCGCTCAGCACGATCATTTCACCGCCGCCGCTCACCTCATACGAGATATCAAACTTGAACACCGCGCCGTACGTTCCGACCGACGTCACAATTATCTGCCTGGACTCCGGAATCCACGCCTCGGGCGTTTCCGCTTCGGTCTCCATCGTCTCGGGCGGTTCCGAACCCTCGCCGCCTTCGGCAGGCTCCGGTTCCTCGCTCGCGTCAGGTTCGCCGTACCCGTCAGTATCATTAGTGTCATTAGTAACGTCAGTATCGACTTCATTGACAAGGAGCGTCACGCCGCCCAGCCCGCCGGACGCGCCCGCCAGAAAAGGCGTGGTGAGATGCCCGAAGTAAGCGTATGTCGCGCCCGTCGCGGCGGCCAGCGCCAATACCATGAGAAGCGAAAGCGCCGCGATTCGTATGTGTAATCCACTCTTCCGTTTCACGCCCAGCGCCTCCCCCGCGATATATCGCAGTCCCGCCCGGTCAGCCCGGGCGGGACGATGAAGCCAAGTCTATCGTCAGTCCAAACCGTTCTGCTCTTTGTACTGCGTGGGCAGTCCGGTAACTCGAGAAGCAAGTATCGCCTTCCCGCTCCCCGTAACATCTATGAAAAGTTCGTTGGAGCTATTGACGGTGAGACCCGCGCGGTCGAAGAATACATCCTGGGCCGCTTCCGGAGTACGCTGGACGGCCACAGCGGCGGCTCTGTCAAACACAATCTCGCTGCCTACAAAACGGTTGTCAAGGTACTTGCCGTATTTTACGTCCATCATGACCCAGATCTCCGGGGCAAGATCGGCGGTTTTGTAGGTGAAAGCGTCTCCCTTAACGTCGAGTACGGTCTTGCTGCCACCGTCAATCGTGGGGATGGTGATTATCGTCAAGTCGTCCTTCGGGATAATCGGCCCCGAAACAGTACCCGGCAGATCAGCAATACCCGCCCCAGTCTTTATATCATTACCGAGGCCGCTATTAGCGTAGATAACACCCCGCGCCCAGTTAATATTATTAACGACTGTCCCGCTGTAGGTTGCTTCATACCAAGCTTTTATCGCAGTCTCGGTAAAACCAACAATCTGCTCGGGTAAAGTGTCAAGACCATAGATATAATCCGCTAAATCAGCCATCACATTCGCCGCAAAATCATTGGGGTCGTCCGTATTGACATACACGTCACCACCCGCCAAGAAAGCATTGGCTATACCGATAAGATCTGTTTCAGCGAATACAACCTCTCCCTTCGGGCCGCTACCGGCCGCGCCGCTGGCGGGCACCACTTCGATGCGCCAATCGCCCTCGTTGAACACGTATCCATCCGAATCATCAGTATCCGTCGGGTCATACTTCCAACGCTTGTCTTCCGTCACTGTGGCGGGGTAAACGTCGTAATACGTATCGCCGTAGATCTGCTTGGCGGATTCGGCATACAGAGCGTTGACAAGCGGTATCGACCAAGCGGTAGGCCTCGAAGACGGTAGGCTAGTCGGTAAGGCGGCATAGCCATACGCGGGGAGCGTTACAGTGAGGTTCTGCAGCTCCATCATCAAATTCCTCTGGTAGGGAACGTTAATGTTAGTCACGTCAACGTCATAGATCGGGGTATATGGGTGATTCTCATTCGCCAGGTTCGGATCAAACTGCCCGGTAAAGTAAGCGCCCTGACGCACTCCGCCGGACCAGCCTTCGTATACCCCGCTCTCAGCGGAGGTCTCGCTCAGCACGTAGTTGCCGTACTGCGCCACGCCCCAGTTGGGCTTCGCGTATAGGGTGTTGTTGGGGTTATAACGCGTGCCGGCGTCATAGCTCGCGGCGGGTCCCTGCCATATCTTGATGCTGTTCATCACGTCCGGCAGAGCTATGTAACAAGCCGCGCCCAGGTTCTGAATGCGGTATCCGATCTGCGCCTGGTTGGCGGGCAGCTCGTGCTGGAACTCAAGGTTAAGGATATCGGCCGCCGCGTCAAGATCGCTCTCAAGAAGCTGCCGGAATGTCATGTATTCGTAACGCAGGTCGTAGGGTCCGTCGCCGGTAAACCCTCTTTCAGCTACCGCGAAAAAGGGTATGTAGCCATCGGTATCAGCCGGGTCGACGTAAGCCTGCGCTCCCACAAAGATGTCGTACAGAGACACGCCGTCGAACGCCTCGTCAACATACACGTCACTGATAAGATTCACCTTGCTGTAAGTCCTGCCCTTAAGATACGTCTTCAGATTCGGTATCTTTTTATCATCCTGGAAGTTCTCGAAAGCGACGAATACCTTTCCAATGTTGTTAAGGCCTTCGTCCGCCCAGCCTTTCGTTGTGATGGCGGGAGTATGTATAATCTCTCCCTCGTTTTCGTTATTCTCAAAGTACACGGCCATTTCGTCAAACATCTTGATTATGTTGAGATACGCCCCGTACTCGGCGTTGATCTGCACATAGTCCATTTTCAGGGTGCCGCCAGTCATGCCTACCGACCACGTGAACCAGGCGTAGGTAACTCCGGCCATCGCCATCAGCGCGGCCAGCGCCGCCGCGATAAGCGTCTTCTTGCTCTTAAGGAAGCTCTTTTTTTTGCTTTGTTTCATCCCAGACTCTCCCTCTTTTTTTATTGCGCCCGCGATCCCAAAGACGCGGACGCCCGCCTCTTCCGCTACGCGCGGAGAAGTTTCTTCACTATTTCGACAAAAACGACGAAAAGGACGAACACGATAATCACAAGACCCATGCCCATAGGGGTGGACGTATAGGATGTCAGCGACCCAAGGAACGGGACGACGAGGACTACCTTGCCGACCACGGCTTCAATCGGAACAGGCCTGTCGTCCTCGTTGATGTTCGGGTTGTCACCGCGCGTGGTGAACAGGTGATTCTCGACCGAGACCACCCGGTGCGTCAGCAAATCCCCGCCGCCTTCCATCCGGCGCGTGACGACATCGCCCACCTTGATATCCTCCTCGGCGGCCGACATGACCACTACCATCGACCCGACCGATATGGCCGGCTCCATCGACCCGGACAGCACGTTAAACACCATGAACGGCCCGACGGCCACCCCGTTCTTTCCGGGATCGGTCAGCGCGGAGTAGAACACGAACACGCACAGCGCGATCATAATCACGCACAGCGCCGTCGATACCCAGCCGAATATCCTGCCGATCAGCGTAGGCGGCTTTTCGGGCGGTTCCGTCTCATCGGGCGTATCCTCCGCGGATTTTTCATCCGCGGGCGCCGGTTCGGACTCTTCGCCCCGCGGGACGCTATGATCTTCCGGTTCTATTCCATATCACCGCCCTCTGACGCCGTTTCAGGCTCCGGAACGGACTCTGAAACCTCTTCCGGCTCCGCCTCGGGCGATTCTTCCGGAGCGGGTTCCGAAGGCTCTTCCGAAACCTCCGGCGCGTCCGATTCCTCCGGGCTTTCGTCCGGAACTTCATCCGGCTCCTCGGACGGAACTTCGTCCGGATCCTCAGCCGCGGCCTCGCCCGGATCCTCATTAGGAATTTCAGCCGAAACTTCGCCCGGATCATCGGACGGCTCATCTGGAACGGATCCGTCCAGCACATCCGATCCGCCCAAAGCCTCCGGCGCAAGCGTCGGTTCTTCCGTCGCGAACGGGTCGGACGCGGGGAAAAGGAATTCTCCCATCGCAACCCGTCCAGAGAACGAGAACATCGTCCCGCCGTACGCGACAACGGCTCTACCCGCCGCGAAAAGCAACAATGCCGCCGAAACCAGCGCGGCGCGACAGGCCACCTTATTCACAAAACCCACACCCCTCCCCTTTCAGGCGGCATTGTTTCCGCCCCCGTGAAAAGCGTTTGTTACAATTGCCAAAAACAAGCACTCCGGCGCAAGCGTGGTCGGTTAATATCCGGCTGTCGCTTTTACCAGTGATTTATGCTTATTATAGCATTTCTTAAGTCAAATGTATATAGTTTTTTTATAAAATCCGCGCGTTTCGTCGATATGCACAAAAACAGACTTACAAATATAACGTTTCGGACACCTCGCGGCGTGTTATATATTTAACTTAATACTTTGTAACAAAAACACACACTGAAAACAAATTAGTATACTCTTTTAACAAAATTAAAAGGATTTTTCATTAGTTTTTTGAAAAATGCTTTTCTTTTCCGCCCGGTTGTGTTATAATGTAAATGTGAAACATAGTAAAGTAACGTTTGGGGGTGTCTGGTTGGGCGTAACCCGAGCGAAAGCGAACACACAAAAGAAAAAAAAACGAGACGCGAGGCGTGTCGTTGGTTATGTATCCTTACTTATCGCCGTCGTGGTCGCGCTTAACCTGTGCTTTGAAGGGTTCGCGGTGCTGGCGGCGCCGATGAATTACATGTATAACGGCAATTTCGGAGTTCTTACGGATTACGTGGAGATGCAAGGCGGAGCTAATCCCAACCTGATTGATATTTACGTGGACGGATGGTCGGAGCAGGATCCCTTCATCTTTAACAGTAATCGCGACATGGCAGACGACGGCACGGGAACGCTCTTCGAGCGGGCGGTTCTGGCGCAGAACGCCGACCACGCGGATATAGAATCGGACGGAGATCCGGTACACCGCCGCCTGCTCCCCGGCGACAGAGTGCGCGGGCGCGACGCGACGGTAGTCAACAATTCCGACCGCGCGGTAACGCTGACTCTCCAGATGTTCTATCGGATGAACGGCGTGGAGACATACAACCCGTTCGACGCGCTGATAAATTTCGGCGGCGGCCAAGTTCCGGATGTTACGGACGATGAGTTCTACTTCGATAATTTCGATAATGATAATGAAGATAACCGCGGAAACCCCGACGGCTGGCAAACGCGGGGGAATCTGGAGAACGCCTCGCCGCGATCCGGCGAGGGGCGGGACTACGGCGTTGACACGCCGGCCGAGGGCAGGACGCGCCGCGTGGATCCCGCCGCGTACAACGAGTTCTGCGACCTGCTCAAAGAGAAGGCGCGTATGCGTATATTCGTCGTGAACCCCGCGGATCCGATGGCGGAGATACGCCAGGTGTACTACGGCCCGGCGTTCCCGGAGGGATCGGCTGGCTGGAACGCGTCCGACGGAACCGATCTGGACGACGACGCCGACCTGTCCGAGTGGCGGATGCCCGAAAACGGCGCGCTTTACAACGGCCAGATCTCGCTGGGCGATATACCTCCGGGCGAACCGGTCCGCTTCGGTTTCGAGATAGAGCTGCCCGGGCGGGAGTTGGACGGCCACGGTTACTCCGGAGACTTGGACGCGCTTGTCAGCCTGAACAGCGAACAGTTCGGGCGTGATCTTAACGATCTGTACGGCGAGTATATAAACGACGTCAACTTCCTCGAGAACGAGTACATGCTGAACGAGACGACGTTCTGGCTTAAGTTCGGAGCGGGGCTTACCCCGACGGCGTCTCCCAGCCCTTCGCCAAGCCCTTTCCCCAGCCCTTCGCCCATACCGGCGCCGCCGGGCGCAGGCGAACCGCAGCCCGTTACGCCGACACCGACGCCGATCGTGCTGCCGACGGACGACATTCCCTACCAGAATCCGTCTCCGACGCCGATTGTCGTCACGCCGGAGATTCCGCCGTTCCCGAACGCGTCGCCGAGGCCGTCTCAGCCGACAATCATCGTGATCGCAGTGCCGGGCGCGGATACGCCGAAGAGCATACCAAAGACAGGCGACATGAGCAGCGACATGCTCCGCAACGTCATAATCATATCGGCGATGCTGCTTATCGCTTTGCTGGCGTTCTGGCGCAAAAAGAAAAGCACGGAAGAGGAAGAGGAGGAAGAAGATGGTTTGATATTGTCTAAGACAACATCAAACGTCGGTCAAGAAGATTAATAATACTTTGAGGCCCTCGGCGTCCGCCGGGGGCTTTCGACATATTTCGATAAAATACGTGCAAGATTTCGCGCCGAACGAATAAATATTTGCGCTTTTGGCGAAATTGTGTTAGAATTGTTTGCGCTGGGGTAACGCTAATTCCATTTAGATTGGTGCCGAATGTTTTTCGAGCCGCGCGGACCGAAAAAATATTCGGCGTCCTTTAGAACGGAATTAGGGCGTGTTTGAAAACTAGCCCCGGCAGATTCGCGAGATGATTTTTCGATAATCAAGGAACTAAAAGTAGACGCGCAGCAACGCTACGCTAGACTTTTAGTGACACAGAGTAGCGGAAAACTAGCCGCGAAAATGTCGCGGCTAGTTTTCAAGCACGCCTTAGCGTAAGACGGGGAATGTGACAGGGGTGGCTGATTTGAGGAAGATGCTGGACAGATACGTGGAGGTCGCGGGGGACATATCGCAGTTCTGGCTGTTCGCGGCGATCCGGCGCGGGCTGATGTATAACCTTCCGCTGTTTATAATCGGCAGCATGGCGACTATGCTGCTCAATCTGCCCATCCCCGCCTTCCAGGACTTTATGAGAGCGCTGACGGCGGGCGGCTGGTCCCGGATTCTCGCGTATATAAATGAAGGAACCCTCGCGGTCATGTCCGTGGCCGTGCTGATCGGGGTGTCGTGGGCGCTCTGTTCCGATAACAAGGCGGTCATTGAGAAGAAACTGCCGCCGGTCGTCGCCGTGTGCGTCGTCGTGTGCGCGTTCCTGATGTTCGCGCGGTCGGGAGGCGAGGCGCTCCCGCTTGAGGCCGCCGCCAATACCGGGCTGTTCGGGGCGATCGCCGTCGCGGCGGTCGTTACGCCGATGTTCTTCTGGCTGTACGAGCATCGGATCTTCAAGTTCAAGCTCTATGCCTACAACGCCGATAATATCCTACTGCAGTCGCTCGGCGCCATCGAGCCGGCCGTGTTCACGTTTCTCGCCGTCGCGCTCGCGAAGGCGGGGATCAAGGCGCTGGGCGCCTCAATCGCTTCCGCCGCCGGGATGGAGCCGGTCTTTATCTCCGGGGGACTGGGTACGGCCGTGGCGTTCGAGTCGGTCAGTTCGCTGCTGTGGCTGTTCGGCGTGCACGGCGCCAGCATACTGGAGACTATATCCAAAAACATCTTTGAGACTAATTCCGCCGCCAACGCTTCTCTCGCGCTGGCCGGGATGGACCCGACGCAGATGTTCACGAAGCAGTTCCTCGACGTGTTCGTGTTCATCGGCGGGTCAGGGTCGTCGCTGTGCCTTATCGCCGCGCTGATCCTGCGCGGAAACCGCCACGGAAGCTCGCGCTTCGCAAGGCTCTCCTTGCTGCCGTGCCTGTTCAACATCAACGAGCTGGTCGTGTACGGCCTGCCCGTCGTGTTCAATCCGTTCTTCGCCGTGCCGTTCATCGTGACGCCGATCGCGCTGACGCTTACGACATACGCCGCGATGCGTCTCGGCGTCGTGCCGCTGACGACGGGCGCGGTCAGCTGGACGGCCCCGGTCATAGTCGGCGGGGCCGCCGCTACCGGATCGTTCGCCGGGGCGCTGCTGCAAGTGTTCAATCTCGCGCTGGGAACATTGATATACATACCGTTCGTCGGGCTGTACGAATCGCACATCGCGCTGACAAACAAGCGGCTTCTGCGGGATCTGGTGGACGAAGTTTACAGGGAGAAGGATTACGGGCGCGTCCGCTTCATCGACCGCACAGACGATCTCGGCACCGTCGCGCGCGAGCTGGCCCACGACATAGCGGCCGCGCTGGAGCCGGGCAAGAGCAGCCTGTTCATGGAGTTCCAGCCGCAGATCAGCTACCAGAACAAGCTGATCGGCGCGGAGGCTCTTCTTAGGTGGAACCACCGCGTGTTCGGTTATATCCCGCCTCCGGTGGTCATTAAGATCGCGACGGAGGCCGGTCTGACGGACAAGCTGGGCAACTGGATCATTCGCAGCGTCTTCAGCCAGATTGATTATTTCAACAAAAAGGGCGTTCGCGGGATAAAGTACAGCATCAACCTGATGTACGAGCAGATCAAGTCCGCCGGGCTTGTGGCGTACATTTCCGACCAGATGGACGTCTATGGGATCGAGCCGTCCACGGTCGAGTTCGAGCTGACGGAGGGCGCGGCGTTCCAGCAGACCGCCGAGACGCAGTCCGTCCTGAGCGGCATAAAGCGGCTTGGCGCGAACCTGGCGATAGACGACTTCGGCATGGGGCACAGCTCGCTGATCTACATCAAGGACTACAACATCTCGACCGTGAAGCTGGACAAGGTGCTGATCGAGGATATACTGAACGACGTCAACTGTCAGGAGATTATATCCAGTATATCCAGCCTGTGCAAAGTGATCAACATGTCTCTGATCGCGGAGCATGTGGAAACCTACGAACAGGCGCAGAAGCTGCAGCCGCTGGGCTGCGACATATACCAGGGCTTCCTGTTCTCGAAGGCGCTAGGTCGGGATAAGTTCCTGGCCTTCGCGAGGCGGTACCGCAAGAGTCTGGTCGGCTTGGGCGCCGGGATCGGTCTGGACATAGCCGATTCAGACATACGTTCCCGCCGGGAGCTGATAGTCGGTAGATAAAAAACAGGGCGCGGCCCGCAAAGGCTCCGCGCCCCGGTTTTTGTTATAATTGTTAATTGCTCTCACGAGACGCACTCCCGAAGCTCATCCGGCAGTTCGGACGGCTCGCAATTCATGGTAGCGTAGAAATCCAGCCCGCGGCTTTCCGAAATTACGGTCAGCTTTTTCGACAGCTTAACAAGGCTCTCCGCGTCAAGAGTCTTGATGATGTTCGTAAGGCCGTCGATAAATACTTCTTTTATGTCGGAATCCTGCGACAGGATCCCATAGATAAACCCAATAAACTCACGGTAATTTGAGAGCGGGAAGTCCATCGTGTCAACAAAGCGTATATCATAGCGCAAATCGTAGATGTGCCTGTCGTCGTCGTCTATGAAAACGACGTGCCCGTCCGTGGCCTTCACTGCGTCATTAGCCATGTCGATCAGCCGTTTCGTTTTGCCCGTGCCTTTGCCGCCGGCGATTAGCCTGACCATGGTAATCTCCTCCAGTCGATTGGGATAAAGTCGCGCAATTATCTATTATCCGAAACAAACCTCTTTATTTCATTTTACCATTAACCGCTCGGGAACGCAACTGTTTTATTTCGGGGGCTACGTCCGTTTCATAAACGCGCAAAGCGTTCGCCGCCGCCGCGCGGGTTCGGATGGGGATGGATGATGGCGGAGCGGCGTGCCGTAAATTACATCATTTCGCCCCTTCAGTATATTAAATC
>JAISCI010000129.1 GCA_031265685.1 Clostridiales bacterium
CATTATAATTGAAAAACCCACCAGCCAAACAAAAAACGCCGTGATCAGGCGAACTGTGAGTAGCGGCTGGCGGATCTTAATTATAATGGGTGGTGGAAATTTCAATTAGCAAATACACATGCGCCAAAACGTATCCAATGTTTACGGCGTTGTGCCGGTTAAATACACCGTTCCAAACGAAGCGGCGATGGATCCCGACACCAATGACTGGGACGAGATACTGACCGTCTCCGTGCCTGATGCCGGAGTCTATTATGAGGAGACGTTCAAGCTGTACCCGCCGGGTTCGCGTATAAACCTGCAAACCGCGACGGACAAGCTTGAATACAGCGCGGGCGAGAATATATCCTTGTCGTTAACAGCGTTCGGAGAAACACTCGAGCTGGAGGCGGGCATTAACGTTTCGGCGTCAAACGGTGAGACAGGAGACTTTTGCGTTACCGGCGCTGCCGGCGCCGCAGAACTTACCGTACCGGTGCTTGTCAACCATCCAGGCGGCTATTGCCGCCTGAAGCTGACATATGGATATCAGAGCCAATATTATAATATTAAGGTGGTATAGCTGTGTTTAAGCCCGTCAAGCCTTTTATAAACTCCATAAACGCGTATCAGAACCGGCTGACGACGGGCGCGGCGGTACCCGGAGACGCCGTCAATATGGCATATTAAAATCATGGAAAACGAATTAAAAACTAACGCCAAGAGTTTAAGCCCCGAAGAGCAATATCAAATATGCAAAAGCATAGTGCGCTTGAGCAAAAGCATAGTGCGCTTGAGCAAGCAGGGGAAGACAAACCCCGAAATTGCCGACATTCTCGATGTGAGCGAAAGGCACGTGAGAAACGTAAAGCAAAACTATGCAAATCACGGTATTGCAGGGATTAAGCCCAAGAAACGCGGTCGCCGTGAAGGCGAAAAACGCACCTTGAGACCCCGAACAAGAGCGAGAGGTTCAGCAAATTATCATCGACAAAAACCCAGACCAATTGCGACTTCCGGGCTGTATGTGGACGCGCGGCAATATCCGCGGCCTCATTCGCCAAACGCGCCAACAAGCAGGACGAAAAGCAGATTGACGCTTGGCTGAACGAGGAATTTCCGGGTGTTTCCGAACGCGCAAAGGCCGAAAATGCGAAGATTTTCTTCGGCGACGAGTCCGGCGTTCAAAACACCGCCAACTATGCCAAAGGTTACGCGCCCGTGGGGAAAACGCCGATTGTTCGGGTAGAATCGAAGAAGATGAAAATCAACATGCTGTCAGCGATTTCTAAGCGCGTAAAACTGCGTTTTGTGCTGTACAAGGACAATATGAACGCCGATAAGCTCATTGATTTTATGCGGCGGTTGGTGAAGGCGGACAAAAAAGTTTTCTTCGGCCTTGATAATCTGCGGGTTCATCACTCGAAAAAGGTGACGGCTTGGCTTGCGAAACACAAGGCGGAAATTGAGTTGTTTTATCTGCCGCCGTATGCGCCGGAATACAACTCAGACGAGCTTTTGAACTCTGATTTGAAGCGCGGTGTGGGTAATAGAGCAATGCCGAAAACCGAAGCGGACTTGGAGCATAATGTGCGGTCGCATTTGAAAGCGTTGCAACTCATGCCGGAAAAAAACAATCTTTTTCATGGCTGATTTTACAAATTATGCCGCTTGATTCCGGCAAAGTTTAATTGGGGGAGCAATATAATTTTTTGTGGAATCGGCCGAAAGTTCGCATAGAATAATCTGCGCGTTAATTTAGGCTGTTTGGAAAATAAGTCTTGCGCGCGGCGATGAAATATGTCAAAATAAGCGTTAAGTTTATAATTTTTTCATCGGGGAGTCGTCAGCTTGAAAAAGACCGAATCCGAGACCGTCCGGCTGGATAGGCGCCTGGCCGGGGCGGGGCTTGGCACACGCAAGGAAGTGAAGAAACTCGTCAGGGAAGGACGCGTGACGGTCGCCGGGCAAATCGCCGGCGATCCCGGAGAGCGTGTGCCTAAGTCGGCGGATATATCCTTCGACGGCGAGGCGCTCTCCCCTCCGGGCTATACTTATCTTATAATGAACAAACCCGCCGGATACGTAACATCCGCCGAGCCTGACGGCGGCGCGCCCGTAACCGATCTGCTGCCCGAGAAATACGCGCGGCTGGGGCTTTCGCCCGTCGGCAGGCTGGATAAGGACACGGTCGGCTTGCTCGTACTCACCGACGACGGCGCGTATAACCACCGAGCGACGTCTCCCAGGCGGGGACATGAAAAGATCTACTACGCCGTCGTTGAGGCAATTCCGCGTGACGGAATCGCTGGGTACGACGAAACGCTGGCCGCGGGCTTCCGCGCCGGGGTGACGCTGGATGGCGGAGAGGTGTGCCGTCCGGCTTACGTCGGCGCGCTTGACGATTACATTGCCGAGACAGGCAAAGCGGGCCTCGCGGAAATCTGCCGAGTGGGAAATCCCGGCGTGTCCGGCGACGAGGTGATCGTGACTGTAACGGAAGGGAAGTATCATCAGGTAAAACGGATGTTCGCGGCCTTTGGCCGGCGAGTGACTTATCTGAAGCGCATTGGGTTCGCGGGGCTGGAACTGTCCGCCGGCCTGCCCGAAGGCGCCGTAATGGAAACAGGCGTACCAAACGGCGAACAGCGGACGTAAAACAAACGATACATGAGGAGAGGTGATCGAATTGAGCCGAAAATTTTTGCCCGCGAAAGCCGTCGCGTTCGCTCTGGCGCTCGTTATGGCGTTCGCTCCGCTGCTGGTTCAGGCGTCCGTCCCCGCCGAAAGGGACTACTGGCGCGTGGCCGCCGGCATCAAGGCGTCATACGACGCGCGCGAGGAGTACTACGCCGAGTCGAACTATGACGAGATCGACGTGCAGCGGCTGCTTCACTATGTTGACAGCATACTCCCGCGCCAGACGACGCTGCGGATGAACGCCCGTCTCTGGCAGGACGGCCTCCGGGAGGCGACATATACCTGCGTGTTCACGGCGCCGCTGGACGCGCGCTGGTCCGAAGTGGACGGCGCGCTGTTCTCCGCCGCCCGGGACATCGAGCGCGCGGCACGGACACAGCGCGACAAGATCCGGCTGGCGCACGACTGGATCGCGAATAATTGCCGCTACGCCCGGGAACCGTTCGTGGAGAATCACTATTCAGCCTCCGGGATCGTACTGCTGGGCGAAGCGGTTTGCTCGGGTTACGCGGACGCGTTCAAGATAATTATGGATCATCTTGGCATACCGTGCGTCAGCGTCCTCGGCAGGGCGAACGGCGGCGACCACCAGTGGAACATCGTGTACGCGGACGGCCAATGGCTCCATGTAGACGTGACGTTTGACGATCCCGTCACCAATTACGGAGACGACATTATCTACGATTATTATCTGGTGGGCGACGCGGATATATTCAAAGATCACGCCTGTTACCCGCTGACTTGGAAAGAGCAGCTGGATTTCGCCAATTATTACTATACCGACCAGATCGCGGGGCTGACGAAACCCGCGCCGACGCCAACCCCAACGCTAACGCCGGTCGCCACGGTTCCGACGCTCGAGCCGCTGCGGTGCGTACCGACCAGCCAGCGTGTGCTGGTAAACGGCGCGCCGATAGCTTTCGACGCGTACAACATAAACGACAGCAACTATTTCAAGCTGATTGACATAGCCTACGTGCTCCGGGGGACTTCGGCGGAATTTGACGTATACTGGGACGAATCCAAAAGCACGATCATCCTGACGTCGGATTTCGCCTACGCGCCAAGCGGCGGCGAGCTTGCTCCCGGCAGCGGCCAGCCCGCTCAGCCCGAGCGCTCGTCGCAAAGAATCTCGCTGAACGGCGAGCACGTGTACCCGACGGCATACCTGATCGGCGGGCGGAATTATTTCAAACTGACCGAGCTGGCTGATTTGATCGGGTTTGAGGTAACATGGGACGAAGCCGCGCGGACAGTCCGCGTGACGGCGTAAACGGAAAGTGCCGCTTGGGCGGCCTGTCTGCCAGCGATGATTTGCCGGCAGACAGGTTCGCGCGTTAGCCGGCGGCGGAAGTTCGCGTAAATCAAGCAAGCTTCTCAGGCGCGAAACTTAAAAAACAAATGTCAGCGTTAGTTCTGAAACAGCATGAGCCGACGATTGAATAATTTGAGCGCGTTGACTTAACCACGCGCAACTGATATAATCTTCTGAAAGAAAAAGGGGTGAGCCGGATGACCGAGCGAACCTGGCGTTACTCCGGCGTTCAGGGCGACGAGGACTACGTCGTCTCCTGTGACGACTGCGAGGGAAACTCCGAATCCCGCAAACATCGCTGCGAAAACTGCGTACATAATAGTAAATCCGCCGGGACGGAGAACTCGTTTTTTCCGTTCAATTCCTGCGGCTATTGCAGTGACGGCTGGTGTTCGTACCGCCACTGGTACCCATGTTAATCGCGTAAAGGATGATCAAATGACGGTATGCGAGATTAAAAACCTGCGAAAGAAATTCCGGGGCGGACGCGGCGTGGACGACATATCGCTCCGGATCGAGGAGGGCGACGTCTTCGGTCTGCTGGGAGCGAACGGCGCCGGCAAGACGACGACGATGAAAGTCGTAACGGGTCTTATGCGCAAGGACGCCGGGGAGGTTTCGCTGTTCGGCGAGGCGCTTGAAACGAGCTTCGAGCGCGTCATGCGGCGCGTCGGCGCGCTTATCGAGACGCCCGCGTTTTATGGCTATATGTCCGCGAAGGCTAACCTTATGACCGCCGCCGCGTACTACGGCAAGCCCGACCCCGCCGCGTGCGACGGGCTTCTTCATCTCGTCCGGCTGTACGAGTACCGTAACGACAAGGCCGGGCGGTTCTCTCTCGGCATGAAGCAGAGGCTCGGGCTGGCGCTCGCCTTTGTGGGCGACCCGGCTTTCTGCGTGCTGGACGAGCCTTCAAACGGCCTCGACATAGAGGGCATAATCGAGATACGGAACATAATCCTCGGGATGTCGCGGGAGCGCCGCGTGACGTTTCTTGTCAGCAGTCACCAATCCGCGGAGATACAGAAGCTCTGCAACAAAGTAGCCGTCATCCACGAGGGCCGCGTGGACGGAGCGGCCACGACCCGGTGGGTGCTCGAGAACTTCCCGTCGATGGAGGATTACTATCTGTATTGCGTGAGAGGAGGCCAGCCGGTTGCGTACAACGATGGTGTCGGCGCTTATTGAGTTTAAGAAATTGCTGCGCCGCAGGAAGTATATCGCGCTCACGCTGACGCAGCTGGCCGTGTGCGCCCTCGTCATGATCGGCGCCAACGCGGCGGATACCGCCCTCAGTACCGACGTTCTCGATATCGGGGTGCCGATCACGCTCGGCGTCATGACGGCGGAGTTTATCCCGAACAGCGGGCTTCAGGCGATACTCTTTATCGTATTGCCGCTGCTGATATTCATGATGACCTCGGACGCTTTCGCGCACGAAATGGAGGACGGGACGATCCGATGTCAGCTGTTGCGGCCCGTTTCCCGGGCAAAGGCGTTTGTCTCGAAGCTTATCGCGGTATGGGCGTATTCCGTAGGCAATCTGATCATCACGTGGCTGCTCTTCGCGGCGCTTCAGACGGCTTTCTTCGGCTTCACGGCCGGCGCGGCGCGGACGGCGGCTTCCTATATCTGGTCGGCGGTGCCGATTATACCGTTTATCACAATGAGCGCCTTTATCGCGGTTGCCGTCGGGAATTCCACGCTCTCTATGTTCGTCTCGCTGATCGCGTATATCGTGATGTTCGCGGCGACGCTGCTGTCCCCGACCGTCGGCGCGGTGTTCTTCATCAACCACATGGGGTTCTACAAGCATTTTCTCGGGCTGGCGGTCAACTGGGTAGCGATGGGCACTGAATTGCTGCTGATACTCTCCACCGCGTCGCTGCTGGGGCTGGCGGCGTTCGCCCTGTTCGACCGCAAACAGATATGAGTATAAAAAAGAAACTGCTGATCAGTGTAGCGGCGCTCTGCGCGTTCTCATCCGCCGTGATCGCCGCGGCGCTGTATATCGAGATGGGCGTAATCGGCCAAAGCGCCGAGGCGGGGGCGCTCGCCGGGCTGTTCAACGCTTTCTTTATCGCGCTTATCATTATATCGGCGCTTATGATGGCCTGCCTGCTCGTCGCCGGCGCGGTGCTGATAAAGAGCGTGGTCGATCCGCTCGGTCGGCTTTGCCGCATGGCGAAGGAGATAAAGGACGGGAATCTGTCTTATCAGGACCGAGAGCCGCGCCCGGCGGGCGACGAGTTCGCTTTCGTCTTCAGCGAATTCGACGAGATGCGCGAGCGTCTGGCGGCGTCGCTGGCCGAGCTGAACGCGCACGACGACGCGCGGCGCGAGATGCTGCAAAACATAGCGCACGACGTAAAGACGCCGCTGACCGCGATAAACGGCGCGGCGGAAGCCATCGGCATGGGCCTTACGGTCGATCCGGAGAAGCTGGCGCGGTATCTCGGCATAATACGTTGCAAGACCGCCGAGGTTAACCGCCTGATCAGCGAGCTGGCGGACTATTCGCGGCTCGAGTCGGGAGAGGCGCCCGCGGACGTGTCCGAAGTGGGGATCGCGGAATTTATCCGACGCGAGCTGGCAGACTGTGCGCTTAACGTATCGGTGGAAATACCCGATTCCCTTGTCGTGCTGGCGGACGCGGGGCGGCTCGGGCGCGTTATACAGAATATCGCGGGAAACAGCGTTAAGTTCGGCGCGTCGTCGCTTCAGGTTCGCTCGTCGGAGGGCGTACCGGGCTTCGCTGTCATAGCGCTGTCGGACGATGGCCGCGGGGCGGGCGAGGAGGAGTGCGCGCGGATGTTCGACCGGTTCTACCGCGCGGACAAGGCGCGGACAAGTCCCGGATCTGGGCTGGGGCTTTCGATCGCCAAAAAGATCGTCGCCGCGTCCGGCGGGAATATATGGGCACGTCCCGGCGAGGGGCGCGGTCTGTCTATTTTTATTACATTTCGGAAGGTCGGCGGATAATATGGACGACAGAGTGCTGATAATTGAGGACGACGAGTCCATAGCCGAGCTGGAGCGCGACGCGCTGTCGGCGGCGGGATACGAGACGGACGTGGCGGCTACGGGCGAGGCGGGGATAGCGCTGGCGCTGGAGCGCGAATACGCCTGCGTCGTTCTTGACATTATGCTTCCGGGCGCGGACGGGTTTGAGGTATGCCGCCGTCTGCGCGACAGGCAGGATACGCCGGTGCTGTTCGTGACGGCGCGTATGTCCGACGCGGATAAGATAAAGGCTTTCGCGGGCGGCGCGGACGACTATATAGTGAAACCTTTTTCGCTGGCGGAACTGACGGCGCGGGTGGCCGCGCGTATCAGCAGGTATGACGCGCTGACGGGTGGGGCGCGGCGCGGACGGTTCTCGATCGGCAGCCTTACGTTTGATCTGCCGAGAAGGAAAGTGTCGCGGGACGGAAGGGATGTGCCTCTCGCCAACAAAGAGTTCGAGCTGCTGACGTTCCTCGCGAGGAATCCGGGCGAGGTGTTCAGCAAGGAGCAGATACTGAACGCCGTGTGGGGCGGCGACGCGTTTATCGAGCCGGGGACTGTGTCGGTGCACGTGAACCGGCTGCGCGAGAAAATCGAAAATAATCCTCAGGCGCCGGAGCGTTTGAAAACAGTCTGGGGAGTGGGGTATAAGCTGGAGTGAGAGAAAGGGCGGAGGCTAGAGAGCGGGAAGCGAGAGGCTGGAAAGATCTAAAGACAAAGACAGTGGACCCGTCAGACTTGCCTGGGATGGCGGGGCGGGTGGGTGGGGGCCGGACCCCGCTTCAGCAGTCATCCGCCAAGTGGCGGTTGACGACGCGCGGCGAGCGCAGCAGCTCAGGGGTCAGGTGGGGGGGGGGGCGCGCCCCCCCCCCGCCCCCCCCCCCCCCCGCCCGCCCCCCGGCCCGCCGCGGAAAACGGTAAAACAAATCTCGTAGTGATTATAGAGAAATTA
>JAISCI010000041.1 GCA_031265685.1 Clostridiales bacterium
CAATATAATTGAAAAATCACCCACCCCCAAAACAAAGCGCGAATTTAAGCGGTCTTCGTTTTGGGGGTGGGTGATTTTAATTATATCGCTATGGTGATTTTTGGAGTAATAAATACACCTATCTTGACGGACTCATAGAAACCGCCCTGTTTCGCCTCGTCGTCAAACCCAGGACCTAAGGAGGTAATCGCGTGAAATACAGGAAAAAATCGTCAATCATTGAGGCCGTCCGATACGACAAGGCCAACCCGGACGAGGCGTTAAAATTCGTCCCGAGCGTGGCGGCGTTCTCCGCGCCGGACGGAACCCTTTGTATCCTGTCGTTCCGTGGCTCGATGGAATGCTCCGACGGCGACTACATCATCCGGGATATTAAGGGCAAGTACTATCCATGCAAGCCGGATATATTCGCGCAGACATACGAACCCATCAATTAGGCTGAGGTCTTTTTTTGTAAAAAAACGAAAGGAGTGAACCATGCGTGGACGCTGATTTTATAATTGCGTTTGCTGTCGGGTTGATCATCTGCGCTGCGGGTACAATCGTGGCCGCGATAGTGATGGCGCTGGCGTAAGCACAAAACGCATCAATCAACGAGGGGGGCGTTTTGCCATGCAAGACCAATCACCGATCAGCCGACCGGATTTTACCGAAGCCGAACAGAATTTTGCGTGAACCAAGCAAAATTCATTAGCTATAATATACTCGTACGTGCCAGAGATATTGGCGGCGTACCGCGCAGCCTATCGAATAAAGGCGCGGGCGGCGAAGGCCGGATTGGATGGAGACAGACTGTTCGAGGCCGCAATGGAGTTAGCCTCCGGAGGCGCTTATCAAGAGTACAACGAACAGCGAACCAACTAAAGCTTGGAACAAACGCCACGGCGTTATTTTTTTGGAAAGGAACCTGCCACATGAAAAAGGAAGACATTACCACCCTAGGCATAGCCGAGGATATCGCCGACAAACTGCTTGCGGCGCTCAGCGCGGAACTGACCGCCGCGAACACCCAGCGCGACGGCTGGAAAACCAAGTACGAGGCCGAATCCGCCGCGTTTGCCGCGCATAAGACCGATACGGCGCTTATGAATTTTGCTTGGTTCACGCAAACTTCGAGCCGCGCTGGGCGCGTACAAACCGCGCAGGGGAATTTTGCTTGAACCACGCAAAATTCCGAGCCTCGCTATTGAAGAAAGCGCTGGATACGTCGTCGCTTAAGCAAAAGCCTGACGGCAGTTTCGACGGGCTTGACGCGGCGGTTAAAAAGCTCCGCGAATCCGACGGGTACCTGTTCGAGCCGGAAAAGGCGCAGGGCGTGCCCGGTGCGCTGAGCAATCAGCCCATACGCGGCGGCGCGGGCGGCGACGTCAAAGACGTTTTCAACACCGCGTTCAACTCGCTGTTCCAGTCGTAAACCGAGATTAATTATACTTTAAGGAGGCTTTAACATGGCTGTAAACGCCGCAGTTAAAGCGGAGCTAGAGGCGCTGTTCACGTCGCAGGTCAACGCGGACTTTATCAATTCAGCGTCGGAAGAAAGCGCGTTTATGCGGATGGCGAGACGTCTGCCTAATATGTCCAGCCGCCAGACGCGCCTGCCGGTTATGAGCGCGCTTCCCATCGTCTACTGGGTGACAGAATTTTGCTCGGTTCACGCAAAACGCTCACGCGATAACGTACCGCGAAAATCATTTTCGCTTTTACACAGAGCGTTATTATATCACAAACTGAATGTTTTGCGCGGTTTTCTTCTGGACGTTTTTTCGTTTATATTACCGTGATTTTGGGGCTGGTTTTTAAGTTTAGCATATATACACGGTGGACTTATACGCACTTTTTGCTTTACGGCGATAAAAAACGAAACGCTGTGATCAGAGGAAGCGTAAGTAGCTGTTAAGGAGCCGAGCTTCAGAATTACAATTAGTGCCTTAGTTTATGCTGAACATTAGCATCATTTTTGATTCTGTTTGCGGTATATCGTTGGATTCATACTGACCATAATAACGTTCTCACGTAATGTAATTTAATGCGTACAGAGCGCTCTTCGTTTCTCCGAAGGCGAAAAATTTGGGTGTTGTTCATAAACATTTTTGGATAACTTCTTGAACGCTTACAACACCTGGGATTTTTATCTGGAAAGCGGATGCCTGCCCGTACCGGGGACAGTCGTCATGGCGAATCGGATCGGACAGGCTCCGCGACGATAAATCTGCCGAATTCCTTCATACTGTAACTCTCGAATTCGGACATATCCAGTTCTTTCGCGTTGACGACATAAACGGCTTCTCGGAAGTTCGCGGATTCAGGCGAACTTTCTCGGAAGTTCGCGGACCCAGGCGAACTTTCTCCTGGCGGCTGAAGCTCCGTGAAATAGATGAATCGGGGATCGTTCATGTCGGCGGTGCCGAAATAGAACATGGTGAGTACGCGGCTCGTCATTACCGACCCGGCAAACTGACTGTCGCCGGTTATGTAGTATTCGCCGGCGTCCAGCGTCTCGGCGTATTCCAGCGCCTGCCCGAAGTCGGCGAGGAACGGTTCCTTTATCTCGTCCGACCAGTCGGTGAAGTACGCGCCGCAGAACATCCCGAACAGTATCGCGAAGGCCGCCGCCGTGCCGTATTTGATGTATCGGCGCGAACGCGCGGCGCGCTCCAGACCGATCCCCGCGAAAATGATTATCGGGTAGAAAATGAGGTTCACGCGGTTGACGTTCGGGGACACGCACAGCCCAGCGAGTATGCCAACCGCCAGCCACGCCAAGGAAACGAACGCCGCGAGCGAGCCATCGTCCCGGGCGCGGCGGATTGTGAGCCATACGCCGAATGCGGCGAAAGGAGCAGCGGGCAGGTAGTACGCGCCGAAGCCGTCGATAGAGTTATGCGCCCAGCCGTCCCCGCGCTGGAACAGCACGATCCTCGTGAGTTTAATGGCGTTGTCCGCTAGCTTCGCGAAAGGCTCCGGATCTAAGAACAGCAGTTCGCTCGACCGGGACTGGCTCGGGAAGTACGGCAACGTCACGAACGGCAGCTCGAGCGAAGGCAACTTGAATACGTTGATTATATACACCCCGATTATCGGCCACGCGACGAGCAAAAATACTCCGACCGCGGCGACAGCCTCGCGCGCGCGTATCCGGCGCGCCGCCAGCAGGAACGCGCACACCGCCGCCATGAACAGCGGCACCGTGTAGACCGCGATGCCGTAGCAATACAGCGTAAGCGCGAAAGATACCATCGACGCGGACAGCGACAGCCAGCGACGCGCCCCTCGCTCGGCTTGTACGGCCTTTACGAGGAAATACGCGGCGATAACCATCACATGCGGCAGGGCGTTGGCCTCGAGCAGCCAGCGGCTCTGCATTATGTGCCACGGGTTTATCGCGGCGAAGGCGAACGTAAACAACGCCGCAACCCGATTGCCGGTGAGCGCTCGGACAAGCCCGAACAGCGCGAGCAGTCCGCCAAGGCTGATAATCAGCGACGGCAGCCGCGCGGCTATGGGATTAAGCCCGAACGCCGCCACAAACGGACACGCGGCGTATATCATAAAGGCGTTCATCTGGGCGTAGCTCCACGCCTCGAACAGCGCGGGCATACGCGTGCCGTATATGTCGCGCCCGGTCTCGATGATCGCCTTGGCGTTGACGGCGGCCATAGCTCCGTCCTGATTGAAGCCGCCGGGGACGGAGCCGAACTCAAAGACGCGAACCGCGACGGCGACGGCGGCTATAACGCCGAACGCCGTCCAGAAACTCACGGACGGCATCTCATCGTCACGCTCTCCGAGCCAAACCGCCATCACCACGGCGTCTACCGCCAGCAGCGTCAGTATGATGTTTACTATTGTCATTAGGTCCATTGGCTAACCCCTGATCTGCCCGTCTCCGTAAACCACGTACTTATAACTCGTAAGCTCGCGCAGGCCCATCGGACCGCGCGCGTGCAGTTTCTGGGTCGATATGCCTATCTCCGCGCCAAGTCCGAACTCCTCGCCGTCGGTGAAGCGCGTTGACGCGTTGACGTACACCGCCGCCGCGTCGATGTCCGCGAGAAACCGCTGGGACGCGGCGTAGCTCTCCGTTATTATCGCTTCCGAGTGCCCGGACGTGAACGCGCGGATATGCCGGATCGCGTCGTCCAGGCTGTCGGATATTTTTATGCCGATCTTGAGGTCGAGATATTCCTCGAACCATTCCTCGGGGTCGGTTATGACCGACACCGCCGGCGCGATACCCGCCGCGCGCTCGTCTCCGCGCAGCTCCACGCCATGGGCGGACAGCGCCGCCGCGATCCTCGGCAGAAACGCATCCGCGACGGCGCCGTGTATCACGATCTTCTCGCAGGCGTTGCAGACGCCGGGCCGCTGAACCTTCGCGTTGACGATGATCCGCTCGGCCATGGACAGGTCGGCGGATTCGTCCACATAGATATGGCAGTTGCCGACTCCCGTCTCTATGGTCGGGATCGTCGCGTTGTCCGTCACCGAGCGGATAAGGGAGGCGCTGCCGCGCGGAATCAGCACATCCACGTATTTGTTCAGCTTCATCAGGGCGGCGGCCGTCTCGCGGCTCGTGTCCGGGATAAGCTGGATCACGTCCTCGTCGAAACCAGCCTTGGCCAGCGCCGCCCGGATGACGGCGACTATCGCCGCGTTCGATCGGATGGCCTCCTTGCCGCCGCGCAGGATCACGGCGTTGCCCGACTTAAAGCACAGCCCGAAAGCGTCCGACGTCACGTTCGGGCGCGACTCGTAAATAATCGCGACGACGCCGAGCGGCACGCGCTTCTTACCGATGATCAGCCCGTTCGGCAGTGTACGCGTATCGAAGAACTCGCCGACGGGATCGGGCAGGGCGGCCACTTTGCGCAGTCCCCCGGCCATGCCCGCGATACGCTCCGCGTTCAGCGTAAGCCTGTCAATCAGCGCCGGCTTTACGCTGGCGGCCTCCGCCGCGTCCGCGTCCCTGGCGTTCTCGGCCAGTATCCTGTCCGCGCCGCTCTCGAGAGCCGCCGCCGAAAGCTCCAGCAGACGGTTCCTGTCACCGCTGGGTACGCCCGCCAGCGACCATTTCGCTTTCCGGGCGTTCACGCCTATCTCTTCTAATAACAGCCGCAAACTGTCTCCCCCTTTTCCGTAACTAACCAATCCATCCGGACGTCGCCGGCATCCGCCGGCACGCGCCCCACGATCTGCTCCGCAAAGCACACGCCGACGAGAACCGCGCCGCGCCGATCCGCGAAGTACCGATCATAATAGCCGCCGCCGTACCCCAGCCGTCCGCCGGACACATCGAACGCCAGCCCGGGAACGAGAACAACATCGTCCGGAGCGGGCGGCACAACTTCCCCGCCATCCGGCTCCAGAATCCCGAACGCCCCGCGCCGGAACTTCTCCGCGCCGGCGGCGAATTCCATCGCCCCGCCCGGCAATACCCGCGGTAAGACAATCCTCCCCGGTATTCCCGACAAATCCGCTTCCGACCCGAACGCCTTATAAGCGAACACAGTCTCCGCCTCCGCGAACACCCTCATCCGGCTTATCGCGCGAACAATCTCCGCCGACTTCCCAATCCGCCCGCCGATACCGTCGCGCAAAGCCCGAGCGGTTTTTCTAGCCTCTCGCTTCTCGTCTCCAGCCTCCAGAATCAGACTCTGCAAATAATCGCCTTCCCGACGCGTTTCCCTTCGACCGATTCCACCCTGATCATCAGACCGCCGTACTCGAATTCCGGTTTTTCGTCCGGTTGCGGAATTCGCCCAAGCTGCCCCACGATGAACCCGGAAACCGTGTCGTAGTCGTCCACGGGCAGTTCCGCGTCCAGTTCCTCGGCGACGGACTCGAGATCGGCGGTGCCGAGCACGGCGTAGCAATTGTCCGGCAGGCGCTGTATCTCGGGCGTCTCCTCCTCGTCGTATTCATCCAGTATGCTGCCCATTACTTCCTCGATCAGGTCCTCCATTGTGACTATCCCGGCGGTGCCGCCATATTCGTCCACAACCACCACGATATGCAGCTTATTCTTACGCATGAACTCGAACAGATCGTCGGCCTTTTTCGAGACCGGCACATAGCGCGGCTTGCGGATTATCGCGCCCAGGTCGATCCCGCCGCCCCCGGACACGACGCGCGCCAGCAGGTCCTTCACATATAATACGCCGATGATGTCGTCGATGTTCTCCTCGTAGACGAGTATGCGCGAATAGCCCTCGCCGGCGGCCTCGAGTATCTCCTCGCGCGTCGCGTCTATCGGCAGGGCGACCAGGTCTTTGCGGTGCGTCGCGACGTCCTCGGCGGTCTTATTGCCGAAGTCGAATACGTTGTTGATCATTGCTTTCTCGTTCTCGTCGATCGTCCCGGCCGTACCGCCTACGTCCACCATCATGCGTATCTCTTCCTCGGTGACGCTTTCGGACTTCTCGTCGGGATTGACGCCGGACAGCCGCAGCACGGCGTTCGTCGAAACCGACAGGAACCAGACGAACGGCCTGAGGGCGGCGCCTATCACGCTGACGGCGCGGGCGAAGAACAGCGACACGTTGTATGTAGATTTCATGGCCAGCCGCTTCGGCGCCAGTTCGCCGAATACCAGCATGAAATACGACAGAGCGACGGTCAGCAGCAGAGTCACGACTCCGAGCAGCGTGTCCCGGCCTATCGGCGGGTTAAACCGCAGGATGAAATCCGTCGCGTAATCCGAGAACGCCCGCGCGGTGAACGCGCCGGACATAAGCCCCGACAGCGACACGCCGATCTGGATCGACGCGAGGAACCGCGACGGGTCGTCCAGCGTCTTTCTCAGGAATACCGCCTTTTTGTCGCCGTCGTCGGCCCTCTGGCGAACCTTGTTCGGGTTGATCGAGAGAAAGGCTATCTCCGCCGCCGCGAAAAACGCGTTTACGCCGATCAGCAGGACGAGAACGGCCAGATTGGCTAACAAAGCTACTGATCCGCCCCTTCCGTTATCACCTCATACTCGTACCGCGGCTCGGCGGCCGGCGCGAGCAGGAACGGCGCCACCATACTCAGAATCATGATGAGCGCGAGTATCCCTGCCAGCGCCGCCAGTCCGGCCTTCTTCCGCGATTCTCTCTGCCTGGCGTTTGCCATGCCGTCTCATCCCCTCAGGTTTTTATTTCTTACTTTTTAGATACGATCAGTTTCACTATCGGTTTCAGAAACCGCGACTCGGTATGCTCCGCGCCCTCGGTAGGCGCGGCGATAACGAGCCGGTTCCTGGCGCGGGTTACGGCTACGTAGAACAACCGGCGCTCCTCGGCTATCTCGGCTTCGGTTCTGCTCTTCTCGTATGGCAGCAGCCCTTCGGCCAGCCCGATCACGAACACCGTGTCGTACTCCAGGCCTTTGGCCTGATGGATCGTCGAGAGCGCCACGGCGTCGGGATTCTTCCGGTCGGGCGCGCCGCGCCTCTCCGCGCGGTCAGTTTTCGCCTTGCCGACCGCTTCCCCCACGTGCTCGAGGAAGTCCGGCAGCGTTTCGCGCCCCGCCGCTCCGCTCTCCACCTCGGCCAGTATGTCGAAAAGCCCTTTGGCGTTTATCCTGCGATATTCGGCGTAGTCTTTTATATAGTTATCGTACCCCGCCGTCCGGCGGATATACTTTACCGCCTCGGCGGGACCGCGCCCCTTTATCGCGTTAAGATGGAAACTGAGTTCCTCCAGGCGCTGGCGCACGTATCCGGGAGTCTGTTCCATATCGTAAAGCTCCGCCAGGGCGCCGTCCTTGCCGCGCCGGGCGGATTCGATCAGCGATTTCCTTATGTAGCGCTTCGGCCTGTTCGCTACGCGCCCGAAGGCTTCGTCGTCCGTCCGGTCGAGCGCAAGCCGGATGTAGGCGCATATGTCGCGGCATGTCCAGTGCTCGTATATTATCGGCGCGTCGTCGCGGACGGTGAACGGCACGCGCGTATCCATAAACGCGTCGATGAGCGCGCGCGACTGCGAGTTGACGCGGTACAGCACGGCGACCTCGCCGGCGGGGACGGTCTTTATAACGCGCCTCGCCATCGCCGCGATGAGGAACGCCTCGCCTCGGGCGTCCCCGGAACGGAACATACCGGGTTTCGCCCCCGTCTCGCCGCGCCCGCACACCATCGACTTCGCCACGCGCCCGGCGTTCATGGCTATGGCGGCTTCGGCCAGCTCGACGATCCGCGCCGTCGAGCGGTAGTTGACGTTCAGCGTCGTCTTGGCCGAGCCGGGGAAATCCGCGGAGAAGTTAAGCAGAAACTCTGGACGGCAGCCCCGGAAGCGATATATGCTCTGGTCGTCGTCGCCGACGATCAGGATGTTGCCGTGACCGGCGAACAGCCGGACTGTCTCGTACTGCGCGCGGTTTATGTCCTGAAACTCGTCTATCTGAATGTAGCGCGTACGGGGCTTCCAGTACGGCAGAATGTCCGGACGGCTCAGTATCAGCTCACGGCAGAGCGGCGCCATGTCGTCGAAGTCGATCTTGCCCGCGCCGCGCTTGTAGTCCTCATACAGCGCGTATACGCGCCGGAACGCTTCCGCCGGGAACTCCGCCGGCTGAAACTCCTCGGGATCGATCATTTCGTTCTTGATGAGCGACAGCGACGTGATCGCGTATTCAAGCGTATCGTCGTCGCCGGGTATATCCGCCGACCGTAGCATGCCTCTTACGGCGTTCCGGCGCTCCTCGTCCGTCAGTATCGAACCGACCGACGCCGCGCCCGCTTTCCTCAGCACGCCGAAGAAAAACGCGTGGAACGTCATGAACCGCGCCCCGGCATACTCCGCGCCCCCGCCGGACGCCTCGAGAAACCTCGTCCTCATGTCCTCGGCGGCGGACTTCGTGAACGTTATCGTAAGGATGGAATCCGCCGGAACGCCCCGCTCTATGAGCCGGATAACCCGGCGGATGATGACGGTCGTCTTGCCGCTGCCGGGGCAGGCGTTAACGGCCATCGGGCCGTCTTTGTGCGCCACGGCGGCTTCCTGTCGGTCGTTAAGCGTCTCCATCCGCACCCCCGTTCCTCCCGCCGAACTCCGCGCGGCGGATCGCCGTGACGATCGGCTCTATAGCGCCGCGCCCGTCCGGAGCGAGGTTATACGACGAAACGCGCCGCAGCACCGCGTCCGGCAGGGACGCCGAGAGCGCCGCCGCCGGATCATGCCCCACGGAAAAGACCGTAAGCCGTTTCGCCCGGACGGACATAAGCGTCTCCGCGCCTAGGAATTTTCCGCCGCGCGTCTCCCCTGCCAGAATTATGTCGTCGTATTCGTCCAAGTCCTTCGGGTTCACCTTGTCGGCGCGCAGCAGAGGGCAGTTGAGAGCCTCGGACACGAACCCGGCGTATTGGATAGCGGCCCTGGCCGCTTTTCGGGCGTACAGCACGATCATTCTGTCGTTCAAGGTATCATCCCCATAACAGGAAAATTTTCTAACGCCACCGTCAGGTGGAAAGCTAGGAACAAAGCGCTCGCCGCCGCGACAGGCCAGACTCGCTCGGCCATGCCCGCGCAGAAAAACGCGGCCGGAGGCAGTATCACCATGGCGTATATAACGGGGTTCGGCTGGATACCGGCGTAATACAGCGCCCAGCACAGCCAGTAGAGCGCGATACCGGCGAAACCGCCGGCGGCCCATCCGCCGCGCGCCCGCTCCCCGACGAGGAACAGCAGCATAACAACAATCGCGACACCCAGCACATGCTCCCCATATTCGACGAACGGTACGGACGAGGCGTTCCCGTTCAGCGCGTCCGGTATCGGCGGCCATAACGCCCAAACTATGTTAGGGAGCGCCTGAAGCGAAACGATCAGCAGACCGTACGGCGAAAATCCAAGCCGAAGTTTCCTCACGCGGCGTCTCCCCTCCGGCGTTCGCGAAATTATTTTTAATCTTTTATTTTTCCGTAAACTATTATATAATAAACGCGGAAATATATCAATAATTTCATATGTCAATAACCTCGGAGGCTACCATGAACATAGGCGTCTTCACCGATACATACTACCCCATAATAAACGGCGTGACCACTTCCGCGATGATGCTGGACCGCGAGCTGACCGCGCTCGGCCACAACGTTACCATCTTCACGACGACCGTGCCGAAGACGCTGAACATCAGGAGCGACCCGCGCGTGGTGCGTCTGCCGAGCATGCCGTTCGTCTTTATGCCGCAGAACCGCATGGCGCTGATGTATCCGCCGCGCCTGCTGCTTGGCATGAAGAAATTCAACCTCGACGTCATCCACACTCAGACGGAATTCCCGCTCGGGATATTCGGCAAGCTTGTCAGCAAGGTCTACGGCATTCCGCTCGTTCATACCTACCACACGATGTACGAGGATTATACCCACTACATCGCGAAAGGATACATCGTGACGCCCGAAATGATGCGGCGCTACAGCCGCATCTTCTGCAACGCGTCGCGCGCGGTGATCGCGCCCGTGGCCAAGGCGCGCGACGCTCTCTTAAGCTACGGCGTAACCCGCCCGATAAGCGTAATCCCGACGGGCATAGACTTCTCTCCGTTTGACCCGGCGAACCATCCCGCCGAAGAGACGCTTGCGATCAAGGCCGCGCTGGGCGTGCCGCCCGAAGCGCCCGTAATGATCTTCATCGGGCGGCTGGCGAAAGAGAAGAGCGTGGACGTAATAATCGGGGCGATGCCGGAAATAATCAGGCGGATACCGGACATTCGCCTAGTAATCGTCGGCGACGGCGCCGCCCGGAAGAGCCTGGAAACTCAGGCCGCCGCGCTGGGCGTTGCCGGCCGCGTGATCTTCGCGGGAGCGCGGCCATGGAGCCAGATCGGGAAGTACTACCAGCTCGGCGACGTCTACGTATGCGCGTCCACGTCCGAAACGCAGGGGCTGACGTATATCGAGGCGATCGCGAGCCGCGTGCCCGTCGTGGCGAAACGCGACGAGAGTGTGGCGGGGATCATCACGGACGGCGAAACCGGATTTTACTTCGGCGATAACGCCGAACTGCCCGGCGCGGTCGAGAAAGCCCTCTCCCCGGGGACCGGTCGCGCGGACATAGCCGGGAAAGCCTTCGCCGCTATCGCGCGCTTTTCAAGCAAAGAGTTCGGCGAGAATGTGGAGGCGCTTTACATCGAGACGCTCCGGCGCGTGGCGGAGGAGACCGGCGCCGACAAGTCGCCCGCCCCGCGGTTTCGCCTGCCAAGGCTCGGCAGGCCGAAGCTACCCAAGCTGCCCGCGCTCGCCCCGGCCAGGCTGAAGAGTTCCGTCATGGGACGGGTGCGCGTCGTGCGGGAGGGATTCGGTAAGATACGGGAAGCCCGCCGCGGGAAACGGGAGAAGTGACACTCCCGCCGCCGGCGGCGTACTGTTTCAGAATTAAGGTGGACATTTGTTTTTAAGGTTCGCGCCTATGAAGTTTGCTTGGTTCACGCAAACTTCAGAACCGCGCGAACGCGCTATCGCTCTTAAAAACAAATGTCACTATCTAACCTGAAACAGTATTACCAATGGTAGCGGCCGGAACGGTTCCTGCGCTTGCGTTTCGCGGCGGATACCGCGATAATGATTATCAGGACGATAACGCCGGCGGCGCCCCCCGCGTAAGGTATCGCTGCCGGGGACAGCAGCCATGTTCGGACCTCTTCCACCTTGTGGTCCACGTCGGTGGACTGAGTGCGCTCCAGCGCCGCGTCCAGCGCTATTATGTCGTCAGTGAAGATCGTCTCGCCGTCGAGAGTGTACGCGACTCGGCCCACGACGTCGCCCGCGGCTATCGGCGGCTTGATATACGTCTCGGAGACGTCGCCGGGGGCGGGCGGGAACTCCGGATCCTCGGGCGCGGGCGTTACTATCTCATCCGGACCCGCGGCCAGCTCGGGCTTGTAGGTTATCACGCGCTCTACGCGCGACAGTTCCTCCTTTGAAAGGAACGCGGAATACCCGCCCTTCGCCTCGGTGCGGACATAGCCGCTGTCGCCGAGGCGCGGGTTCGACACGCGCAATGTCTCCATGGCCGCGCCGGGACTCTGGACCACCTCGTCGGCGAAAGATCCGAAACCGTAATCAAACAGCGCGATCGTATCGGTGTACCGCTCGGACTCCGTCGAGAAGAACACGGCGGAGATCTCCGTCCTGCCGTCCCTGACGGCGGAAGCCACGAGGCAGTTTCCGGCCTCGTCCGTGAAGCCCGTCTTCATGCCGGTCGCGTACTGATAGTGGTACTGGCCGGGCACGATGAGCAGGTTGTGCGTTTCCGTCGTGTACTGTATGTTCACCGCTCCCTCGGGCGGGTTCTCCCCGGCGCCCGGGCCGACGAAATCCGTCTCCGCCGAGATCTGGCGGATCAGGTCGTTCTCGAGCGCGGCGGCGGCTATCAGACACATGTCGCGCGCGGTTGTGTAGTGCCGCGCGTCGTGGAAGCCGTGCGGGTTGACGAAATGGGAGTTCCGCGCGCCCAGCGCCTCCGCCTTCTCGTTCATGAGATCGCTGAAAATCCCCTCGGCCTGGGCGTATGAGATAGAGTCGTCGCCGGCGGCTATCCTGCCGACGGCCATGGCTATGACGCACGCGGTGTCGTTGCCCGAAGGGATGATGAGCAGGCGTATGAGGTTGTCCACCCGGATCGTCTCGCCGATGATGTGGCGCGCCCGCGACGATCCGGCTGGAACGAAATTAATCTCGTCGCCTACGACGACGTACTCGCCGGGTTTGAGGTATTCGAGCGCGACAAGCGCCGTCAGCAGCTTCGTCGTCGAAGCGGGGAATATTTTCCTGTCCGCGTCCTTGTCGTAGAGGAACTTGCCGGTCCCGACGTCCATAAGAGCGGCGGTTTCGGCGATTACCTCGGGCGGGGCCGGGAACGAATCGGCGAGGGCGGTCGAGGGCGCCGCCGCGATCAAAGCGAGTGTAAGCGCCGCCGCCGTAAGCAGGCGCTTTTTTATTTGGAGGAGCATAGGTGTCGTCCTTTCGGGTGGTATGATAAAGTATTATAACCCCGGGACAGGGGAAAGTAAACCTTTTTTGAGCCGCCTTCTTGGTCGGCGTTCAAATTTGTCCTAAAACCGCCAAATTCAAGCCGCCTTCTTGCTCGGCGCGTATATTCTAACCTAACCCCAGCCCAAAAGCGCGGCAACAAATGAAAAAACGCCCGGAAGAAAACCGCGTCAAAACACTCGGTTTGTGATATAATGACGCTAAATCCAAGAACCCAGCAATATCATGGGTTTGCGGGTTTGGCGCTATTCTTTTTTCTATTCCCGAACCAAAATGGGGCTGATTTTGCGTCCGTAAAACTCCAACGCAAAACTAACGCTAAAAGTTTTCTCGTTAACCCAAAGCAAAACATTGATTATCTTCCCACAAGTTCTCAAATGCCGTTACAGCCTGTGTTTACAGGCTTTTGCGGCACTCTGCGCGACGGAAGAAGTCCGCGTATGCTCTCATAACCTGCCGCGTTTTCACTCTCAAAGGCGGTAAAAGAGTAGTAAATTACGCGGCGAGCCGTTCCGTTTCAGCCTTTGCGCAACAAGGTCAAAGCGGAACTGACGGCGCTCCGGCAGGAGACCAACTAGGGCCGACGTATGCTGAAAAACCTGTACGAAAGCCTTGTCAGCGGCTTGATAACCGCCGATGAGTAACTCTTTTACTAATAGAATATATGGAACGCAGCGAAGAGAAAGAGCTGTTCGACATTGGAACATTACTACAAGAAGAATTTGCTTTTCTCAACTGAGAAATACACCTTAATGCAGGCGGCGACGAACTCGCCGCCGAAATCATCCCGCATCTGCGGCGAACCAGCACGGGGGCGCGCTGCCCTGCAAGGTAATTTTCGCTTAGCAGAATTTTGCTTGGTTCGAAGCATTATCGCTTGGCAGAATTTTGCGGCTTTAGGCAAAATTCGTTCAAGCGATAATGTGATGCAAAATTCATCCCCGCGAAAATTCGTCGGGTCTTTTTATCACTGGAATCGCGCCGGACGGATCGGCTCGACGGCATTTTTTATTTGCGGGCTTGACAATTTTCCCAGCTTGATATATAATATTTATATGGTTAGCACTCAACAGTCTGAATGGCTGATAACTCGAGGTGAGCAGGGTGAGTCTGTGCGATAATTGCCACAAATATCCCGCGGCGGTTCATGTCGAAAGCAATGTGAACGGAGTTATGACACGGCGGGATCTGTGCGTGTCATGCGCGGGGAATCTTCAGGGCAGTCTCGCCTTTGAGAATTTTCTGAAGAATTTTCTCAGCGCGGCGGCCACGGGGACGGGATCGCACGAGGCGGCAATCGTATGCCCTTCGTGCGGCGCGTCGTACGACGATTTCAAGAAGACGGGGCGGCTCGGATGCGCCGAATGCTATCGGACGTTCAAGGCGCGGCTGTCGGGCGTCCTCAGGAATATTCAGGGCGCGGACGCGCACGAGGGGAAAATCCCGGCCAAGTCCGCGGCGGAGACGGTTCCGTTGCGGGAGGCCGGGAAATTGCGCAAACAACTGCGCCAGGCCGTCGCGGATGAGGATTATGAGAAGGCGGCCGAATTGCGCGACGCGATAGCGCGGCTGGCGGAAGGGGGCGCGGCCAAATGACGGCGGAAAAATGGAGCGACGACCCGAAGACCGACGCCGGGCCGATCATATCGAGCCGTGTGCGGCTGGCGCGTAACCTGCGGAAATATCGGTTCGCGCCGCGCCTTTCGCCCGAAGCGGCCCGCGCGATGATCCGGGACGTCGCGGGGGCGGTCAGGGACGCGGCGCTTCCGGGTGGAGCGCGGCTTCGGATGATCGACCCGCGCGATCTCACCGAATCCGTCCGGGCGGCGCTGCTCGAGGGGCACGCGGTAAGCCCCGAGTTTCTGTCCGGCGGGGCGTATTCGCCCAAGGCCCTGCTGCTATCGGACGACGAGTCCGTAGGCATAATGATCAACGAAGAGGATCACATCCGGATGCAGGCGGTGACGCCCGGAGACGACGTGGACGGCGCCTACGCCATCGCGGATGGTGTGGACGATGTTATCGAGCGGGGCGTGGAATACGCGTTCGAGCCGGACTTCGGCTACCTGACGGCCTGCCCGACGAACGCCGGCACGGGGATGCGGGCGTCGTTCATGGCGCACCTGCCGGGGCTGGCGCTCACGGGTCAGGCGGCGAACGTGCTGCAATCCGCGGCCAAATTCGGGATAACGGCGCGCGGGATATATGGCGAGGGCACGAAGCCCGTCGGGCATATATTCCAGATCTCCAATCAGGTTACGACGGGCAAGAGCGAGGGCGCGATCATAGCTCTTTTGCGGAACGTTACGGCGGAAGTGACCGGGCGGGAAAAGGCCGCGCGGAAGGCGCTGTTTTCAGGGACGAACCTAGCCGACAGGATCTGGCGGTCGTATGGGATTCTGGCTTACGCGCGGCGGCTCGGCGCCGAGGAAGCCATGGAACATCTCTCGGACATACGGCTTGGGTTCGAGGAAGGAATTCTTAATATAGCGCGGCCTAAACGGCCGATATATAATCTGATGATAAACGCGCAGCCGGGGCGCGTCCGCGCGCGCGCGTCCGGGGAGACGACGGACGCGGAAACGGACGTCAGCCGCGCGGAGTGTCTGCGGAGCATGCTGTAATAATTTAGCGATAATTGGGTCCGGGAATGAGAACCTGTATTCATTAGTGGAATCGGCGGATTTTCGAGATGATTTTCCGCCGGGCGAGGAAGCGGAAAACGCCGCGTACTCAGAGAGTACGCAAGTTTTTGGCTGACGAAAAACGACGGGAAATCATCCGAAAAGACATCGATTCCATCTATGAATACAGGTTCTGAAATCCCCGTCGGGCTTTGGAGCGGCAAGAATTTTTGCGGGTTCAAGCAAAAATTACCCAAGAATTTTCGCGGGTTCAGGCGAAAATTACAAGGTCTTAATGATTGGGGAGAGCGACGAATATATGAATGAAAAATCCTTCACGGAAAAGGCCCGCCAGGCCATCAACTACGCCCAGCGCGCCGCCGTTGAGATGGATAACAACTACATCGGCACGGAACACCTGCTGCTCGGCCTTCTGTCCGTTTCTGACTCCGTCGCGGCGAAGACGCTGGAGAGCCAGCGCGTCACGTTCGACGACGCGGCGGCGCGTATCAGCAATCTGTCCGGAGGCACAGCATTTATGTTCAACCCCGGCGGTCCGGTCGAGGCTACGCCGCGCACGAAGCGCGTTCTCGAGAACAGCTACGACGAGGCGCGCCGCCTCAACTCCGGGTATATCGGCACCGAACATCTGCTGATAGCGCTGCTCAAAGAGCATGACAGCGCGGCCGTGCGCGTCCTTGCCGATCTGGGGGCTAACCCCCAGAAGATCTACGACGACATAATGGCGCTCGTCGGCGACACCGACAGCAAATCCCCGGCGTACCCGTCCAAGAACGCGAAGAAGGTCGGGAACCGCGGCGCGACGCCGACGCTCGACCAGTTCAGCCGCGATTTCACCAAACTGGCGGAGGAACGCAAGTTCGACCCGGTCGTGGGTCGGGATTCCGAGATAGAGCGCGTCATCCAGATACTGAGCCGGCGCACGAAAAACAACCCGTGCCTGGTAGGCGACCCCGGCGTAGGCAAGACGGCCATCGCGGAAGGTCTCGCCCAGCGCATAGCCGAGGGCGGCGCTCCCGAAACGCTCTCAAGCAAGCGGATAGTCAGCTTGGATTTGTCCGCCATGGTAGCCGGCAGCAAGTACCGTGGAGAGTTTGAGGAGCGCATCAAGAAGGTTATCAACGAGGTTAAAAACGCCGGCAACGTGATTCTGTTCCTGGACGAGCTGCATACCGTAATCGGCGCGGGCGGCGCGGAGGGCGCCATCGACGCGTCGAATATACTGAAGCCGCCGCTTGCCCGAGGCGAAATCCAGATGATCGGCGCGACGACGCTGAACGAGTACCGCAAGTACATCGAGAAGGACGCCGCGCTGGAGCGCCGGTTCCAGCCCGTCTCCGTCAACGAGCCTTCCGAGGACGAGGCGCTGCGGATGCTGACCGGCCTGCGCGACAAGTACGAGGCGCACCACAACGTAAAGATCACCGACGGCGCTCTCAAAACGGCCGTCGCGATGTCGGCGCGGTATATCCAGGACCGGTTCCTGCCCGATAAGGCCATTGATCTTATAGACGAAGCCGCCAGCAAAGCGCGGCTCAAGTCATACACGCCGCCGCCCGAGATCAAAGAGATGGAGGCGAAGCTGGCCGCGCTTGAGAGCGAGAAGGTCGAGGCCGTAGCGGGGGAGGCGTTCGAGCGGGCCAAGCAGATAAAGACTCTCGAGGAAGCTCTCAAAGCGAAGCTGGGAAAGGCGAAGGCCGAATGGTCGGAGAAGAACAGTCTCTCGCGTCAGGTCGTGGACGAGGAAGCCATCGCCGCGGTCGTTTCGGGCTGGACAAACATCCCGGTCGTCAAACTGCGGCAGGAGGAGTCCGAGCGTCTGATCAAGCTGGAGGAAACGCTGCACAAGCGCATAGTGGGGCAGAACGAGGCCGTGGCGTCTATCGCGAGGGCGATCCGCCGCGGACGCGTCGGGCTGAAAAACCCGAAGCGCCCTACCGGCTCGTTTCTGTTCCTGGGGCCGACGGGCGTCGGCAAAACCGAGCTGTGCCGGGCGCTGGCGGAGGTGCTGTTCGGCGACGAGGACGCGCTGATCCGCGTGGATATGTCCGAATATATGGAGAAACACAGCGTATCCAAGCTGATCGGATCGCCGCCGGGATACGTCGGGTATGACGACGGCGGTCAGCTTTCCGAGAAGATCCGGCGCAAGCCGTACGCGGTCGTGCTGTTCGACGAGATCGAGAAGGCCCATCCGGACGTGTTCAACGTCCTGCTGCAAGTGCTGGACGACGGCCACATCACCGACGCTCAGGGGCGCAAAGTGGACTTCAAGAATACCGTGCTGATCATGACAAGCAACGCCGGGGCGCGAAGCATCGTCGAGCCGAAGCGGCTCGGGTTCACCTCCGGCGAGGACGAGAAGGCGACATACGAGAATATGAAGCGCGGGGTCATGGACGAGGTGAGACGCGTTTTCAAGCCGGAGTTCATCAACCGAATCGACGATATAGTCGTGTTCCATCAGCTGAACCGCGAGGACGTAACGCGGATCGCGAAGCGTATGCTGACGGAGGTGTCCGCGCGCGTCGCGGACGCTATGAGCATATCCGTTGAGATAGACGACGGTGCGATGGAACGGATCGCGAAAGAGGGGTATGATCCGATTTACGGGGCCAGGCCGCTGCGGCGCGTCATAGCGGCGAAGGTGGAGGATAAACTGGCGGAGAGTATTTTGGAGGGAAAGTTTAAGGCCGGGGATAAAGTGCGGGTAAGCGCCGGGACCGATGAACTGGCGTTCGAGACGGTATAGAGGAAGGCCGGGTACCGTCAGCGTACGCCCAAAAAACCAGTGACCGCTCGCCGGTCACTTTCTCTCGCGTCCGGCGGAGGAACTGCTTGATAATCCGAACAATCTCTATGGATTGGTATGTAACGTCCGTGTAGCGCTAAAATGTCTTGGTTACATTTAGTCCTGCATATACACATTTTCGTTGACATTCACTTCGTTCCGTGTTATACTATGAAAATGGGGTTTTGAAGTGGCTGGGGTATGGTGGAATGGTAGACGCGGCGTACTCAAAATGTATGGCGCGTCCGTATGTCCCACTCGGCGGAACCCTCGATTTATCAAGGACTTTGACAACTTCATACCTCTTACGATTTTTAATGCTCCCCCCTATGATGTCCCTCCGATTTCCCGGACAGGATTTTGGGAGCAAGACTTAAAAATACAAATGCCGGAATGACGGAATTGGCAGACGTGCTGGACTCAAAATCCAGTCCTGGCAACAGGGTGCGGGTTCGAGTCCCGCTTCCGGCACTAAAAATCCCATACTTGAACCAGCACTATAAAAAAAGCTGGTCCAAGTATCGAACATACTCAGTAAAGAACAATGGGCAGCCGGTTTCGGTTGCCCATTGTTCTTGTCTCGGCTAATTTCCTCAAACTCGCGCTTTAGCTCAAACACTGCCGGGTTGAGCAGCTTGTCAAACGGCTCGGCGTAATCAACCTCAATAGCCAAATTCTCATATACCCGAATTTTCTCAAAGAGTGCCTGGTTAAAACACCGCCGCTCGAAATCGTCCGCCAGCCTATACGCCTTGCCGCAATCGTCCAGCAGTTCAAAAACATAGTTGAAGTTTCTGGCAATCTCGATGTATTCAGCTTGGTAAGCGTCCATCGTGCCGGTGATGCTTTTCAGCGATTTCCCAATTCGCTCCTGTTCCTCCGAGCAGGCGGAGCGGGATAGCGCCGGCATAGTGAGCTTGGAGCAATTTGCGTTGTTCGCGCTCCAGCTTATCCTTCTGCTGTTTGAGGCGGCCGAGTTCGGTTTGGGCCTCATCCTCCAGTTTGCCAATCCGCTCAGTTACCCAATTCTGCGCCAGCGCCCGAAATTCCGGAGTAAAGTTTATCCGCTGATAAAATTCCTCTATCTTGTCCGCCACCTTGTCGATCAGCAGCGACCGCTGGTCGCAGTCGTTCCGTTTATTGTGCCTGGCCGAGCAGACGAAGTAAGGGTAGCGGTCGCCGGATCGGGATTTGGCGTTGCAGATAATCAGCCGGGCGCCACACTTTCCGCAATATACCGTGCTTTTGAGATAATGCTCATGCACCCGCGTCCGTTCGCCGTTGACATGGCTTTTGAGAATCTCCTG
>JAISCI010000049.1 GCA_031265685.1 Clostridiales bacterium
CGATATAATTAAAATCACCCACCCCCAAAACGAAGACCGCTTAAATTCGCGCTTTGTTTTGGGGGTGGGTGATTTTTCAATTATATTGGGTGGGTGATTTTTCAGTTGACATTTACAGATGCAGTAGAATTTTGCGTGAACCGTGCAAAATTCCTCAGCGCACACTTCCCGTTCTTCCGGCAGCGCGTTCTCGTAGTCCACAAGCGCGGAGTAGAAACCGTAGTCGCTCACTGTATCGCCTCCACGCCAAACAGCGCGAATGCTGAGCGAATTTTGCGTGGTTCAAGCAAAATTAAGTAGCGGATCGAGATAGAACAGTGTGCCGATCAGGATAATGTTCTCCGTACTGTCAACAAATCTCAGTATTTACGATTTATGACACTTCGGAGCGAACGCGGAGTCATACTCGCTCCTGTCCCTCTTCTTGACTTCTCACCGGACCCGTGATACAATAAATAAAAATCGGGGGTGGGTCCAATGAGGAGCGGAATCTTGAAATCTCTCGTTCTGAGCGCCGCGATAATATTCGCCAACGTCGCCCTCTTCTCCCGGGCGTTCGTCGGGCTTGATATGGGCGCGAACATATTCGCGGCGTGTTTCGGCGTTTCATTTATCGTCGTCAGCGCGGCTCTGTTTTTCGTTTTCAATTACCGGTTGCTCTTCCCGCGCGCAAGTCAACCCGCCGAACCCGCGGGACAGACGACGCTGGAGGCCGCCGAGGCGTCCGTCAGGCGGTACATCGCGGGCGGTGAGAGGACGTTCCGTCTCCAGCTCAATACCGTACTTAAGCAGATCGGCAGGATGAAGTCGCGTCTTACTACCGTGGCCAAGATACTCGCCGAGCACTTCTCCGCCGGGGAGATGAGCGAACGCAAGTTCACGGGAACGGTCACGCAGGTGGAGAATGTCATGATACTGAACGTAAACCGGCTGATCCACCGGCTCTCCGCCTTTGACGAGGACGAGTACGCCGCGTCGATAAACCCGTACACGGCGCGCGACGATGAGATCACGCGCAAGCGACGCGTAATCTTCGCGGAATATGAAAAGTTTGTGGCTCAATCTGTCGAAAATAACGAGGAGATACTGTTAAGAGTTGATCGGCTTATATTGGAAATGTCTAAACTTTCTGACTTTTCAGAGGGTTCGTTGAACGACATGGACGCGATGAGAGAGCTGGACGCGCTTATCAGCGATACGAAGTGGTATAAATCATAACGAAATTTGCCCTGAACCCGGCAAATTTATTAACGGAATTTCCGGGTTCAGGGCAAACTTATTAACGGAGAAGAGGGCGGTTATGAACGCGGGAAGCAGAAAAGCTGTAGCCGTTATCGCCGTGATGGGGGTAATCGCGTTCGCGGTTACTTTCGCCGTCATAGTGATCACGCAAAACGTCAACAAACCCGACGCGCAGGTGTCCGAGGAGAGCGCGGCCGCGCAGATGGACCGGCTCTTGCGCCGCGTGCGCGTCAACACGCTCGAACCCGTCAAGGGCAACGTGGATCTGTCCGAGGCCAACGCCGGCGGCGACCTGCCGGACGTCGACGAGAAGTATCCGCCGGGCGCGCGCGCCGCTACCGCCGATTATATCGACATCATGTCCTCGACGGAGAAAGCGACGGATTCGGCCAGCGACCGATGGCTGCTCGATATGGCCGAGCGGTTCAACCGGTCCGGCGCCACGGTGAACGGCCGGGACGTCAGCGTACAGGTGCGCGGCATCGCCAGCGGCGCGGGCATGGATTACATCCTCTCGGGCAAATACGTCCCGGACGCGTTCACGCCGTCGAACGAGCTGTGGGGCGACGCGCTCGCGGCGGGCGGCGTCAGTCTTACGCTGGCGGAACCGCGCCTTTGCGGCAACGTCGCGGGGATCGCTCTCTCAAGAGCCAAGGCGGATGAAGTTTCGTCAAAATACGGCTCGATCAGCATGAAGACGATAACCCAGGCCGTCACCGCCGGGGAGCTGAATTTTGGGTACACCAACCCCTTCGCCAGTTCGACCGGGGCGAATTTTCTCATGTCCACGCTGTATTCGCTCAGTCCGGACGATCCGTTCTCGGATGAGTCGGTATCCGCTTTCGAGGATTTCCAGGCGAACGTGCCGTTCGTCGCGTATACGACGCTTCAGATGAAGGAAGCCGCCAAATCCGGCGTTCTGGACGGCTTCGTCTTTGAAAGCCAGCAATTCGCCAACACGCCGGACCTCCGCGACTATGTGCTCACGCCGTTCGGCGTCCGCCACGACAGCCCCGTCTACGCGCTCGGAAACCTATCCGCCGAAAAGCGCGAGATTCTCGACATGTTCATAACTTTCTGCAAAAGTCCGGACAGCCAGGAGGCCGCGTCGCGGTTTGGTTTCAACCAGCACGACGGCTATGTTTGCGAGATCGCCGGACTTTCCGGAAAAGACTTGAGCGCCGCGCAGAAGCTCTATAAGGAGAAAAAGAACCAGGGGCGCGAGGTCATGGCCGTATTCGTCGCGGATATATCCGGCAGCATGGACGGCGCTCCGCTCGCGCGGCTCAAGGAGTCGCTGACGAAGGGCGCGAAGTTCATAGGCTCGGACGTCAGCGTCGGCCTTGTCACGTTCTCAAACGACGTCAACATAGCCGTGCCGATCGGTAAGTTCGACATCGGCCAGCGCTCGCTGTTTGCCGGCGCGATCGAGGAAATGGACGCGAACGGCGGCACCGCGATGTACGACGCCATACTTGTCGCCGAAGACATGCTGTGGAAAGCGCGGCAGACGAACCCCGGCGCCAAGCTGATGCTGTTCGTGCTGACGGACGGCGAGACGAACCGCGGCGCCGATCTTTCCGAGGTTCGCCCGGTCATATCCGGGCTGCGCGCGCCGATATACACCATAGGATACAACGCCGACATAAAAGCGCTTCAGGAGGTTTCGGCGATAAACGAGGCCGCCAGCATCAACGCCGATACCGCCGACGTGGTGTACCAGCTGCAAAGCCTGTTCAACGCCGAGATGTGATATTATTCCGAATTGCCGGAATAATAAGGAAAGGGGTAAGTTAATGGGATTCTCAATGGAAGTCGTCGATCCGGAGGCCGTCAAGGCGGCGGTCGCGGTCGAGTCCAAGCCGGAGCCGGCCGAAACGGCGGCGCTTCGCAAGCAGGCCGAGGGCAACGCTCAGGCTATTCTGGACGTAAACCTCGACTCGATGCGGGAGAGGACGGAGATATTGCAGTCGGTCGAGAGCTTCGGACTCGATACCATGCAGCGTTCGTCCAAGAAGAACGCGCTGCTGTCCACTACGGTGGGTAAGCTGTCCCAGTCGGGGGGCGAGGGCGGACAGGTGTCTAAGTCGCTCGCGGATCTCAGCCGGACGGTCAAGGAACTGGATCCCTCCGGGCTGGATTTCACGAAGCGCGGTTTTCTCGGCAAGATGTTCAATCCGATCCGCGCCTATTTCGAGCGCTACGAGAAAGCGGAGGATGTTATCGCCGGGGTGCTTCAGTCTCTGGAAAAAGGCCGGGCAATGCTGAAAAACGACAACACCACGCTGTCCATCGAGCAGCAGGCTCTGCGCGATCTTACGAAGCAGATCCAGAAACAGATCGAGCTGGGCGCGATGATGGACGAGTATGTCGCCGCGAAGATCGAGGAGGCCCGCGCGTCCGGATCCGACGCCGAACGGATACGATTCATGGAGGAAGAGGCGCTGTTCCCGCTGCGCCAGCGCGTAATGGATATGCAGCAGATGGCCGTCGTCAACCAGCAGGGGATCATCGCGATGGAGGTCGTCCAGCGCAACAACAAGGAGCTTATGCGCGGGGTTGACCGCGCGAAGAACGTAACGGTCTCCGCTCTGCGCACGGCGGTTATGGTCGCCAGCGCTCTGTATGATCAGAAAATAGTCCTCAAAAAGATTCAGGCGCTGAACGAGACAACTAACGCCATGATTTCCCAGACGTCCAGAATGCTGAAAGAGCAGGGCGCCGATATACAGAGACAGTCGATGGAGACGGGCGTCTCGGTCGATACGCTCCGGACGGCGTTCGACGACGCTGTGTCGGCGCTGGATCAAATTTCCGAATACAAGCAACAGGCGCTGCCCGTAATGAAGGAGACAATCGCCCAGTTCCGGCAGCTCGCCGACGAGGGCGAGACGCGGATCCAGCGGCTGGAGCGCGGTTCGCGGCTCGGTATCCAAGGTTAAAGACCGCTCCGCGCTAGTACGCGAATGACGGCCATTCGCCCGTCAACCGCTGTTTTGGCGGGGCGGGTTTTTCGCGTATCGTCCTGGCGCTGGAATCGCGCTTGCAGAGACCGCGGGGATTACGCGTGAAGCCCTAAAGTAAATTTCTCCTGAAACCGGCAAATTCCGTTGTGAATTTGCCCTGAAACCGGCAAATTCCATGAACGAGGTTTTCATCCGCGGCGGCGTGAGCAAAATAACGATGCGCGCAACGGCGTACTCTGCGGGATGCGATTCGGTATTGCCAATAACAACCGATTGCGCCGAATGTTCCGCCGGTATCGGCAAGAAGATGGCTTGATGTTGTCTAAGACAACATCAAACGTCGGTCAACACCGCCGGACAGGGCGATTGCGCGAGCGCGCGGTATCCTGAAAAAATTCACCGCCGCCCGCGCGCAATTGGAATAGGGAGGATCACATGGAAACTGTAAGAGACAGGTTTCTGAGATACGTAAAGTATGATACCCAGGCGGACGGCTCGTCCGGCGCGCGGCCTTCATCCACGGGGCAAACCGTTTTCGCGGAGCTGCTCGTGTCGGAGGCGGCGGCGCTGGGGCTATCGGACGTCGCCATAGAGGACGGCGTGGTATACGCGCGTCTGCCCGGCAGCGCCCGCCGCGCGAATACCGTCGGATTTATAGCCCATATGGACACCTCGCCGGACGCGAGCGGCAAAGGCGTTTCACCGCGCGTTCTCCGCTATGATGGCGGAGAGGTGCCGCTGGGCGGCGGCTTGGCTCTGTCGCCGGACGAATTCCCGGAGCTTTCGAGATACGCCGGTCAGGAGATCATCGTGACGGACGGAACGACGCTTCTCGGCGCGGACGACAAAGCTGGCGTCGCGGAGATAATGACGGCGCTGGACTTCCTCATCGCGAACCCGGGCGTACCGCGCGGTGACATAAGCGTGGCCTTCACCCCGGACGAGGAGATAGGCGAGGGCGCGGACGGCTTCGACTACGGGCGCTTCGGCGCGGACTTCGCTTACACGATCGACGGCGGTGGTCTGGGAGAGCTTAACTATGAATGCTTCAACGCATCCAAAGCCGTGGTGACGTTCGTGGGCAAGAGCGTCCACCCCGGATCGGCAAAGGGCGTCATGGTGAACGCCGCTCAGCTCGCCGCCGAGTTCGCGTCGTCGCCGCCGAAGGACGAGCGTCCCGAAACGACCGACGCGCTGGAAGGCTTCTACCATATCCACGAGATATCCGGCAATGTCGAGCGGGCGCGGGTCGAGCTGATCATCCGCGATTTCGACGCCGACGCCCTGCGGCTGCGCGAGCGATTTGTGCTGGATACGGCAAAAGCGCTGGGCGGAACCGCCGTGATCACGCCGCAATACCGCAACATGGCCGTGGCGCTGACCGAGCGGCCTCAGGCGGCGGAACTGGCCGAGCGGGCCTACGCGGCGGTCGGGGTAACGCCGGACGTACAGCCGATACGCGGCGGCACCGACGGAGCGCGGTTCTGCGAGGACGGTCTGCCCTGCCCGAACATCTTCACGGGCGGGCATAACTTTCACGGACCGTTCGAATATATCGCGGTGCCCTCGATGGAGACGGCTGTTCGGGTGATCGTGAAAATAGCGGAGCTGGCTGATTAAATTTTTGTTGACAAACGCCGAAAGTGGTGTTATTATACTTTTATATTCGACTAAATCGGTTGGATAACTAAACTTTGAAAGGGGGCGTCTCGCGTGAAAATAACGGCCAGGGGGCGCTACGGTCTGCGCATCATGGCGGACATAGCCCAAAACAGCGGCGGAGAGGTCGTCAGCGCGCATACCATCGCGACAAGGCAAAGCATCCCCGAGCCTTACCTGGAGACCATCGCGGGGATATTGCGCCGCGCGCGTTTGCTGCGGAGCGTGCGCGGCGCGGCTGGTGGGTTTGTCCTGGCGCGGCGGGCCGGCGATATAACCGTCGGGGAGATACTGCGCGTGCTGGAGGGTTCGCTGTCCTCGGGCGCGTGCGACGGGGATGGCGCGGGCTGCGGTATGTCCGGCTGCGAAACATGCGCGGCGCTCGGCGTGACGAGCCGGATCGACGCGAAGGTGTCGGAAGTCGTTGACAATATGACGCTCGCGGATCTGGTTTCAGACTAATCCCATTTAGATTTGTGGATAAAAATTTTTTCAGGCGTCAGCGTGTTCGCGCGGTTCTGAAGTTTGCTTGGTTCGAAGCATTATTGCTTGGACGAAGTTTGCGTGAATCGAAGCATTATCGTGTGGTTCAAACGATAATGCGATGCAAACTTCTGTCACGCGATAATGCGACGCAAACTTCTTAGGCGCGAACTGAAAAATTTTTATCCGTCCTTTAGATGGAATTAGTCGCGGAATGAGTGAATTTGCCCTGAAGCCGGCAAATTCCAAGAGTGAATTTGCCCTGAAGCCGGCAAATTCCAAGGAGGAATAGCGGTTGGAGAATATAATATATTTGGACAACGCCGCCACGACGCGTGTGCGCGCGGAAGCCGCCGAAGCCATGCGCCCGTATTTTGAGGCGGAATTCGGCAATCCTTCCAGTATATATGAGCTGGCTCGAAACGCGAAACGCGCGGTAGAGACGGCTCGCGGGGAAGTCGCCGCCGCGCTGGGCGCGCAGCCGACCGAGATATACTTCACGGGAGGCGGTTCCGAATCCGATAACTGGGCCATCAAAAATATCGCCGAGAGTTACCCCGAAAGGGGTAAACATATCATAACGACGGAGTTTGAGCATCACGCGGTACTGCACGCGTGCCAGTATATGGAGACACGCGGCTACGAGGCGACTTATCTGCCGGTCGGAACGAACGGCGTCGTCGATCCGGCGGCTGTGGAGGCGGCTATCCGTCCGGATACCGCGCTGATAACGATAATGTTGGCGAATAACGAGATCGGAACGGTTCAGCCGATCGCCGAGATAGCGGAGATCGCGAAGCGGCGCGGCGTACTGCTGCACACCGACGCGGTTCAGGCGCTCGGGCATGTGCCGATCAATGTGAAGAGGCTCGGCGCGGATTTTCTCACTGTCGCGGCGCACAAAATATACGGGCCTAAAGGCGTCGGAGCGCTGTACGCCCGCAAGGGGACGAAACTGAAGCCGTTTATCCACGGCGGCGCGCAGGAACGCGGACGGCGCGCAGGTACGGAGAACGTTCCTGGGATCGTCGGATTCGGCGTGGCGGCGAGGCTCGTCGCCGAGGAGCTTGAACGCGAGGCGCCTCGGGAGTTCGCCCTGCGCGAGCGATTGGTGGACGCCGTATTGTCCGCGGTACCCGATTCGCGGCTTAACGGCGACCGCTTCAAGCGTTTGCCGGGCAACGCGAATTTCGCGTTCAAATATATCGAGGGCGAGTCGATATTGCTGCTGCTGGAGCGGCACGGGATATTCGCGTCCAGCGGCTCGGCGTGCACGTCGGGCTCGCTCGACCCGTCGCACGTTCTGCTCGCGATCGGTATGCCCCACGGCGAGGCGCATGGCAGTCTGCGCGTTACCATCGGCCGGTACAATACTGAAGCGGATATAGATAAACTTGTCGAAGTCCTGCCGGGGATAGTGCGGCGTTTGCGCGATATGTCGCCCCTACACTGAATTTGCCGGGTTCAGGGCAAATTCATATCGCACTGAATTTGCCGGGTTCAGGGCAAATTCATATCTGAGCCGAAGGGAGGCGCCGGAGAGTGACGGATAAACAGATAGAGATCATCCTTAATCTTGTCGCGGACAAGTTCGCCGCGTGCAAAGATATGGAATCGGTTGACAAAGCTGTTAAGGAAGTCAAGGAAATGGCGCGAAAAGAGAAGGTTGAGAACTGATACGAAAGGGTGGTAGTATGGAATACACGGCGGAAGTGCTTGATCATTTCATGCATCCGCGTAATGTCGGCGATATTGAGGACGCGTCGGGTTCGGGGACGGTAGGCAACGCACGCTGCGGCGATATTATGAAAGTCGATCTCAAGATCGAGGACGGCGTCATCACTGACGCGAAGTTCAAGACGTTCGGCTGCGGCGCGGCCATCGCGACCAGCAGCATGGCGACGACGCTGATAATCGGCAAGCCCGTCGGGGAAGCCATAAAGCTGACGAACAAAACCGTCATGGACGCGCTGAAGGGCTTGCCGCCTGTTAAGGTGCACTGCTCGTGCCTGGCCGAGGAGGCAGTCCGCTCCGCGCTGTGGGACTACGTCAAAAAGAACGGCGTCGAGATAGAAGGCCTTGCCCCGCCGAAGGACGAAGCGGAGCTGGAGCATATCGGGCTGGAAGGGCTTGAGGGATAGGAACTAAAGAGCAGGAGGGGGAAGAAAATATGAAGAAACTGAAGACCGCGGCCCGTTACGCGCTGTTGACCGCAGTTGCGGTCGCGCTGTTCGCGGGTGGCGCCGCCGCCGCGCCCGCGCTGACGAAGGTCTCCGCCTATCTCAACGGCGGATTGAAAATCACCTGGAACGGATCGGCATACGAGCCGGAGGATGTTTACGGCAAGGCGTATCCGCCGCTGACATACGAAGACCGCACGTATCTGCCGCTGCGGATACTGGCTGAGAGGCTCGGCGTCTGGATCGGCTGGGATGAGAAAACCCAGACCGTGTCCCTGCGCGGCGCGAACGAGTTCCGAAACAAAGCCGACTATGCGGTGACGTGCCTGATGGTCGAGGACTACGATGCGCTTTCGCAGATTGTCCACCCGACGAAGGGCGTCACATTTTCGCCATACGCCTATATAGAGAAAAACGCGGTCAAATTAAGCGCGGAGCTGGTCGCGGGGCTTGGATCGGATCGGTCGGAGCGCGTGTGGGGAATACGGGACGGATCGGGCGAACCGATCAGGATGGATTGGCAGGGGTACCGCGGAACGTTCGTAATGGACCGCCTGTACGGGGAAGCGCCTTTCATCGGTTTCAACGACTACCTGCGTCAGGGCAGTGTCGTCAGCAACGTTTCGGAGGTGTTCTCCGGTTCGTTTGTGGAGTATTATTTCCCGGGGTCGGAGGAGTATGAGGGAATCGATTGGTCTGCGCTGCGATTGGTATTTGAGCGCGAGGGCGATAAGCTGTATCTGGTCGGGATTGTTCATGATCAGTGGACGATTTAGCTGAGAGCCGCTGTTCCGAAACCGGACATTGGTACGGGTTTGAGGCCCGCTTCACGGAGCGGTGCAAGCACTTTGGACCGCAAGACGCCTTCGCCGAACCCATCGAGATGTATCGAGCGGGTCCGGCGAAGGGCTTCATTGGGTTCCGCTTGCCTTTCGCGTTATTTTTTTCGATAATGCCGCGAAGATTGATAGCGGACAAAAACAGCTGCGAAGACGACGCGGCTTATGCAAGTTTTATGCGCTTAAACTAAGGCGTATATGTCAAGCGAAAAATCACCCCCCCCCCCGCATGGCAAAGCGCGAATCTAAGCGAACTTTGAAAATGCAAGGTAATTTTCGCGTGACAGAACTTTGCGTGAATCACGCAAAGTTTGGCCAAGCGGTTGTTGCGCCGCACATTAAATGTCAAAATCCGCACAAATTAAATGTCACACCCCTTACCCACCTTTTTATGCACCATATGCATATGCATAAATATGCAAATATCATGCATAAATCCTCATCACGATTTCCCGCTACAATGAGTACACAATAAAACCAGCCGCTAAATTATCGCGTCTGGTTTGTCATTTAATCCGCGCGGATTCGTTACGGGACGAGCGGGCGGCAGACTTGGCAAGCGCCGTATCCGTGCCGGATGGCTTCGTCGATCGTAATGGCGGCTGCGGCTCTTCCTTCTATATAATAACTAACCGAACACTTACCGATAAATGTTATGTAACTCTATCACTCTGTGCGCACGGAAGCCAACGAGGAGTGATCATTTGTCCAACTCAATACTTTTGTACATAATCCTTAAGTCAGGCACATCACGGAACTGTTGAGAGCCCATATCATAGACGAGTTTGCCAAAGAGAGTTACGGGTGGAAAGCGGAATACATCGACTTCTTCTATGCTTACACTTTGCCGTACAATTTCGCCCACGCCGTGATGCTCGTCGCGGAGTGCTTCGCGGAATACCGTCAAAAGGGGAAATTCTCGACTTACGAC
>JAISCI010000046.1 GCA_031265685.1 Clostridiales bacterium
GCTTTTGACACTGAGCGTCATTATATCACAAACCGCTTGTTTGCGCGCGGGGTTGTATGGGTGATTTTTCAACTATATTCCCGCGCTTTTTTGGCTGGGTTTTAGTTTAGCATATACATGACCCACGAGAGCGTGACGAAGACGGCGTTTGTGTGATAAAAAACAAACTGAATATTGAACCGTTTTAGGTCGTTTCTAAACTTCTCCTAAACGTTTTTGGCCAGAACTAAACTTACTGGACATCGGAATTTAGCAAAACCATCCAAGGGTCCGATCCCAGTGAAATGAATAACTATTCACTTTATACACCCCCACCGTATATGATAAGAGTTGCGCAATCGAAGTACGAAACAGCTATATTCCTAGATTCTTCGGGATTATTCATTTTTTCGATTGCTGTCAGTTGTTATTCTTCAGTACGGTTTTACAACGGCGCCGCCCATCGGGCGGCGCCGTTCACTGCGAGTACATAACCATCTCAATGATACTATCTTTGTTCTTCGATTTCACGTCGTTAAACAACTCTTCCGTAACAATCGCCCCTTCCTGCGCAAGTACATTTCCGTTCGCATCGGTGATGGTCTTGGAGAGCTTCTTACCCATGATCGACTGTTTCTGGTTTTCCAGATAGTCGTCTATGGAATAGCGTCTCTTGGACGCGGCGGGCGGTTCCGGCTGGGGCGGATACATCGGTTGGCCGTAAGGCGGCGCAGCGTAAGCCCCCGGATACGCCGGATAACCTTGCGGCGGATACCCCGGGTAGCTCTGCGGCGGATACGCCCCATACCCATAAGCCGCCGGCGGCTGTTGATACGCGACCGGCTGAGACGGCGGCGCGGAAGCCGCCGGTTGCTGCGCGGGTTGTTCCGGAGCGTGCTCCGACTGAACAGTCTCCTGACTGGGCGGAACCGCTTCTTGCCGCGACAGCCCGCTCATGGCCTGGCTACGCTGACGCTGCAACCGGATAAGCTCCCTGAGACGCTCCGCCCCTTTGGATTTATCCGCGGCGGGTTTGGGCGCGTCCGGCTCGGCGGATATTGGGTCCGGCTTAGGCGTTTCCTCGTCGAAGAATATCTTCGGCATCGCTCCGCGCTTGGACGCGCCGGTATTCCCGTCCTCCGCGAACTGATCCATCCACGCGTCGGGACTCGCGCGGCGCGGCGATGGCTTCAGCTCCGGCGGTTTCGGTTTATCCGATTCCGCGCTTACGCCGAACAGTTCCTCCGTAAGCGGGGAGGACACAGGCTCGGACTCGGGCTTGGGCGTCGGTTCCGGATCGGACTTCTCGTCCTCGCCGCCGAAAAGTTCCCATTCATCGGTTTTCCTCGCGGAACCCCCATCTATAAGTTCGCTGAGATCCGACAGCGCGTCCTCCGGCTCGGCGGGCGTCAGACCGTGCTCTATCTGGGCTTCGCGCTTGGACGCCTCCAACTCGGCGATCTGGGCGCGCAGCTTCTCTATCTCGGAGTCTTTGTTTTCGATTACCTCATCCAAGCGCTGACGCTCTTTTTCGAGGAATTCACGGTTGCGCTCGAACGTCTCCCGCGCCTCGATAAGCTCCTGACGCGCCTGTTCCAAATCCGCGCGGTTCTCGCGGAAGGCACGCTGTTCGGCTTCCAGCTCGCGATGAACCTTGGTCAGCTCGGCTCGGTCGCGCTCAATGTCCTGCCGCGAACGCATCAGCTCGTGAGTGCCGCTCTCAAGTTCGCGGCGCCGCTTCTCAAGCTCGGACACTTTATCGTCGTGCGCGGACTGCAAACTCTCGATCTGGCTCTCGTACTGACTGATTATCTCCTTCTGCCGGCGTTCCATAATAACGCGTTCCTCGGTGTTTTCATGATGCATGTCGTCCTTGATCTTCTCCAGCTCGTTAAGCCGCTCGAAGCTCTCTTCGCGAAGCGCCGCGATCTGCCGCTCGTACTGGCTGCGCAGCTCCTTCTGGCGCTGTTCGTACTGCAGCTTTTCGGTTTCTTTCTCCAGTTTCAGCTGTGCGTTCGTCTCCGCCAGCTCGCCCACCTGCTGCTGCTGCTGCTCGGTTATGGATTGAATCTTACTCTCGAACTGATGGATAAGCGCGTGCTGCTGCGCGTCCATCTGCTGCTTCTCGTCGCGGCTCTGTTTCTCAAGCTCGATAAGCCGCGCTCGTTCCTCGTGCAATCTTATGGCTATCTGCTTGATCCGGAATATTTCCTCTTCCTTCTGCGCCATCGCGAGGTTAAATTTCGCTTCCTGCTCCGTCTTCATCTCGACTATGCGCCGCTCTATATCCTTGATCCGCGCTTCCTGCTGAATCGCCACCTGCCGGAGCGGTTCCCCGGAATCCCGCAGCGATATGGCGTAGGAACGCAGCTGGTCGATCTCCTTGTCCTTCTCGGAGAGCATCGTGTCGTAGCGTTCCTTCTCGTCCGGCGGAATCGCGCCAGGCACGGCGGGCAGACTCATCGGCTCCGGCGCGGCCGGCGGTTTCTCGTAGCGCGGCTCGGGCTGTCGCGGCGGCTCGTCGTACCTCGGCCTAGGGTAATTTTCGCGTGAACCATGCGAAAATTCGTTGTCATAGCGGGGCCTGTCGTCGTACCTCGGCCGTTCGTCGTAGCGCGGCCTGTCGTCGTACCTGGGGCGATCGTCGTAGCGCGGCCTGTCGTCGCGCCTGGGCCTGTCGTCGTACCTGGGCCTGTCGTCATAGCGGGGACGCTCGTCGTACCGGGACCGCTCGTCGTAGCGCGGCTCGTAGTACCCGTCGCGCGAGGGCGGGTAGTATCGTTGCTGCGGCGAGGGTTCGGCGTAGTCGTCGAGCGACGATCCGCGCTCGCGCTCGTTCACCGGCGTGAACACCTGCTCCGCCGCGCCGTCGATAAGGCGCAGATTGCCGTTCGTGTCAAAGAAAAGCGTATCCGGCTCCACGTCTACCTTGCGCGACTTCTCATAGTCGAAATACGTTATGCTGGTCATCTGGCCGGACTTCTTGTTGATGAAATAATCCAGCGCCTTGCCGACCACGGCGCCCTCGCCGTTATATATATTCTGCTCGATAACGTCGAAATCGTCCGCTATGATCGTGGGGTAGGCGTCGTAGACATCGACGTCTATCAGGGAATCCTCCCTGTCGATCATGACCGAGCGGTCCGTTATATTGACCACGCGCGCGAACGGCACGATGAACGTATTGACATAGGACGGCTTTGAGATCAGCAGAAACCGAACCCGCTTATTGCTCTTGTTGACGATAAGCTTGGTCAGCGTCCCCACGCGCTCGCCGGAGTCCATCGTAAATATCGGCGAATCAATTATTTGTTTGTACTTCATTTATCTCACCCGTCCCTGTCATGGCCTGCTTCCAAACAAACCCCAAGTTTATTTTCGTCACAAACCCTTCGTCCGTCCGGCTACTTCACGCGCGTACGCGAGCAGTTTTTCCTCTTTATTTATCATCGCGGCCACAAGCGCGTCCGAAAGTGTCTCCGAACCGCCGGCCAGCTCCAGCAGCTTTTCGTACGCCTTCATACTTATATCGGTATCAACCGCCGATAAGCACACCTGCGCGAGAAGTCCCGACGCTTTTTCGGACTCTCCGTGGGCGGTAAGCGCCTTTGCGGACATAAACGCTATCTCGGACGCGGCTTTTGAGATAAACACGCTGCCGTCGGATACGAAGTCCACCCAGATGACCTCGCCGGAGCCGTTCTCCAGCAATAAGTACGTCAAATCGGCGCCGCTGTCCATAAACGTCACGTCGTAACGCGCCATCACCTGGCGCAGCGCGTCGTATCCGCTCGTCAGAGCCGACATCGCGGACGCTTCCGCGCGGGACTCTCCAAGCGGCGGCGTCTCGCGGCGGGGCGCATCCGTGGCGGGATCAGCCGACGTGGAGACGGACGGCGCGATATGGACGTCGAAATCATATTTCGAGACGTCCGCCGTCCGCGCGTTCAGGAAGTTGAACCGGTCCGTGTCTCCGAGGGTATCGGCGCGTTTCGGCTTTTCCGGCGGATCGGGTTTAGGCTCGGGAACGGCCTTCGGCTTGTCTTCGACGAAATATCTGTTCAGCGACTTGCGCCGCGTTACGCCGCTGTTTACCTCCATGTCGTTCCTTGACTTCTTGCCGGACAGGTAGTCCATGTCGGCGGAGGTAGCCGCGCTGTCCAGCAGATGGCCGAGTATATCGAGATCCAGCGTGTCCTGCGACACCTTCGGCTTGGGCGGGGCTGCCGGCTTCTGTATGTCGTGATACATACCGGAGAGCATCTGATCTATCTCCTGCGAAGCCTCCTCGAAACCCGAAAGCGCTTCCTCCAGACCCTCGGATATATCCGTCTTTATCGGCGGCGGGGCGGCCTGGGCGGGATGCGGCGCCGGTTCCGGCTCGAGCTTCGCGCGGTCGGCCTCGCGCTTGCGCATTACTATATCCTTGTCCTCATCGTATCCGTATACAAATTTTACCCCGGTCGAGTTGAAGTCCCCGACGCTCACGCCGCCCACATATCCGCCTCGGTCCGGAGCCGCGGCGGGTTTTGGATCGGATTCGCGAGCCGCGGGCTTAGCGGGTTCGCCGTCCAAGGAGAGCGATCGCGCCGGCTTGCGCTCGGGTATAGGTTCGGGCCTTCGCTCGGGTAACGGCTCGGCTTGCCTCAGCGGGCGCGCCGCTTCCGCGGGGCCGCCGCCGTCCAGCGCCGACGGGCTGATCCGCGCTGGCTTTTGAGGGGCGGCCGGTTGAGCGGCGTCCCCCCGCGAGGCTATTTCCTCGTCCAAAAGACTCGGGCGCTTCTTGACCGGCGTCGGCTCCACGGGTCTGTCGTCGTCTCCGCTGAAGCTCCCCGCGCCTTTCTTGCGCGTTATCGTGCGGGATTCCAGCCGTTCTTTGTCGATGACGAAATCGTCCGTCAGGATAGTTTTCTCGGCGGACTTCGGCGGCGCGGCGGATTTTCCGCCGGCCCGCTTCGCGGGGGTTCCGCCGGTAACCTTGGAATCCCAGATTATCTTCGGCTTCCTTTTAGAAAGGATCTGGGTGGCGAGAAACATGAGCAGATTGAAAAGAACAATATAGCCTATGCATAACAGCAGGTTGGTTTGCTGGGGGAACGGCGCGAAAGTCAGAATCAGGAACATGCCTGCTACCACAAAAAAGTCAACCACGAAAAGAACCGTTCTGATTGTCCCTCGAGAACGGAAGAAGCTGATAAGCCACATAATAAATATGAAGATATATATAAATATTTTCAGCAAACGCTCAAGATCCATATAAACCTTCTCCCCAGCACGCGTTATCTCTTCACGGATACACGAATACAGTATACCACGGGGGGAGAAAAAGCGCAAGAGTAACAAATAAACTTAAACATTCGCCTCATAAACGCGCCGGCGTCCGCCTGGTATGGCGCGGAAGAACCGGTAACACGCCGCTGTGCCCGCGCAAGCGCTCCCGTTTTCCGCCCGTCGCCTCCGGCCGCAATCTACGCCGCGCGGGCGCGGATGGCGAAGCGGGGATGTAAATTACGCTTTTCCGCCCCTTCAGTACATGAAATCATTGAAATATACATGGCTTTAACAGCCCGTGCGTGTTATAATATGTGTTTTTCCAAATATGAAGCGAACGTGATAAACTTAAACTGACCGTACCCAAAATGGGCACGATCAGTTATGAGGCTGGAAGCTCGCCCGACGACGCCCGCGCCGACGTCATAAAGTAGCTCTGGTCGGCGACGCTGTACAGCGTCATATTTATCTGCGTCGAGTACATCCTGGCGGATTCTTTGACCATACCGTTGCTTTTGGACGCCTCGTCCGGATCGGCGGTATATACCGTGCCGTCGTAGTTCATGCCGCCGGGCGCCAGACTGACGGCGTTCACGATTATATATTTTTCGCCCGTTTTAATCGTGTTCAGCAGGTTATATATCTGCTGGTATGTCCCCGCTATGGCCACCGTGGCGTTGGTCGTCGTTATGCCCTCGGTGAACCTGGTGTACTGCGCGTCCGACATAACCTCGCGCTTACGCTCGTCCAGCGTACGCGATTTGTCCTGATCTCCCGCCGAGGCGGACGGCGTTCCGCTGTCCGTTATCAAGTCCTCTGAGTCCGCGCCGCCCCCGGGACCTATCAGCGCCATGGCGTCGTCGATCATTACTTTCGCCTCGGGTACGTCCACGAGGGAATCGAACTTATCATTCGTGCGCGAGAATGAGAACGACGACGCTTCCAAATCGTTCTGTACGCACAGCTCGTTGATCGTCCTGACAAACTCTTCCTGGTCGCTTCTGGGGAAGAAGCGACCGGAATAGCCGCCGATCTCGTCGCCGAGCTTCAGGTACTCCGTCTCGATAAAGTCGCGCTGGGCGAGCCGGTTCTTCGCCGTCTGCAGCCGCTGCTGCGCCTCGGCGTTCTGCGCTGTAAGCGCCTGATGTTTCTCGTCCAGCGGCTGATACGCGAAATTATAGACCAGGTACGCCGCAACGGCAAAGAGCAGAATAAGCAGCAACTGTCTTTCGGTCGGATTCAATTTTAGCATCTATGTTCACTTCCCTTTTTATACTGATCCCATTTTAGAATACGGATAAAAATTTTCAGTTCGCGCCAGAAGTTTGCATCGCATTATCGCCTGAATGAATTTTGCATGATTCACGCAAAATTCCATCACGCGATAATGCTTCAAACCGAGCAAAATTCCTGGCCGCGCGAACACACTGACGCCCCCAAAATTTTTATCCGCAAATGGGATTAGCATCATCCCGCTTGTCCGGTTCTGTCTATTGGATAATCGTCTCGGGCTGTTTAGCCTGAGCCAGCGCCTGCTCGTCCACCACGCCCGTTTCGGCCAGCGCCGTTTCATACAGCTTTTCCGAATTGATGTTCATCGTCATCGAGAACGAGAACGTCGGGGGTATGTCGGCGACCGTTCCGCCCACCTGCGTTATGCTCTGCAGGTTTATATCGTTGAAGGCGCCGAGGGAGCGCAGCGCGCTCTGATAATCGACTATACTCATGCGCTCGCGGCTTTTGCCGCTCAGCTGCACCGACATCTTCGAGATGGAGTAGTTCGTCACGACGACGTCGGCCGGGGCGGTATCGACGATATAGTCCATGTAGGTAGGGTCGGCGGTCTGCGCGTAGCGCGACGCGGCCACAAGCGCCTTGAAGTAGCCGACGGTCGTTCTGGCGGACGCGTTGGCGCGTTCCTTCTCGTCCAGCTCGTTGCGGGCGTCCTCGTATGTCTTGGAGTTGATCTCGTCGTTTGCCATCGCTATCTGCGACTCCAGATCCGCGTTCCGCTCGTTTGTGTAGAACGACAGCCCGCCCAGCGCCAGCAATACTATACCCGCGAATATCGCCAAGGCGTATTTTGACGTTCTGGATGAAGCCTTGGGTTTTTTGTACGACTCGAAAAAGTTAAAATCCACGCCGATTCCCCCTCTCCCTAACCTGAAACGGTATCAGTTAATGATCAGAGCGCCTAGCAGGTTGACATAGTTCGCGAACTCCCCCGCGGACGCCGATTTGTCTTTGACGCTCACCGAACCAAGCTCCGTCAGCGCGCGCGTCTTTATGCCAAGCCTCGCCTCGAAGTATTTGTCCGCGTCGCGGAACAGCGAGCACCCGCCGTAGAGATACACGCCGTCTATCGTGTTGCCGCGGTTGCGCGAGGTATGGTATTTTATGACGTTCGATATTTCAGCCAGCCACTTGTCGATTATACGGAGTATCTCGAGCAGTATCCGCTGGTTCGCGGATAGACGCGCGGTGTCCGTATCCATCTTGCCGAACTTGCGCGCCAGGTCGAGTATGCTGATCTTATTCGACAGGTCGATCTTGATCCGTTCGGCCTCGAGCAGATCCACGTCCATCTGCGAGCTGATCAGGTCGTCGATCATGCTGCCGCCCATCTCGATCATGCGCGAGAACTGATACCTGCCGTCCTTGTACAGCGAGATGCCGAAATACGAGTGCCCCATATCGACGAACACGAGGTTCTTTCCTTTGAACGGGCTTTGCGGGTTGTTCTGCGCGTCGAAATTAATCAGCTTCTCGACGGAGTTTGTCTTGACGTCCATCGAAAACGGGTTAAGCCCGTTCGACTCGAACAGGTTGATATACGGCTCGATGACGCTCTTGGGCACCGCGCCGACCAGCACCCGCGTCTTCTTCTGGCCCTCGACGTCGATAGTGCCGACGCGCTTGTATTGGATGATGAAGTTGGATACGTCTATCGCCAGATACTGCCCCATCTCGAACGTGACCAGACCCAGCTCGTCCCCCTCGGACACCTGCGGGATGATCAGCTCGCGCTTGATGATCTCCGTCGATTCGATGGTCGTTATCGCGTTCTTCAGCTTGACGCCGTTGCCGCCGAGCAGTTTTTTGAGGTTAGTCTCGGCGCCGAATACGTTGTTTATCTTGCCGTTGTTCGAGACGTCCTCCGGGTTGACGCAGCTGTCGTACTTATCGACCGTTATGGACGATGAGCCGCACGAGCCGAGAAGGACGCGCGTCGTCTTGGAGCCTATGTCAACGGCGATGAGCGTCTTGCCGCGCACGGCCTTGCGGCGCGCGGGCTTGGGCTTCTTACCGCCGATAGACATACCAAGCGAAAAATTTTTTGCCGCGGCGGCTGTCGCCATAACGGTCACTCCTTTCGGTAACGGCGCTGATATTTTACAAACATTCCCATGAACGCCCGCCGCGCGGAGACAGACTGCAACCGCCGCGCGGTTCATAATATTAGAACAGCATAATCGTTTTGTACGCCCCGCTCGCGCCCGGCTTGGTGTCATATATCAGCCAGTGTCCGTCGCCGCTTCCGGTTGCGGCGGTGTAGTTCGGGTGATATGACCACAGTTCGCCGTCGGTGCCGGGTGTGACGCTGTCGTCGTTTTCCCAATAATAAATCGCGCCCGCGGGATTGTTATTGAGACCCGAACCGTCGCCGATGGCCGGAAGGTACGGGGCCAAGGCGGCCGGAAGCGACTTCGTATGGAGGGCGGAAGCGGTTCCCGGCTTCTCGAGGGGGTTCGGGGGCATGGTGCCCGAATGATCCGCCGCGTAGAGCGTCAGCGCCGCCATTATGCTCCGGTGGTTGGCCCGGAAAGCGGCGAGGGACGCTTCCCTCGTCATCTCCTGAAAGCGCGGGACAGCGATAACCGTAAGTATGCCGATGATCGCCACTACGACCACCAGCTCGATAAGCGTGAAACCGGAGCGCCTGCCTTTGTGATTCGCCATGGAATATCCCTTCTCCCATGAATGCCAGCCGCGCGGCTCGCCGCTAATGCGGCGGCTGCGCTCAGTTTCCGAATGGCACCCGAGATGCACCCAACATTTTCGTCTCGTTGGTGTCATAGTGCAGCCAGCGGCCTTGAGGACCTTTGCCGCCGGAGTAGTCCGGGTAGTATGACCACAGCTCGCCGTCGGGTTTGGGCACAAGTTCGATGGAATAGCCCTCGTTCATCCAATAATAAATCGCGCCCTCGGGATTGGCGTTAAGGCCCGAGCCGTCGCCGATGGCCGGAAGATACGGGGCCAAGTCCGCGGGGAGAGTCTGCCGCGCGCTATATTCTGAGGAACTGTCCCCGCACTCTTCTCTCGGCAATTGGCCGTTTGGGGGCAGCATACCCGCGTGATCCACGGAATACAGCGTAAGCGCCGATATAATCGCCCGATGGTTGGCCTCGAAGGCGGCGCGAGCCGCTTCCCTCGTCATATCCTGGAAGCGCAGTACAGATACAGTCGTCAGTATGCCGATGATCGCCACGACGACCACCAGCTCGATAAGCGTGAAACCGGAGCGTTTGCCTTTGTGATTCGGCATGGAATATTCCCTCCCATGGAATGCCCGCCGCGCGGCGGCAGATTATCCGCCGCCGCGCGATTCAAAAGTTGATTTAGTATGGAGGCGCAGTGAAGTAAGCCGGAGGGGAACCCGAACCGGCTTTGGTATCATAGACCAGCCAGTTGCCGCTGCCGCTGCCGGCTGTGGCGGTGAAATTCGGGTGATATGACCAAAGCTCGCCGTCGGGTCCGGCGACAGCGCCTGTATCGCTTCTCCAAAAATAAATCGCGCCTGCGGGATTATTGTTAAGGCCGGAACCATCGCCGACAGCCGGAAGGTATGGAGCCAAGTCGGCGGGAAGCGTCGTCTTCGCGATGTCGGTGTCGGCAGTCGGCGGCGTGCCGCTCACGGGCATGGTACCCGAATGGTCCACCGAATAGAGCGTGAGCGCCGCCATTATGTTCCTGTGGTTGGCCTCGAACGCGCTGATGCCCGCCTGACGCGTCATATCCTGAAAGCGCGGGACGGCGATAACCGTAAGTATGCCGATGATCGCCACAACGACTACCAGCTCGATAAGCGTGAAACCGGAATGTTTCGTTTTATGATCCGTCATAAGATGTCCTCCCTGATGACAGGTTTATGATGAGATACTTACGTAGGTGGGACGGGCATACCGAAACCCATTGATACGGTTCTGCCGGGCTTGGTATCATAGACCAGCCAGTTGCCTGTGCCGCTTCCCTCTGTGGCGGTATAATTCGGGTGATAAGACCACAACTCGCCGTCGGTAGTTGGCGTGGCGTCGAGAGCGGCGTCGTTTTTCCAATAATAAATCGCGCCCGCGGGATTGTTATTAAGACCCGAACCGTCGCCGATGGCCGGAAGGTACGGAGCCAAGTCGGGCGGAAGAGACGACGTTGTGAAAGCAGTAGCGTTAGCCGGCACAGCGGCAGTGACGGTTTTGGGCATGGTGCCCGAATGATCCACTGAATAGAGCGTGAGCGCCGCCATTATGTTTCTGTGGTTGGCCTCGAACGCGCTGATGCCCGCCTGACGCGTCATATCCTGAAAGCGCGGGACGGCGATAACCGTAAGTATGCCGATGATCGCGACGACGACGACCAGCTCGATAAGCGTGAAGCCGGAATGTTTCGCCTTATGATCCGTCATAAGAAGCCCTCCCTGATGAGATGTTTAGGTAAGGGGCGGCGCGGTGTAAACCGGAGCGCCGTTCGTTCCGGGTATCGTAGTATATACAAGCCACTTGCCATTTGGCCCATCATAATTTGGATGATACGACCACAGTTCGCCGTCGGTCACTTGACCTTTGGTATCCGTCGTGGCGTTTATCCAATAATAAATCGCGCCCTCGGGATTGCCGTTAAGACCTGAACCCGCGCCTATGGCCGGAAGGTAAGGGGCCAAATCGGCGGGGAGCGATTTCACGGCGGTGCCGCCTTTTTTCCCGTTTGCAACCAGCGTCGGCTTAGTGCCGGTGGCAGGCATGGTACCCGAATGGTCTACCGAATACAAAGTAAGCGCCGACATTATGTTCCTGTGATTGGCCTCGAACGCGCTGATGCCCGCCTGACGCGTCATATCCTGGAAGCGCGGGACGGCGATAACCGTAAGTATGCCGATGATCGCCACAACGACGACCAGCTCGATAAGCGTGAAACCGGAGTGTTTGCCTTTATGATCCGTCATAATCATTCTCCTTTCAAAACATGTTTATTTTAACGCCCGCGCGGGGGATCCGTCCGCTTTGGGCGGTAAAATCAAATTAAGATATAGTCGAGGACATCTCGAACATAGGCATATACATCGCCAGCAGTATCATGCCGATAAGCCCCGCCATGACGATAAGCATAATCGGCTCGACCATCGATACCAGCTTGGCTATGGCCGTCTCCAGCTCCTCGTCGTAGAAATCGGCCGTCTTCGTCAGCAGGCCGTCCAGATCGCCGGACTCCTCGCCGACGGATACCATAGAGAGCATCATCGGCGGGAAGATCGGTATCCTCCGCATAAGATCGCTCATCGCGCTCCCCTGCTTGACGCCCTCCACCACCATAATCATCTCTTCGGAGAGCACGTAGTTCGCCGTGACCTCCGTGGCCTTCTCGATGGATTCGACAATCGCCACGCCGCTGGCCATAAGAGTAGCCAGCGTCCGCGTGAAACGCGCCGTTATGACGGTCTTCAGCGGCTTGCTGATCATCGGCATCCGCAGGAACAGGCTGTCCAGCGTCTTCTTCCCGAAATCGGAATTCTTGAACCGGATGAAAGCCAGCGCCGCCGTACCGATCACGGCGATATGGATATACCAGAAATTTATCAGCGAATCGCTCATCGCCAGCATTATCCGCGTCGGCAGAGGCAGCTGCGTCCCGCTCGACTCGAACATGCCGACGAACATCGGGAAGACGAACACCAGCATGACGATCACGACGACCACGCACAGCACGGCCAGTATGATCGGGTAGATCATCGCGCCGCGTATGCGGGCGTTTATGCGGTTCTCCTTCTCGTAATGCACGGACATGCGCTGCAGCACGTCGCCGATGTTGCCCGTCAGTTCGCCCGCCTCAACCATGCCGCACAGCAGGTCCGGAAAGGCCTCGGGACGGGAGCGCAGCGCCCGCGAGAACGGTATGCCCTGCTTTATCTGCCGGGCGGCGTCCCCTATCGCGTCTTTCATACTTCCTTTATCGGTCTGTTCGGCCAAAATCGTTAGGGCTCTGTCGAGCGGAACGCCCGCGAACATCATAACCGACATCTGCTTGCAGAAGACCATAACGTCCGTAGGCTTCGGCCTCTCCTTGAGAAACGGCAGGTTAAGCCCGCCGGACGCGTATTCTTTAAGCGTGAGACTTATTATCGTCATGCTACGGGCGCGGAGCATCCGGAGCGCGTCTTCCTCGCTGCCGGCGTCTATCGTCGCCTCGGTGATCTGGCCTTCGCGGTCAACCGCCCGATAAGTATATGTTAGATCCAATCCCGCGCCCCCCTTCCTTAAAACTCCGGCACCTCGCGCGAAACGAACGATTTGTCCACGGCGAATTGAAGCAGGTTCTCCCCGCTTATAGCGCCCTGGCGGTACAGCCGTATCAACGATTTGTCCATCGTTATCATGTGATCCTGCGAGCTTGTCTGGATAATCGTCTGCATCTGGTGCGTCTTGGCCTCGCGTATCAGGTTTCTGATGGCCGAGTTGGCGACCATGACCTCGAAAGCCGCCACGCGCCCCTTGCCGTCCGTCCGCGGCAGAATCTGCTGCGACACGACGGCCTCAAGCACCGATGAGAACTGCACGCGTATCTGCTGCTGCTGTGTCGGCGGGAAAACGTCGATAACGCGGTCCACCGTCTTGGCCGCGCCGATCGTGTGCAGCGTCGACAGAACAAGGTGCCCGGTCTCGGCGGCCGTTATCGCCACGGAGATAGTGTCGAGGTCGCGCATTTCACCGACCAGTATGACGTCCGGATCCTCGCGCAGCGCGGCGCGCAGAGCGCTGGAGTACGACAGGCTGTCCTTGCCTATCTGCCGCTGGTTTACGATGCACTTGCCGTGGCTGTGCATGTACTCTATCGGGTCCTCCAGCGTTATAATATGCCGGTTCTGGTTCTGATTCATGAAGTCGATCATCGAGGCGAGACTGGTGGACTTGCCCGATCCGGTCGGCCCTGTGACGAGGATAAGCCCCCGGTTCCGCTCGCACAGCGTCCTCATGATCGCCGGCAGCTTCAGCGTCTCCATCGACGGTATCTCGTCCGCGACGACGCGCAGCACCGTCGCGCATGAGTTGCGCTGTTTGAAAGCGTTGACGCGGAACCGCGCCAGACCCTCGACGGAATATGCGGAGTCCACCTCGCCCTTCTCGGCGAGCTGCCGAAGCTCTTTTTCAGTAAGTATCTGCTTGCATATGGCCAGCGTGTCGTCGGAGGAGAGGCGCGCCTCGTTAAGGTGAATGAGGGCGCCGTGCACTCGGGCGATCGGCTGTACGCCGGAGGTGAGGTGCACGTCCGACGCTTTAAGCTCCAGCGCCTTTCTCAGCAAGTCGTTCAGCCGCATTGACTCCTCGCCCCCGACATATTAATCGTCAACACTGTAAGTAACCTTGAGCATTTCCTCGACGGTAGTCACACCCGTAAGGACGAGTTCCTTGGCCGAATCGTGCAGCGTTTTCATGCCGGCGCTCACCGCCGCGTCTTTTATTGTCGAGGCGTCGCCGTTTTTCGATATAATAGTGCGTATCGGGCGGTCTATTACGAGTATCTCGTGGATCGCGATACGCCCGAAATATCCCGTGCCGTTGCACAGGTTGCAGCCCCTGCCTCGGTACAGGAAAATCGGTTTGTCCAGCCGCAGTATCATCATTTCCTCGACGGTAGGCATTACGCGCTCTTTGCACTGATTGCAGATCCGGCGCACAAGACGCTGCGCGATGACGCCGACCAGAGCCGTCGAAACCATGAACATCTCTATACCCATATCGATAAGCCGGAAAACCGTGGAAACAGTGTCGTTGGTGTGCAGGGTCGAGAGGACCGTATGCCCGGTTATGGCGGCCTTCGTCGCTATCTCCGCAGTTTCGGCGTCGCGGATCTCGCCGACCATGACTATATCCGGATCCTGCCGCAGAATCGAGCGCAGCCCGCCCGCGAACGTAAGCCCCGCCTTTGTGTTTACCTGTACCTGGTTTATGCCTTCCAGCCGGTACTCAACGGGATCCTCCACGGTTATGATGTTCGATCCGGGGTCGTTCATCTCGTTAAGACAGGCGTAGAGCGTGGTGGATTTGCCCGATCCGGTCGGTCCGGTTATGAGTATTATCCCTTCGGGCGCTTTAATGATTCTGTCAAATAATTTCATGTTGTGTTCGGTGAAACCAAGCTGCGAACGCGTCATCAGTATGCTCGAACGGTCGAGGATACGGATGACGACCTTCTCCCCGAACACCGTCGGCAGTATCGAGATACGCAGATCGACGGCCTTGCCCTCTACGACGGTCTCGACTCGCCCGTCCTGGGGGATCCTGTGCTCGGCTATGTCCATGCCGCCCATGATCTTTACGCGCGCGACAATCGCCGTGTGCGATCCTTTCGGGATAGTCATAACCTCGCGCAGCTTTCCGTCGATACGGTACCGAACCTTGCCGCCGCGCTCGAAGGCTTCTATGTGTATGTCGCTGGTTCGCGATTTTATCGCGCCGGATATAACCTGGTTGACAAGCCGGACGACCGGGGCGTTAGAAACCTCGGCGGACTCGACCGCCTGTCTCGTTTCGTTCTCCTGATCGTTGCGCGAGAGTTCCTGAATGGCCCTGCTCGCGGCCTCGGACTGCACATAAATGTTGCTGATGGCTTTCCGGATGGAGTCCCGGCTCGACATCAGTATCCTGGTATCGTAGCTCGTCGTCATGCGTATGTCGTCTATGGCGATTATATCCATAGGATCGTCCATAACGAGGACAATCTTATTGTCCTCCATGCCGACGGGCAGCACGTTGTGCCTTCTGGCCAGCCCCTCGGGGACGAGCTGCGACGCGTTGCGGTCTATCCGGTACGTGCTCAGATCGACATACGGGATACCGAGCTGATATTGCAACGCCTCGCCAAGCTGCTGGGGCGTTATGACCTTGTCCTCGACGAGTATCTCGCCGATTTTTTTGTCCACGCCCTGCTGTTTCTCCAAGGCCTCGTTCAGCTGGCTCGGCGTTATGAGCCGGAAGTCCTCTATAAGGATCTCGCCGATTCTCTTTTTGGATACCATCGCCCGTCAGTCCTCCGCCGTAAACATAGCTAAGCGTTTACTCTATCGTTCCAACAATTTTATCGTCATTGCCGCGCGGAAACATAACCGCAAATCAGGGGACGATAGAATAATCGTCCCCGTTTCTGATCAGCGCGGGTATATCGGCCGCGCCGCCTTCCGCCGAGGCCGACAGCAACGTCTGAATGTCCGGGCGGTACTCGTCCTTGCCGGACCCGCCGTAGTAATCGGCGGCGAACATCCCGGGGCCTTCCCCTCCGGAGACGGTCCCGGCGGCGGAACCGGCCGTCCGCAGCACTACCGTCTTCATGTTGATCTCGGGCAGTCCGGCGAGCAGTTCCGCCGCCTCGCCCGCCGGTACGCCTTCCCCGAGGACGCACAGCTTGACATGGCCAAAATAGAGGCTGTCGGATCCCTCCAGCCCCTCGGGGGCGTAGGAGAGCTTCAGCGAGCCGCCGTCCGAGTCCACGCCCACGGCGGTCACAAAGGCCCGCTTCTCAATATCGACCGAATCCCAGCAGCCCGTCGCCAAGGCGAGAGCCAGCACGGCCGCGGCCGTAATAATCACATATTTCCGCCGAGACATCCTCCCGATCATCCCTTCCAGCATTACGGACGAATAGAACAGATAAGCGTTCGTGAGCGCGAACACCGATATAATCCAAAAACCCATCATCAGGGAACCCTGCCGCTCCAGAAGAGAGCCGGGCATATCCGCCGCGTCCATCATGGAGATCACCGGCCAGGTTTTTTTCGCGAGGAGCGCCGCGCCCGAGTCCGCGACGCAGACCGCCGTGGTCGCCGCCATGAGAATCCCCGTCAGGGCGACGGCGGAGCCGATACGGCGCGAAAGGCCGCCGCGCCCGTCCACGAAACGCCCGGCGGGAAATATAAGCTCCACGCCGGAGAACGCCGCAAGCGCCGCCGCCGAACCCGTCAGCACGCCCTCGGCCGGGGTCTGGAACGCCGGTACAAGCCTCGTGAAGTCGGCGTCCGCCGCGACGACGCACATGACAAAGACAAACGGCGCCAGAGCGACGACAATCAGAGCTTGGGCGAGCCGGGCGCGCGGCTCGATACCGCGCGACGCGGCGTACGCGGCTATGGCAGTCATGGCCGCCGCGACGGCCCAGAACGGCGTCCGGGGCAGCATGACCGCTTTTACGACCGTCCCGAAGAAACGAAGCCCCCATGCCGCCGACCACACGGCTTTCGCGGTGAGCAGCGAGCAGACGATTATCCCGATGGGTTTTCGCGGGAATGAATCGTCGTAATATTTTGACAACTTAGCGAGAAGTATAGCTATCACAGCGGCGACAGCGGCCGCGATAACGACGCAGAGCCACGCGTCCCGGCCGGCGTAGGAGGCGGCCACGCGCGGCAGCGTCACGACGCCCGCGCCGAACACGTTGAGGATGATCAGCGCCTGGGCCTGAAACGGAGATACGCGGTTATTTTCAGAATAGTCCATTGGCAAAGACCTACATTCGTTTTTGTTGTCCGCGCCGCGCGAAGATCGGGCGGCGGCGCATGAAACGCAGCGGAGCGCGTACTATCGTGTCCTTGACGTCGCTGAAACCGTTCACCTCGCCCGAGACGAACGGGAACAGATAGGGCGTGCCGAAGGATTTGAGCGACGCCATGTGCGCCAGGCACAGGATCACGCCGCACCAGAACCCGAACAGCCCGAGCGCCGCCGACAATATAATGATGAAATATTTCATCGGGCGAAGTCCCTCGCCCATCGCGTAGGAAGGTATCGCGAAGCCGGCTATCGCCGTCAGCGCCACCACTATGACGACCATCGGGCAGACGATTCCGGCTTCGACGGCGGCCTGCCCCACGATTATCCCGCCCACGACGCCGATCGCCCCGCCGACCGGCCCGGGCAGCCTCAGCCCCGCCTCGCGAAGCAGCTCGAAGGCAAGCTCCATCATAATCAGTTCGACCGCTATCGGGAACGGTACGTGGGCGCGGGTTTCGGCCATTTTAAGCGCCAGCCGCGTCGGTATCATGGCGGGATGGAACGCAGACAGCGCGCAGTACAGCCCCGGAAAGCATACCGCGATAACCGCCGCCGCGTACCGCAGAACGCGCAGGAACGACGCCGTCTGCCAAGACTCGCTGTAATCGTCGGCGGCCTGGAAGAATGTGTGAGCCGTGGATGGCGCGAGCATCACAAACGGCGAGTTGTCGCAGACGACCGCCACGCGCCCCTCGAGGATCGCCGAGGCGGCTTTGTCGGGGCGCTCGGTCAGTTGGTTGAGCGGCAGCGGCGACAGCCAGTCGTCCGAGAGCATCGCCTCGAGATACCCCACGTCGAGCACCGCGTCGGTGTCGATGGCGGCAAGCCGCTCGTTCAGCTCCTTGAGCACCTCTGGGCGGACAAGATCCGCTATATACATCAGCCCGACGTTCGCCTTGCCGCGCCTGCCGACGACGGTCTGCCGGCACTTGAGCCGCTTGTCCCGTATGCGGCGGCGGATCAGCGCCGTGTTATATCGGAAACTCTCGGTGAAGGCGTCCTTCGGCCCCTCGACGACGACCTCGGCTTCGGCCTGTCCGACGCCGCGATTCGGCCATTTGCGCGTCGATACGAGCGTGGCGCGGTTCGAGCCCTGCGTGAGCAGGGCGGTCTCCCCGCCCATGATCGCGTCGTATATACTGTCGAAATCCGCCGCCTCGCGGACGTCGGGCGAGCGCACGCCGAACGCCAGCGGCTCCCGACCGTCCGAGAAATACGCCAGCGTCGTCATTTCGCGCACCATGTCCGCGTCGGCCAGCAAATCGATATACAGCACGTAAATCTCGGAATCCCCGGCCGCCATGCGCCGGCTTACCACGTCGCCGCATCCGTCCAGCGTCTTTTCGATCTCCGCTATGTTGTCGTCCAAATTGTCATATAGTTCCACGGCGCTCACTTCCCGTCACTTTTGGTTTATTATTGCCGGATTTGGGGATTAAGGCTCTGGAAAAATCGCGCAATCGCCGATTATTTCCGGCGGCGGCAAATTTGTTACAAAAAACTTTATTTAACTCTAAACTTTCCCGCGATTATGACGATAAATATTATGTTGACAAAGCGTGACCGCTCCGCTTGGAAAAGCTGGCTAAAATGAAGGCCTTAATGTGACTTAACTCTCCATTTTGTGATACATTTTATTTCTCCTTTTTCCTCATTACTTGGAGCGTCGGAAGACGCTTCTTTTTTTCCGTATCAATTATCACGGCCTTCTGCCGATAGATAAATAGACTTAAAATGACAGGGGGACGCTCGCTTATGGACTGGGCAAACATGATCGGATCTCTCAGAAAAAAATTGGATATAACGTTTACGCTGATTCTGATCGCCATGCTGACCGTCGCGGCGTTCGGCGCCATGTACGCGTCGTGGGCGAACGCCCCCTTGGCGGTTACGCTGTCCGGGGTGGCGGCGGCGATAGGCGCGGCGGTACTATACGCCTCCGCGTCGCGCAAGGCGTTCGCGGCGTTGTCCAAGGAAACGGAGAAACGGGCGCGCTCAGCCGCCGAACTGTCGGACGAGCGCTCAATACTGTCCGCCGAGGCGAGAGAAGCCGAGTCGAAGGCAAACGAAGCCGCCGCGCGCGCCGAAGCCGCCCGGAACGAAGCTAAGGCGCTGCGCGAGCGCATAGCCGAACTTGAGCGAGAGAGACACGACCTTGACGAACGCTACGATCGGCTCCGATTAGAGGCTCATTCGGCGGAGACCGAGCACGGCGCGGCGGTGGAAGCGCTTAACAAGGCGCGGGACGAAGCGAAAGCCGCCGCCGACACATACGAACGGAAACTCCGGGAGACCGAAGCGGAGATGGCTGAAGCGCGGGCGAAAGCGCTTGCCGTACCGGCGGCGCTCTCGGCGCTGGCGGAGAGCGTATCCTTGGATGGCGAGACGACAGAGCTGATACGCGAAGCATCCGAGCTGCGCGAGGAATTCCGCGCCAACAAATCCGGCGCGACGGCCACATCCGCGATACCGCTCGCGCGAATAAAGATAGAAGAGCTTCAGAGCGGCGCCAAGCGGCTCGTCGGCGAGATGCGCGAGCTTGGCAAAGCGTCCGGGAACATACTGAAAATTAACAAACTGATAGAGGACATCGCGTTTCAGACCAACTTGCTGGCGCTGAACGCCGCGGTGGAAGCGGCGCGCGCGGGGGCGCACGGCAAGGGCTTCGCGGTCGTAGCGGACGAGGTTCGGCAGCTGGCCGGACGCGCCGCCGGCGCCGCGAAAGAGACCGCCGGGTTCATATCGGAGAGTTCCGCCCGGGCGGGTTCGGGCGAAACTCTGGCGGGTAAACTTTCCGGAGATTTGGATGAACTGTCCGAGGCCATCGGGACGCTGCACGGCGTGCACAACGGATGTCTCGGCGCGAAAGACATGTCGTGTCTGGCGTTGAGGACGAATAAGATTATCGAATTCGCGAAGAAATGCGAACAGCGGCAGTCCGCGATACGCGAGGGCATACTGGCCGCGTCCGAACGAATCATAGCCGCGCCTCAGGAGACGAGAATTCCGGCCGCCGTCCCGCCGCGTGAGCGCCCCGAGTCAAGGCCGATACAGAAAGCGGATTCGCGCCTGAGGCCGCGCGAATCCGTGGTGGCGTTCAGTCCGCTCCCGCGACGCTCGTCGCCGGATGCCGGTTTTGAGTCAAAAGAATTTGGGAAATACTGATAAAAACTTGATATGCTCCGCCGTCCTTTGCGGCCTGTCGGCAACGAACTTGCCGGCAGGCTATTTTGATCGGCGTTCAAATTTGCCTAGGAAGTTTGCGTGAATCGATGAATTTTCGCGTGACAGAAGTTTGCATCGCATTATCGCGTGACCCATACGATAAGCTTCGATTCACGCAAACTTCGTCCAAGCGAAATTTCGATGCAAACTTCTAAAGCAAATTCGAGCCGCTTTCTTATGTATTTTCGCCGGAAAATATCGCCCTTTTCAAGGGTAACGGCGACAAGGCTGTCAATATCAGACAACACGCGAATTTTATCTTCCACCCTGTGAAATCCGAATTTACCCGTCTTAGCCGCGTTTTCAAGCTGTGTTTGGGTATAATTCACGTCCACGCTATATTCGCCGTCATAAATCTTATTCAACGCCGATTTATTAACGTCCATACCCGCGATAACGCCCGTACCCCAATACACAAGTGAAAATACGTCCGAGCCGCTGTCAGTAGCCCCGTTCATCACGTTTACAACGCCCCCGTACCCCGCAGCAAATCACCTTGAACGCCGATAATTTCAAGGGCTTGATAGAGACTATCGCATACGGCGTAACACTCCGCTTTAGCGCCCGTTTTGCTTACTGGAAAATATTGAACGCTGAAAAGATTATCTCGTTTATACTTTGTTCCAACAAACAATTGATTTGCGGGGTTCACGCAATTTACGATAAAGCACGGCGGGTTCAAACCCCACTTCACTTGATCCATATAAACCGCGGTGTTTAGGAACGCGTCAAGAAGCGCGGCAATTATGCCGTCTATAATCAGATTAATCATTCCCGAACGCCTCTTTCACGAACGAATTTAACTTATTCTGGAGTATTCGCGGCGCGTCCGATTCCAATTCCTGTTCGGATATGGTCAGCATAAACCGCCCGTTTACCCACCCTTGCTTAACTGCTTCCCTATCGCGGGAACATAACGCCTTGGTTTCTGCCGGTGTCCGAACTCGACATAAGGCGTGTATTTGACGGGGTTTATCACTTCAATCGTGTAAGTATTGCCCGATTTGGCGACAAGCATAGTTTCAGCAAATTCTTTCGCTGAAACTTTTTTCCCGCCCGTCCAACCACGTCGCAATGTGCCGCCTTTATAACCTTGCCAATGCTTGTACCGCTCTTGTAGGGCTGCGGCCTCCGCCGTCAAGAACGTTCGCGATTTACCGCTTGCCCCCACAACCTTTTCGGTCTTGTTCATCTCTTTCCGGTCAATCGGCATTTTGCCGACAGGCGTTCTATTGATAACTTTCGCAAGCAACCGCGCCGCCACTTCAGCGCATATCGCGACTCCGAAAGTCAGCTTGTGAGATGCACCCACGGCAACGGGGCGCGGCCCGATGCAATGGGGCGGTCTATTTTCTGTAAAGAATTGGCGAGCGATAAAACGGTGGTGTACTACCGCCAAGAAATCGAGGGCGTCGCGGATGCTAAAACGCTTCCCGCGTGGGCGAAGCGCAAACTTGCCGAGTAAGCGGCGGATAAACAGGCGCAGAAGCCGAAAGTTCCCGAAAAAACGCCGTCTTTGCTTGATGAACTCGATGACGCGAAAGCGGAAGCGGAAGCGGCGGCGCGAAACGCTATGCCGAAAGATAAGCCGCAGACAAAAAAGCGCGGAGATGTTGAGATTTGAGCGTTTCCCTTGACAAATCGGCGTTTGTGAGGTATAATATAAACTGTAAAGTTATGCGGATAAGGAGGGGAGCGCCGCTATGAATTACACGCTAATGCACAAAAATATCGAGGTAGTGGACGTCGAAATCAACGAGTCCGCCGTCGCGATTGTTAATATCGGAACCGCCCACGACGTAGCGCGTGTTCCACTCGGCGTTCAGTCTATGAAAGGCGGCATTGCCCTTGACGAACTGAACGATTGGCTCAAAGGACGCTCTATCCCCGCGAGCCGCGCAGGGATACGCGATTTATATACGCGTTTAGGGCGGGAATCAACGGAATATCTGATTCTCAAATGTTATGCCCTGAGTCTCTCCGACCATTACTGGCTTCGTCCGAAAGAGTCGGCGGTAAGTTGGTCTGACGTGAACTTCTTCGAGAACGATTTCTCGCGGGACGTTGGCGAAATGCTGTTCGGGCGCGAACCCGCCGACAAGAAGCGCATAAACCTGATGTCGCCCGACAACACGTCCGAGGGTTGGCTGAAAAAGAAGTGGATTATCGCGGATGGCAAGCGAAAGCTCGTCAAAGGCGGCAGCGAACCGTTTAAGCAGGAACCTTTCAACGAGGTTGTTGCGAGTGCGATTATGAAGCGGCTGGGTATTCCGCACGTTCCATATATGCTGACGTTTGACGGCGGCGAGCCGCTTAGCGTGTGCGACAACTTTCTTTCCGTAGAAACAGAGCTTATTTCGGCGTGGAAAGTGTTCCATTCGCTGACGATGAGGGACGCGGACACAGATTTCACGCATTTTCTGCGCTGTTGTGATTCGCTTGGCATTGGCGATGTTCGCGCTGACATTGAAAAAATGCTTACGCTTGACTACATCATCGCCAACGAGGACAGGCATTTCAACAACTTCGGTTTTATCCGCAATGCCAACACGCTGAAATGGCTTGGTCTCGCGCCGATATTCGACTGCGGCACGTCGCTGTGGCATAATTCGCTTGACATCGGCAGACAGAGAAAGTGCCAGCCGTTTAGCCAAAGCCACGAGGAACAGCTTAGGCTTGTTTCGGATTTGAGTTGGTTCGGCGCTTACGCGCTGAAAGGCATTGAGAACGAGATTGCGGAGATATTCTCGCACTCCACGGTGATTGACGAGGTACGGCGCACCGCGATTACCGCCGAGATGTTAAGACGCGCTGAAACAGTGGTGGCACGAAAAAGGAAGTAGACCGATAACCCAATAACCACATCGCCCGCCCGTAACTGATAAAGTTGCGGGCGGGCTTTTATTTTGCCCGAAAGGAGATGACCGATATGCCGGACACGAACGTTCGCGAAATCACCGAAAAACTCGAACAGGGCGTTGTAAATGTCAAGCGAAAAATCACCCACCCAATATAAATGAAAAATCACCCGCGCCCATAACAAAGCGCGAGTTTAAGCGAACTTTGAAAATGCGGCGGGCGATTTCAATTATATTGCTATGCCGATTTTTCGAGTAGAAACATACTCCCAAACCACTCACTACGAAATGCCGTAATAACAGCACTTTATGAGGCAGGTAGGGGCGGCGCAAGGCAGGAAAATGCATACAAATCATGTATTATTCCTGCACCGCCCCTACACTGACATTCCTACACCACATGGCACTCTATTTTATTTTTTCCATCTCTTCTTTGAGCCAGTCGAATTCTCTCTTTGTGTAAACCTTTTCGGTTATGTCCGAGATCTTGTGCCCGACGATATATTTGATGGCGTATTCGTCAA
>JAISCI010000126.1 GCA_031265685.1 Clostridiales bacterium
TCGAGAGAATCAGTGCCACAAGCGAAAAAGTGGACATAGATTGGAAAATCTGACGGGTGAGAAGCCCGTCAGACGCAATGGGAGAATTTTATGCCCTTGTGTACTTTGGTTTTCAAACATACTCACTATATTTCCCCGACCGAAAAAATTGTTGTAATGAACAGTGTTTTGAAGCAAAATGCTGTTGAATTTTTTCTGTTCAGGCGTTAAACTTCCGCCCTTTGGCTTTTTGAAGGCGTCAGGCTGTTACAACGCAAGCCGGCGGCGCCCTGAACCCCTTTGTCCTCGTAAACGCAAATAATTCTTCCGGTCACTCCATCAATGACGGCAGGATCCTTTATCGCGCGCCGCTTTTTCTTGCCGGAACAGGACTCTTTCTGTTTTCTCATGGCCTTCAGCCGGACACTCCGTCACGTCCGCAATCGCGGCGATTATGTCCGTACCGTCTTTTGTCAGCTCGCGTTTCGGCGGCGGGTCAAAGTAATAATCCATTTATCGGGAGCCGTTAAGCGGGGAGGCCGACCGCCCTGTTTGCGCAGCTCCTTAAACGCGCGCTCTAACACGATAAACCAGCGTCGAACGTGGCCTTGCACATCCCGAACAGTTCTTTGTATGCGGATTACGGCAAATTCCCAATTTTTGCAGTATTGTCCATGCGCTGGATTTTGTTACATAGTTTTTGCCTTTTCAAGGTTTTGGAACAGGTCTAATGACGCTCTGTGTAAAAGCAAAAGTAATTTTCGCATCGCATTATCGCTTGGCCGAATTTTGCGTGAGTCAAGCAAAATGCGATGCAAAATTCTGTCGCGAGAAATTTCGGTGCAAAATTCACTTCCCAAGTATTACGTAGCGAGGCTCCACATGCTATGAATTTTGCTTGAACCACGCGAAATTCACGGACGGGCTTAACTCGCGTCTGCGCGAAATCGCAGAGAAAGAACGCGGTGTATTTCTTACCCGAAAAAACACAACAATATAATTGAAATCGGTCACCATAAATTTTAGCTTGGCCGAAGTTTGTGCGACAGAATTTCGTATCACATTTTCACGTGATGGAATTTTGCTTGGTTCGAAGCATTTTTGCATGGACAAATTTTGCATGGTTCACACAAAATTCCATCACGCAGAAATTACTTGCGTTTTCAAAATTCGCTTAAACTCGCATTTTGTTATATGGGTGATTTTTTGCTTGACTTATATAACACGAGCACTTTGTAATCTAGAATTATAGTGAACCCGAATCTGCGCTGTTCTCTGGGAACAACAGGGCTCGAACCTGTGACCCCATGCTTGTAAGGCATGTGCTCTCCCAACTGAGCTATGCTCCCCAAAAAAACTATTAAACCGACGACTCAGAAGGGGCTCGAACCCTCGACCTCCGGCGTGACAGGCCGGCACTCTAACCAACTGAGCTACTGAGCCAACATTTTTATTATACATGCCGCGCGCGGCGTTGTCAAGTATTTTTTCACAGATATCACGATTTAATCCCGAAAAGACTTGCCTGTATATGTCAAGCGAAAAATCCGCCACTCGCGTGACAGAAGCGATAATGCTTCGATTCACGCAAAATTCGGCTAAGCAAACTTCGCCATGCGAAAATTCATGGCGGCCGATTTCAATTATATTGCTATGCCGATTTTTCGAGTAGAAATACGCACTAAACCTCGCCGGAAACCACTCGGCGTTTTTTGCCGACGACCTGCGACCGTCTCCATGGCGGTTCTTTCATATCCCATAAATCCTCAAATCAACCCGATCATCCGTCACCACGACGCCTTCCCTCTCCAGCCTTCGCTTCTGCTCATCCATCCCGCCGAACGCGAACGCTCCCGTCAGCCGCCCTTCGCGGTTGACGATCCTGTGACACGGTATGTTCGAGGGATCGGGATTGCGGCGCAGCGCCCATCCAACGGCTCGGGCGGCGCGCGGGTTGCCCGCCATCGCCGCCACCCAGCCATACGTGGACACGCGCCCGGCGGGGATAGCCTTCACCGCCTCATACACGCGCTCGTTAAACCCCATTTGCCCCGCGCCTTCTCGCGGTTATTACTATAACGACGACAACCAGAGCGACCATGCCCAGCGCCACGAGCGGCACAGCCGCCCCGGCCAGCGCTATCACCGCGCCTTGGGAAAAAGCGACGGTAGCGCCAAGACCGCCCATGAAACTCTCGCCCATCCTCGCGGCGAAATCGTCCGGGATGGGCGTAAGCTCCGCGCCCGTCTCGGTCTCGCTCAGCTCGATGTTGATCGTGGCCATAGCCGCCAGCTGGTCGATATCCGCCATATACGCGCCGGCGCTCTCGATCTGGTACCGGACGTCGGACAGGCGCGTCTCCAGGGCGATTATGTCCTCCAGCGTCTCCGCCCGGGCGATCATTTCAGTCAGGCGCTCTTCCTGCGCCAGCAGCGTCTCGCGCCGGGCCGCCGCGTCATAGTAGTCCGCGGTCCTGTCCCGCTCGGACATCGACGACGAGACGACGCGGGCCGTCTCCTTAACCGCGTCCAGCGCCGCTTCGTAGTTCTCCTGCGGCACCCGCAGCGTGAACGATCCATTCTTAAGCGAGCGCCCGCCAGAGGCGGAGTAGGCGACCGCGTTCTGGTTTTGGGTAAACCCCCCGAGAGATTGCGCTATCTCATAAAAGCGGTTCGCGGCCGCGTCGAAGTCCTTCGTCTCCATCATCAGGTCGGCGGTTTTGACGCGCTTGCGCTCCTGTATCCTCGAAGCGTCCACGCCCGAGGCGCCGGACACCGTGGTCTCGGCTCCCATGGCGCCGTCTTCGCCGTAATCTGCTTCAGCCTTATTATCCTGCACGGTGAAAGCCGCGTCGCCCATGATGTCAGACATAGACGCGGAGGGCGGCGACCCGCCGCACGCGGCCAGCCCCAGCGCAAGCGGGACGGCCAGCGCCGCCGCGATAATTCTCTTAGTCATCACTTGCGCCCCCTTCCCGCCAGCTTGACGGTAATCACAACCGCGGCGGCGATAACCGCTATGACGACCAGCGGAACCGCCAGCGCCGCCAAAGCGTAGGCGATCCGCGCTATGACCGTCCCCGTGCCGTTGGCCCCGGAGACGAACGCGTCGGAGACCTTCGCGCCAAAACTCTTCTCGGGCGGCGGCTCGTACGCCTTCGGCGACGCGACGAACGTGACGCTGACGGCGGGATACCCGACATCGTAGTCGCAGAGACTGAGCTGCGAATTCGCGGCGTCCATATCCGACAGTATCTGATCGACGCGGATCGTCAGCGTAAGCATATCGGCGACGGTGGCCGTCCTGCCGAGCAGCGCGCGCATGTTCTCCAATTCGATCTGACGCGAGGCTATCCGCGCGTTCGCGTCGATCCGGTCGCCCGCGACGGAATACTCGTCGATCGAATCCTCGCGGACGACGCCGAGCGACTTGATCGCGTCGACGACCGCGGGCGCGTCCGCGCGCGGCGGACGATACGAAGCCTCGGCCCTGTCGGCCGACTCGCTCATGGACACCATGAACTCGCCGTAGCCGCCAAGAGATTCCACCGCCGCGCGCGTGTCGTCCACCACGACCGTCAGCCTGTGCCGGATAACAAGCCCCTCGTCGGCGGGCGCCACCCGCGCCGCCATGTAGTTGACGGCGAATCCGTCGGACGCGTCTTCCGCTTCCATGCCATACTCCGGCTCCGCGTCCGGCGGTGCGCTCACGCCGCTCTTCGCGGTCACGGTAAGATCGCCGCCGGAAATGACCGCCGGTGTTTCCCCCGCGGCAACCCGCGGCGCGTCCGACGAATAGCGCCCCGACAGAGCGACGCTTCCGCCGACGAACAGCAGTCCGGCCAGGAAGCATGCCGCCGCCGGTATATAAAATCCCGATAATCCCCAAATACCTGACGGAGCGGGCTTCCCGCGCTCCGCCGCAACGCGCGCCATAACGCGCTCATGGAACCCGACGGGCGGCTCTTCCGAGCCGATCGCCGAAAGCTCCCGAGCTATACGGTCGTCGTCCATAGGCGTCACGCCCCTTCTTTTCGATTCATAATAATTATTACGATTTGTTTAAGGATTTGTTCCGACAGATTAGATAGAACGCTTACGCGGACAGTAACTTCCTCATGGCCGAACGCGCGCGGTTTATCCGGCTCTTTACGGTGCCTTCGGACACGCCGAGTATCCGAGACATGTCCGCGTAGCTGAAGCCCTCGATATCCCGCAGGATTACGGCGGACTTGAGCTTCGGCGGCAGACCGCGAAGCGCCGCCAGGATGGTCTCCCGCGTCTCCGCCGCGAGGAGAGCTTCCGGCGGTGTCGGATCGTCCGCCGAATACGGCGGCTCGCCCCTCGCGCCGTCCCCGCTCAGCTCGTCCAGCGAAAGCGCCCCGCGCCCCTTGCGCCGCCGAATCTCGTCCAGACAGATGTTGTTCGTTATGACGCACGCCCAGTTTCTGAAATGGTTCAGGCTGACGCACTTGCGCAGGTTGCGGTATATCCGCAGGACGGCTTCCTGCGCGGCGTCCTCGGCGTCGGCGGGGTTTCCCAGCATACGCAGAGCTATGTTATATATCAGTTTTTCAACGGAGAGTATAAGTTTTTCAAACGCGGCCGCGTCTCCGCCGGACGCGGCTTTCAGGATACTTTCGTCGAGTCCGGAAAATTCCATTTGTATTCCCCCATTTCGTATTGCGTCATCACGAGATCGTAGTTGGATTATAACATATGAGGTCACAGTTGTCACGAACAATCAGGGAGCTTATACTGATTCCGCTCTAAAGAACGCCGAATATTTCGTCGGTACGCGCCCGCGCAAATTTTGATTGACACGCGGCGCGGTTGAAACTATAATATCCGGTAGAAAGCTGTTTGGGAGGAATCAGAATGGGCGGCGAAATAACCCGTGACGAGGCGTGGGCGCTTCTGACCGAGTTTAATAAGGATAGTTTTCACCTTTTTCACGCGAAAATTGTCGAAGGCTGCATGAGATATTTCGCGCGGGAGCTTGGATACGGCGAGGAAGACTTCTGGGGCGTCGTCGGATTGCTTCACGACTTGGATTTTGAGATGTTCCCGGAGGAACACTGCGTGAAGTCGCAGGAGATAATGCGCTCGCGCGGGCTGTCCGAGCGGCTGATCCGCGCGGCGGCGAGCCACGGGTACGCCTTGACCGTGGACATAGCGCCCGAGCACGAGATGGAAAAAGTTCTCTGCGCCGTGGACGAGCTGACCGGGCTGATAGGCGCGGCGGCGCTTATGCGCCCGTCCAAGAGCGTCGCCGACATGGAAGTCAAGTCGGTTATGAAGAAGTTTAAGTCGCCTAACTTCGCGGCTGGATGTTCGAGGGACGTCATCCGGCGGGGAGCGGAAATGCTGGGCTGGGAACTGCCGGAGCTTATCGAGCGTACTATCGCGGCTATGAGAAGTTTTGAGTTAACAAAGCAAAATCCAGAGGACGTTCCCGAACAAATTCAATAAGGTATGGTTAATATGAAGAAACTCTTTTCGGCAATATCGCGCGGCGTAGGCCGCGTTCAGTACAACGCCCCCGTAGTGCTGACGTTCAGCCTGCTGTCGTTTGCCGCGCTGCTGATTGATATGGTTTTGGGCGGCGCGGCAAACCGGCTGCTTTTCTCGGTCTATCGGACGAGTTTCGCCGATCCGCTGGCGTATGCCCGCGTGTTTCTTCATGTTGCGGGACATTCCGGGTTCTCGCATTTCTTCGGCAATTTCCTGCTGATCCTTATCGTCGGGCCGCAGGTCGAGGAAAAGTACGGGCCGGCGGCGACCGCCGCGGCGATCGCGCTCACCGCGCTCGCGACTGGCTTGGCGCACATCGCGTTTTCGCCCGGCTCGGCCATGCTCGGCGCCAGCGGCGTCGTGTTCATGCTCATACTGCTCGGCTCGTTCGCGGGGGCTTCGCGCGGGCGGATCCCGCTTACCACCGTGCTGTGCGTCGTGTTCTACATCGGGCGCGAGCTTGCCGGACAGTTCGCCCCGCCGGAAGGCGCCGTCCGCGTGGCCTACGCCGCGCATGTGCTCGGCGGGGTATGCGGCGCGGGCTTCGGGTTCTGGTTCAATCGGGATAGGATTTTCGGCAAGACTGATCCGGAAACGTCTGATCCGCCGGACGACTCGGTGATGGATCTGCGCGGTGAAGGTAAATAGGAGACGGTGAAAGTGCCGAGCGACAGACGCGGCCGTGATCCGCGATCCGGCTACCCAAGGATTCGCGCGGCTTCAGGCGCGAATCACCCAATAGACCGCCGCCCGTCGTCCGCGATGCCGTCGGGCGGTAAAATATATGCGCTGGACGCCCGCCGCGCCGAAGCGCCGCGCGAATCGCGCCCCCGCCGCTCGGTGAGAAGAGGGGGCGTGGAAGCGCGCGCGGCGGCAAGGCGCGCGTCTCACATGAAAGCGCTGGCGTTTGTTTTTCTCGCGCTCGTTCTTGTGTACATCGTTTCGTATTGCTTCACCGTGACCGGTCGGGAGCGCGCCCCCGAGACGCGCGTAATCTTGGGCAATATCGAGACCGACCCCGTCTACGGCGGCGTAATCGTGCGCGACGAAATCGCTTACGTCAGCCCGGCGGACGGTTCCGTGCGCTTCTCCGTCGCGGACGAGGAGCGCGTTAAGCCCGGAGGTCTCGTCGCGGTTGTGGAGGATCCGGACGACGCCGCCGAGCGAGAGAGGGCGCTGGCCGCTCTGGACGACGAGATAATAGCCGCTCAGCGCGGCCGAGGGAATCTGTCGCCGTTCAAGAAAGACGTCGAGACGGCGGAAGCCCGTATCAAGAGCTATGTCGAGAGCGCGGCGCATCTGCTGCCAGGCGGGTTCGGCGCGGTGTACGCGCTTAAAGAGAAAGTAGCGTCGGAACTGTCCAAAAGAAACAACATGATGCTGACCGACCTGAGCGGCGGGAGCGGCCTTAACGAGTCGCGGCGGACGGCGGAGGAAAATTTGGATAAAGCGCGCGCCGAGATATTGGCGTACGAGGGCGGCATAGTCTGCTACGCCACGGACGGGCTGGAGGACGAGCTGACGCCCGGCGCGATTCCGAATCTGACGAAGGCGCGGACTTCGGCGCGGGCCGAGGTGCCCGTCCGGGACGCTTCGGCGCCGGTCTCCGCCGGGGACGCCGTATTCAAGGTGATCCGGCAGAGCGCGTGGCGTATTGTTTCGCATATTCCGCAAAGCGCCGCGCGAGAATTGCCGGTCGGCGCGCGCACTGTCTGGATCAAAACCGGCGCGGATTTCACCGCGTTTGACGCGTCGGTCGAAAGCGTCGGTCAGGCGGACGCCGCCGGTGATTCTCTTGTCGTGTTCCGCTTCGACAAATATATGATAGATTTTCTCGCCGCGCGCAGCGTCGAGCTGAAGATCAGCGTAAACAGCGAGGTCGGGCTGAAAATCCCGAACGCGTCGATAATCGAGAAGACTTTGCTTATCATTCCAGAGCGATTCGTATTCACCGTGCCGGCGAACCAGCTGACCGACGAAACCAGGGCTGTATCGAAGCTGACCGGCGGCAAGCGTGAGAACGTTCCGATCGTACCCGCCGAAACGCGCGAGGGGTCCGTAGCGGTGGCGCAGGATTACAGCTCGCTTAAGTTCGGCGATACGCTCGTGAATCCGTCCGACGCGAGCGACACGCTCGTCATAGCGGACATTGAAAAGGCCTTGGGCGTGTACGTCACGAACGGCGGGGTGCCGGTATTCACGCCGATCAGCCGCGAAGGGCTGGTTAACGGGAACGCGGATTACACCGTCTTGGATCCGGCGAACAACAGGGCGCTGCGTGAGAACGACCGCGTGATCGCCGACGTTAGCCAGTACAGGGAGTAGTTTGAGAATGGCGGGAGCGAAGCTCGGGAGCCATTCCCAAACACGCAAATGTCTATAGTTAAAACGCTCGCGGTGTTCGAGTGTTTCCGTCGTCGTATGGTGCAAGGGGTGCGTCCAACCTCAAACCGCGCAAAAAGTCCACAGCGCCACTTGCAAAAATAATCTAAATTCGCTATAATCAGTTATAGGATTAAAAACAAACGAGGAGAACGGTTATGTCATACAAGCAGGGTG
>JAISCI010000007.1 GCA_031265685.1 Clostridiales bacterium
GACTGGTTCGCCTGCGCGAGCATCGCGATGCCCGCCTGGTTCAGCACGTTCGCCTGCGTCAGCTTCATCATCTCTTTCGCCATGTCGGTGTCGCGGATGCGGCTCTCGGCGGCGGAGATGTTCTCGCTGGAGATATCAAGGCTCTTCATCGTGTACTCGAGCCGGTTCTGCGCCGCGCCGAGACGCGAACGCTCGGTGGTGACATAGGACAGCGCCTCGTCGAGCGTTTCGAGACTGGCGGTTATATCCGCGCCGGAGGCCTCCAGCACGTTGATATTGGAGACGCCGTTGCCGTTGCCTATGCCCAGTCTGTCGCTCTTGACCGAGGCGATCGAGAGATTCATGCCCTGGTTCGCGTTCGCGCCCACCTGGAAGAACAGGCCGGGCGTCTTCTCAGCCGCGTCGTATTCGGCCTTGACCGTGGCGTAAGCGACTTTCGCGTCCGCCAACCCGGTAGCGGCGGTAGTCAGCTCGCCCTCTTTAGCGGTGTAGTTATCGTAGGCCGTGCCGACTCCGTTAAGGAGGTCCAGCGCTCCGTCCAATGCTAGATCGACATAAGACGAGTCCGCATTACCGCTGGCGGCTGTTTTGAGATCGGTTACCGCGGAGGTGATGTCGGAGTATAATCCTACAAGCGTGGTCACATCGGCTTTGTCCGTGATGCCGCCAGTGTAAGCCGCATTCGACGTGAAAGTGGTTATGGCGGCTTCCAGATCGGATACCTCGGAGGAGTAGAATCCCGTTAGATTAAACAGCTTCTTGCTAATCTCAGGATCGGTGAACAGGCTCTGGAAGCCGGCCTTTGCCGAGGTGATCCCTTTGGCGGCCTGATCCAAGGACTGCTCCGCGCCGACGTAAGTATTCTGCGCCGCCCTAAGATCAGCCTTGGCGGTTTTGAGGTCCCCCGCCGAGCTTCCGCTAGTCGGGATGGCTTCGTATGTACCGTTCAGTACCGTCTTCTTGTTGAACTCGACGCGGTCGGCCATGCTGTCGATCTCCTCAACAAGCTGGTTGATCTCGTCCTGAATCTTCTGGCGGTCGCCGGTGCCCGTCGAGTTGTGCTCGTTCGTGTCGTTTCCGGCCTGAACGGTCAGCTCGCGGATACGCTGGATCATGTTGTCTATCTCCTGCATACCGCCCTCGGCGGTCTGGATAAGGGAGATAGCGTCCTGGGTGTTCTTGCTGGCCATATCGAGTCCGCGGATCTGGGCGCGCATCTTTTCGCTGATGGCAAGCCCGGCGGCGTCGTCGGCAGCGGAATTGATCTTGTAGCCCGAGGAGAGACGGGCCGAAGCCTGAGACTGTCTCGACCCTACCTGCTTCAGGTTGCGATAGCTGTTGAGGGCCAGAGTGTTTGTAGCGACTACCGTGTTAGACATACAATCATCCCTTCTGTCCGCCCGCTTCGGGGGCGGTAATATGAATGTCCTTATTCATATGAGCCGCGGTGGATCCCGCCCCGCCTGCTCAACAAGTATATCGGAGGGAACAGAGGGATGCTTTAGATATAATTATATATTGTGCCTCTATTGAGTTAATTTTGAATTTTTGGGATTAAATGGGGGCGTTCGGAGGAGGGTAATATATTATAACATACATTATCCGCTAAGGCCATGTGTATTTCAATGATTTCATGTACTGAAGGGGCGAAAGAGGGGTAATTTACGGCATTCCGCTTTCCTTATTATCCCATGCTCCGCGACCGCGGGCGGGCGATGAGTGGCAAACAGATGCGCTTGCGCGGCGGCGTCCGTTCGGAGATGGACAGATATCGCGGTATATTATCAGTTCTTCCGCGCTGTATCGTTTGGCGGGCGTTGGCGCGTTTGTGAAACGAACGTGAGATTAAATCTTGATAAAACATATTTTTAGTGTATACTATTACCAGAAAGCCGATATGTCCCGATATATCTATGTAGAATTTCGCTTCGATGAATTTTGCCTGACAGAATTTTGCGTAAACTACGCAAAATTCAAAGATATGATTGGAGGCATTTTATGGGAAAATCCGAGCTTTTCAGCGCGATCGGCAAAGATGAGCTTAAGTCGCGGCTGATTGAGAACGTCAAGACCATGTCTCGCAAGACAGTTCAGAACGCGACTCCCGAGCAGCTCTACGAGGCGCTCGCGTTCACTGTCCGCGACTACATCACCGACCGCTGGATCGCCACGCACGAAGCCTACGAGAAAGAAGATCCGAAAGTCGTTTACTACCTGTCGATGGAGTTTCTGATGGGGCGGTTCTTAGGCAACGCCGTGATAAACCTCGTACTTGGAAGCGAGCTGCGGGAGGTGTTGGGAGAGCTTAACCTCGACTACAACCGCATAGAGGACGCCGAGCGCGATCCGGGCCTGGGCAACGGCGGCCTCGGGCGGCTGGCGGCGTGCTTCCTTGATTCGCTCTCCACGCTCGAGCTGCCCGCCTACGGCTGCGGCATCCGGTACCACTACGGAATTTTCGAGCAGCGTATCGAGCACGGCTATCAGGTGGAATATCCGGACAACTGGCTGGCCCGCGGCGACTATTGGGGCATTCCGCGGCTGGAATACTCGCAGGACATACAGTTCGGGGGGAAGGTACGCGCCGTCAAAATGCCGGACGGACACTATTCCTTCACGCTCGACGACGCTAATGCGATCGTCGCCGTGCCCTACGACTACCCCATCGCCGGGTACGACAATAACACAGTCAACACTCTGCGCCTGTGGGACGCGCGTCCCAAGAAGGACTTCGACCTGACCAGCTTCAACAAAGGCAATTATCAAAAGGCGCTGGAGGAGGAGAACCTGGCGCGTACGCTCTGCGAGGTGCTCTATCCCGCCGACGACACCGTGGCAGGGAAGGAACTGCGTCTCAAGCAGCAGTATTTCTTCATCTCCGCTACGCTCCAGCGCGTGCTCGACAGGTTCGTCCAAATGCACGGTAACGACTGGGAGACGATTCCGGATAAGATCGCGTTCCAGCTGAACGACACCCATCCCTCAATGGCGGTGGCCGAGCTTATGCGTCTGCTGGTGGATAAATACGGCTTAGATTGGGACAGGGCCTGGGCGATCACGGCGAAGACCTGCGCCTACACCAACCACACGATCATGAGCGAGGCGCTGGAGAAATGGCCGACCGAACTGTTCTCGCGCCTGCTGCCGCGCGTGTACATGATCATCGAGGAGATAAACCGCCGATTCTGTAAGACGCTGCTCGACAAATACGGGGCCGCCCCGGACAAGATCCGCAAGATGGCTGTGATCGCGGACGGTCAGGTGCGCATGGCCCATCTCGCTATCGTCGGCAGCTACTCGGTCAACGGCGTGGCCGCCCTGCATACGGATATACTTAAAAAACAGGAATTAAAGGATTTCTACGAGCTGTACCCGGACCGCTTCAACAACAAGACTAACGGCATAACCCAGCGCCGCTGGCTGCTTCATTCCAACCCCGCGCTGGCGCGGCTCGTCACCGAGACTATCGGCGATAAGTGGATCACCGACTTGGACGAGCTGCGAAAGCTGACGCCCTATGCCGACGATCCGTCCTTCCGCGAGGCGTTCATGAAGGTGAAACGCGACAACAAGGTATCGCTGGCGTCGTATGTGAAGCGCGAGCTGGGCGTAACCATCGACCCCGGCTCTATCTACGACGTACAGGTGAAGCGCCTGCACGAGTACAAGCGGCAGCTGCTAAACGCATTGCACATACTCGACCTGTACTATCGGATAAAGACCTCCCCGTGGATCGACGTGGAGCCGCGCACGTTTATATTCGGGGCGAAGGCCGCCGCCGGATACGCCCGCGCGAAACTGATCATCAAGCTGATCAACAACATCGCAGGACTCGTCAACAACGACCCGTTCATCGAGGGGCGCGTCAAGGTGCTGTTCCTGCCGAACTACCGCGTGTCGATGGCGGAGACTCTGATTCCCGCCGCCGACGTATCCGAGCAGATCTCCACAGCCTCGAAGGAAGCGTCCGGCACCGGCAACATGAAGTTCATGCTGAACGGCGCGGTAACGCTGGGAACGCTCGACGGAGCGAATGTGGAGATACGCGAGGAAGTCGGCGACGACAATATATTCATCTTCGGAATGACGAGCGACGAGGTGATCCGCCTGCAGCGCGAGGGCGGGTACGATCCGTGGGACGTCTACAACATCGACCCGAACGTGCGCCAGGTCATGACGGCGCTTATCAACGGCTCGCTGTCCGACAATCTGGACGTGTTCCGTGAGCTGTACGAGGCGCTGCTGAACGGCTGGCAGGGAGCCGTCCCGGACGAGTATTTCATACTGCGCGACTATGCGGCCTATTCGGACGCGCAGGCGCGAGTCTCCGCCGCGTATAAGGACCGCGACGGCTGGGCGCGCAAGGCCGTGCTGAACACGGCGAAAAGCGGAAAGTTTTCGTCGGACAGGACTATACGGGAGTACGCGGACGAGATCTGGGGGCTTAAGCCCGTGCGTATCAATATGTAGGAACGGACATTTTCCAAAACTCTTCCGGTCGGCTGGCGGCCGGAAGAGTTTTTGTGACGCTCGCCCACCGGCTGAAATATTATTCATTTCCCGCTTGATTTTATTCACCCTTAATGTTAGAATATATTTGTACGGTGGTAACGGGGGGCGGCGCGGTGTCGATCTCGGAAGGTTTGTACAAAACCTTTATCAAGGACGACAGATACAAGATGTTCCTGACGGGGCTTGGCAGCACGCTGATCCTGTCTCTTTTGGCGGCGGTCATCGGGCTTGCCATCGGCGTAGCCGTCTGCCTTATGAAAGTATCGAACGTTCCAAGTTTCACCGTCGGAAAGCGGCGTGTCAGGGTGGTCCGGCCTCTCGCGTGGCTCGCGAACGCGTACATAGACGTTATCAGAGGCACTCCCGCCGTCGTCCAGCTTTTGATTATTTACTTTATAATATTCGCTAGATCCAATCTTCACTCGATTATCATCGCGGCCATCGCGTTCGGGATTAATTCGGGCGCGTATGTGGCCGAGATCATCCGCGCGGGCATATTCTCAATAGACCCGGGGCAGACCGAGGCGGGGCGGTCCTTAGGCATGTCCGGCGCGCGGACCATGCGTTTTATCGTTCTGCCGCAGGCGGTCAAGAATATCCTGCCGGCGCTCGTCAACGAATTCGTAGTGCTGATTAAGGAAACGGCCATAGCCGGGTATATAGGCATATCGGATCTTACCAAGGCGGCGTACAGCATCCAGAGCCTGACCTACGACTACTTATATCCGCTGGTTTCGCTGGCGATAATCTACTATATAATTGTAAAGTCGCTCGCGGTTCTTATGGGGCGGCTTGAGAAGAATCTCCGGAAATCCGAAGTCAGATAGGGGGCGGCGGGTATGATCACGGTCAGCGGTCTCCGAAAGAGCTTCGGAAGCCATGAGGTGCTGAAGGGCATAGACCAGCACGTCGCGAAGGGCGAAAAAATTGTCGTTATCGGACCGTCCGGGTCGGGCAAGTCTACCTTCCTCCGGTGTATCAACCTGCTGGAGCGTCCTTCGGCTGGCCGGATCGTAATCGACGGGGAGACGATAACCGACAAGGGCGTAAACGTAAACAAGATACGTGAGAAGATGGGAATGGTTTTCCAGCAGTTCAACCTTTTTCCGCATATGCCGGTAGTGGACAACATCACGCTGGCGCCGATCCGCGTCAAGGGCGTCCGCAGAGACGAAGCCGAGGATACCGCTATGCGCCTGCTCGCGCGCGTGGGACTGATCGATAAGCGCGACGCCTACCCGGCGCAGCTTTCGGGAGGGCAGAAGCAGCGGATCGCGATAGCCCGCGCGCTCGCGATGGAACCGGAGATAATGCTCTTCGACGAGCCGACGTCCGCGCTGGATCCCGAGATGGTCGGCGAAGTACTGAACGTAATGGAGGATCTGGCCTCGTCGGGCATGACGATGATCGTTGTGACGCACGAGATGCGCTTCGCGCGCGGGGTCGCCAGCCGCGTGCTGTTCATGGACGAGGGTATTATAATGGAAGAAGGCGCGCCGGAGGAGATTTTCACCGCGCCGAAAAACGAGCGTACGCGGGCATTTTTGAGTCTGGTGATATAAAGGGGGATGAGTTTCGTTCCTTATCCGGCAGAGTTCGAGCGTCGTATGATATTGCAAAATTACTAACAGGAGGAATAAAGATGAAATGTATCGCAAAAATCGCCGTGGCGGCGCTTTCCGCCGCCATCATCGCGTCAGCGGCCGGTTGTTCCGGCGGGGGCGGTTATGTAACCGTCGCTACGAACGCGGAGTTCCCGCCGTTTGAGTACATAGACAACAGCGGCGGTATTGTCGAAAATTACTCGGGCATTGATATCGCCATCTCAAATGAGATAGCGAAGGAACTGGGTAAGGAATTGAAAGTTTTGGATATCGACTTTGAGGCCGTTGTCGCCGCCGCGCAGAACGACCGCGCCGATTTCGCCGCCGCGGGGCTGACCGCCGATGACGAGCGCAGTCCGATCGTCGATTTCTCTATCCCGTACTATGTCGCCGCGCAAAATATCATCGTGCCGGATTCGGACACGGCGATAACGTCCGCGCGGGATATACTTGACAAACGCGTCGGGGCGGCCCAAGGCTTTACGGGAGAGAAAGTATGCCGCGAACTGGGCGTCTCCAATCTCACTACCTATAAGAACGGTATGCAGGCGGTGGCCGACCTGAAGAACGGCAAGCTGGACTGCGTAGTCATAGATTCGCACACCGCCGTCGCGATAGTCGCCAGAAACACCGGGCTGCGCATCGTTACAGACGCGGACGCGTTCGAGCAGGAATTCTACGCCATCGCCGTCAAAAAGGGGAACACCGAAATGCTGAACACGATAAACAGTGTTCTGGAGCGTCTTATGAGCGACGGTTCGCTGGATAAGTTTGTGGTGGAATATTCCAACGAGGAATGACCCTGTTCTCAATCCATTTTTATTGGGAAGAGTATAGATCTTTCAGAAATTTTTAACAAGGGAGATATTGACTTTTGTCGAAAAATGTGATATAGTGTTTGAAAGCGTAGGATGCGCCATAAGCGGAAACGTTGGGGCGCATTTTGCGTATTTGACAGGAGGAGTGACGTTGATGGTAGCGGGTGGTATCCAGCGCAAACTGGACGAGCTTGGACGGATAGTGATTCCGAACGAAATGCGCAAGGCGCTCTACATCCGGGACGGCGACAGAATTAACATAACCCGGGTAGGCAACACAATAGTCTTGGAAAAGTATGAGGAAGCGGACACATTCACAGGCGAATACGGAGATTTATTGGAATATAAAGGGAAGAAAGTTTCGCGTGAAACCGTTCGTATACTTGCCGGATTGGCTGGATTTAAGGTCACGGATTGAAGAATGGCCGATGGGCGGAGCGCCCGTCGGTTTTTTCATTGCAATCCGGCGAAATATCCGCTATAATGGAACGTGTTTGAGAATGACGCGAGGGACGGCGAGACAAAATGGATAAAATTACACTTATAGCCACGGCGGCTTTCGGGCTGGAAGCCGTCGTCGGACGCGAACTGTCCGCGCTGGGATTCGCGGCGAAGGCGTCGGACGGGCAGCTTCGGTTCGAGGCGGTTCCGGGCGATATACCGAAAGCCAACATATGGCTCCGATCGGCGGACCGTGTGTTCGCGGTAGTCGGCGGCTTCGCGGCGGATACGTTCGACGCGCTCTTTGAGGGGACGAAGGCGCTGCCGTGGCCGGACTGGCTGCCTTTCGACGCGCGTATCAACGTGTCGGGCAAGAGCGTGCGTTCCAAGCTGTTCTCGGTCTCGGACTGCCAGTCGATTGTCAAAAAAGCTATTATAGAATCTATGAAACGCGCGCATCATGTCGAAACCTTCCCGGAAAGCGGCGCGGAGTACAAGATTCAAGTCTCGCTGCTTCGCGACGCGGCGACGCTCTCCATCGACACGTCCGGCGCGGGGCTTCATAAGCGCGGGTACCGGCTAGCGGGCGTCGAGGCGCCGATGAAAGAGACGCTGGCGGCGGGACTCGTCGCGCTCAGTTTCTACCGCGCGGACAGAGCGCTGCTTGATCCTTGCTGCGGATCGGGAACGATCCCGATCGAAGCGGCGCTGATCGCGCGGAATGCCGCGCCGGGGCTTTCCCGCGCCTTCGCGGGCGAATATCACGCGTACATCCCGAAACTGGCGTGGACGCGGGCACGCGAGGAAGCGCGCGCGCGCGTGCGAGAGGACGTGCGCCCAACGATCTTCGCGTCCGACATTGACCGCCGCGCGACCGAGGCCGCTAAAGGCAACGCGCTCCGCGCGGACGTGAAACGGTTCATCCGCTTCGAGACCAAGCCGTTGGCCGAGGCGACGCTGCCCTCTGAATACGGCGTCATGATCGCCAATCCGCCCTACGGCGACAGGCTGGCTACGCGCGCCGAGACCGAAAAGCTCTATTCCGAGCTGGGGACGCTCGCCGGTAATAACAAAAAATGGTCAAGCTGTGTGATCACAAGCGACGAGTATTTCGAGAAGTCTTTCGGCAGACGGGCCGACGCGAAGCGAAAGCTGTACAATGGCATGATCAAAACCGATTATTACCAGTTTCACGGAGAACAACCGCCGCGGCACAGATAAGCCGCGGCGGTTGTTTTGTCAGAACTTTTCGGCGATATTCTCGATGACGCCGGAAGCGTGCTTCATTATGTTGCGCGAATCGCGAGCCACGCGGCGGCGGGCGCGTTTGTCCGAAAACGCATACGTAAGCCCGATAGCGCCCACGACGCCCCCGATGATAAGCCCGGTAGTAAATCTGCTCATTCTGCCATCCCCTTCGATAATAATTGATGCGGCGAATCAGCGATATAAAGCTGCTTCGCTATACTCTCTATTATCCCGGGGCAGTCAACGGGCTATTCTGTCATTTTATGGATGAACAAACCGCTGAGAAGCTTCGGCTCGAACCATGTGGACTTAGGAGGCATAACAAGTCCCGCGTCGGCGATTGTTTCCAATTCGGCGACGGACGTCGGATACATCGAGAACGCCGCCGCCCAGCCCGCGTCCACGCGCTCGCGCAGAGCGGACAGCCCCCTGGCTCCGCCGATGAAATCAATGCCGCGGTCCGAGCGCGGGTCGACTATGCCAAGGACCGGCCTTAACAGATTATTCTGGAGTATAGATACGTCAAGCGAGCCGATCGGATCGGCTTCGTCATAGGTACCGGGTTTTGCCGTCATTCGCCGCCACGACCCGTTCATGTACAATCCGAACGTATGCCGCTCGGCGGGCCGGACGGGCGTGTCCGACGGCTCGATAAAGAATTTCTCACCGGCCTCCCGCAGGAAACCGGCGCGGTCATGCCCGCGGAGCGCGCGGACGACGCGGTTGTAGTCCATTATGTACAGCTCGTCGTCCGGGAAAGCTACGGCGAGGTAATAATTGTACTCCTCATCGCCGGTATGGTTCGGATTGGCGGCGGCCAGCGCGTCGCGCGCGGCGGCGGCGGCGGCGTTCCGGTGGTGACCGTCGGCGATATACAGCGCGGGCGCCTCGGCGAACGCCGCGACGAGACTGCTCTCGGCGTTCGCGTCGCCGATAACCCATACGGTGTGCCGCACGCCGTCAGCGGCGGTGAAATCATATTCGGGGGCGTTCTCGGCGGCGTATCCCGATATTATATCGGATATGCCCGCGCGTTTTTTATATGTCAGAAAGATCGGCCCGGTGTGAGCGCCCGTCGCCAGAACGTGCCGGACGCGGTCGGATTCCTTGTCCGCACGCGTCAGCTCGTGCCGCCTGATCGCGCCCGAACGGTACTCGTCCACGGATACGCACCCGACAAGCCCGGTCTGTACGCGGCCCTCGCGCTCCAGACGATAGATATAGAGACGCGGCGTGCCGTCCTTTATCAGAACGCCATCGCCGATCAGTCCGGAAAGGTTCGCGGCGGCGGTATCGTAGACCGCCGCTCCATACGGGTCGGCGGAAGGATCCAGGCATATCTCGGCCTTATCGACGCGCAGGAACGAATACGGGTTTCCCTCCGCGGCGATCCGCGCCTCCTCGGCGGACAGAACGTCGTACGGCGGAGCGGCCACGAGCCTCTCGTATCCCCGCGCCGGGCGGTACGCCCTGAACGGGCGGATAACAGACATTAAATCACCCTTACGGATATTACGCCCTCGACGGCTTTCAACGCTTCGGCCACGTCGCCGACGGAACCCTCGTTGAGGTCGAAAATCGTATACGAATAGTCGCCTTTGGACTTATCGACCATGTTCTCGATATTTATGCCGCGCGAGCTGATCGCCCGCGTCATCGGGTGGATGACGTTCGGCACGTTGCGGTGGACGACGCATACGCGTCCGCCCGGAAGGCGCGGCAACTCGCAATCCGGCAGTGTCACCGAATTCTTGATGTTACCGTCCACAAGATAGTCGCGGATTTGCCTGGCCGCCATCTTAGCGCAGTTTTCCTCCGACTCGGGGCTGGACGCGCCCAGATGCGGAATCGTCACGATGCCCGGCTTACCCAGCAGGTTCTCGTTAGGGAAGTCGGTGACGTAGGCCGCTATCTTCCCGCTCTCCACGGCGGCGGATATGGCCGCGTCGTCCGCCAGCTCGCCGCGCGCGATGTTGATAACGCGGACGCCGTCCTTCATCTTCGCAATGGTTTCGGCGTTTATCATCTTCGCGGTGTCCTTCGTAAAAGGCAGATGCAACGTGATGTAGTCGCTCTCGGCGTATACCCTGTCGATAGACGCGGCCTTCCGTACGCTGCGGCTGATCGCCCAAGCCGACTCCACCGATACATACGGGTCGTACCCAATGACGTTCATGCCCAGGCTGTGGCAGACATTGGCTACAAGGATACCAATAGCGCCCAGTCCGATAACGCCGACAGTCTTCCCGTTCAGTTCCGGGCCGGCAAACTGCCCCTTGCCTTTCTCGACGAGCTTCGCCACGCCTTCCTGCCCAGCCAGGCCGCGCGCCCACGCGACACCCTCGTAAATCTTGCGGCTGGACATAAGCAGCGCCGCTATGACCAGTTCCTTGACGGCGTTGGCGTTCGCGCCCGGCGTGTTGAAAACAACGATCCCGTTTTCGATGTATTTGTCGATCGGGATGTTGTTTACGCCGGCGCCGGCCCGCGCGACGGCCTTGAGGCTTTTCGGTACGGGCCAATCGTGCATGTTGAAGCTGCGGAGTATAACGCCGTCCGGTTCGTCTATTTCGCCGCCGATCTCGAACAGCTCGGGATCGAGATGAGACAGCCCTGTGGCGGAAATTTTATTCAGTGTTTGAATCTTAAACACGCCCGCGTTCCTCCCTTTATATTTATTTATTGTCGGTCTCGAATTTCTTCATAAAGTCTATAAGCGCCTTCGCGCCCTCCATCGGCATGGCGTTGTATACGCTGGCTCTCATGCCGCCGACGCTGCGGTGGCCTTTCAGGTTGACAAGCCCCGCCGCCGACGCTTCCTTGACGAATTTCGCGTCCAGCTCGTCGCTGCCGGTTACGAACGGTATGTTCATAAGCGAGCGGTCCTCCGGAACGACGGTGCCCCTGAACAGCGACGACTCGTCGAGATAGGCGTATATGGCGGCGGCCTTCGCCTCGTTCTGTTTCTGTATCTCGGCTACGCCGCCGAACGCCTCGAGCCATTTGAACGTAAGCCCGGCGACATAGATCCCGTAGGTCGGCGGCGTGTTGTACATGGAGCCGTTTTCGACCTGAGTGACGTAATTAAGCATAGTAGGCGTTCCGGGCAGATTGAATCCCAGCAGGTCCTCCCGGATGATAACGACGCACACGCCCGCCGGGCCGATGTTCTTCTGCGCGCCGGCGTAGATCAGCCCGAACTTCGAGACGTCGTACACCTCGCTGAGTATCGAGCTGGACATATCCGTTACGATCGGCACGCCGCCCGTCTCGGGCAGCCTGGTGAAGCGCGTGCCGTAGATCGTGTTGTTCATCGTTATATGGAAATAATCCGCGCCGGGATCGAAGGCGGCGGGGTCGAGCTTCGGTATGTACGAGAATACCTTGTCCTCACTGGACGCTACGACGTTCGCCGCGCCGAACCTCTTCGCCTCCGATATGGCCTTCTTGGCCCATTGACCGGTCTTGACGAAATCCGCCTTGCCTTTGCGCAGCAGGTTGAGCGGCACTTGGGCGAACTGCATCGACGCGCCGCCCTGGAGGAACATCACCTTATAATTCGCCGGGATCGCCATAAGGCGGCGAAGGCTCGCCTCGGCCTCGGTGATTATCTCGAGGTAGGCTTTCGAGCGGTGACTCATCTCCATCACGGACATGCCCGCCGACCCGTAGTTAACAAGCTCGGCGGCGGCTTTTTCCAGAACCGGCAGCGGCAGCGCCGAAGGCCCCGCCGAAAAGTTGTAGACTCGATCCATTGTTATCCTCCTCTTATACTAATTCCACTTAGATTTGCGGACAGAAATTTTTCGAGCGTCCTCACGGACTGAAAGAATCTGTCCCTCTTTGAAAATGGGATTAGTCTTATAACGCTGATGGATACATTATAAACCCTTGTTAATCATTTGTCAATCGTTTGACAGACTTTAGACGCCGAAAAATGATAAAAACTATCCCGCCGACAATAAGCGCCGCCGACAGCGCCTGCGACACGGCGACCCGCGTTCCGGGAAAGAGCAGCTGATCCGTCCGAAGCCCTTCAATCCAAACGCGTCCCAGCGCGTACAGCGTGAGATAGAGCGCGAAGAGTTCCCCGTCGAACTTGCGGCGCTTAAGCCACAGCACGAGCGCGGCGGCGACGGCGAAGTCCCACAGCGACTCGTACAGGAATGTCGGGTGGACGAGTATGTAGAGCGCGCCGTTGCGGCTGACGATGTTGGCGGCTGTTTCCTCATTAATATACAGCGCGTTGACTTGGGACGTCTTGAGCATCATGGCGGTGAAGCCGTTGGTATAGCCGCCGAAGGCCTCGCGGTTGAAGAAGTTGCCCCAGCGGCCTATGGCCTGGCCCACAGCTATCCCCGGCGCGCACATATCCGCGAACCGCCAGAAATCCAGCTTGCGCGCGCGGCAATAGACAATCGCGCAGAGCGCCCCGCCGATGATCCCGCCGTATATGGCCAGGCCGCCCTGACGAATGTTGAGTATCGAGAGCGGGTCGCCGGCGAAGGCTTCCCACGAGAACGCCACGTAGTACAGCCGCGCGAAGACGAGAGCGCCGAGCATCGCGAAGAAGATAAAATCGTAGAGATTATCCGCGTTCTCGCCCACGCGCCGGAACTGCCGCGACGCGACGATAAGCCCGGCCAGCATACCCAGCGCGATAAATATGCCGTACCACCTTATATCGACGCCGAAAAGACTGAAAGCCACGGGATCGACCTGTCCTATCCTCAGCCCTATGTTCGGGAAGGCTATATCAGGCGCGCCCATTATGTCGTCCATTTTGTTTCCCCCTCGTCTCATACTGTTCTCAATAAGAATAGTATCATTTCACGGCGACGGAGGACAGGCACACCCGACCCTCCGAAAACGCGCCGAGCCACTCCCGCGCGGCGTCCGGAGAAACGCTCTTAAGAGCCGCCTCCATGCCGATAATATCCGAGCCGAACGCCGACAGCTCGGCCTGCATGGCCGCCGCGCCCTCCGGCGATATAAGCCCTCGCGCGAACCGCCCAAGCCGCCCCAGCCGGATACGCTCGAAGTCCTCCGGGGCAACGCCGCTCTTTATCATATCAAGGGCGGTATCCAGCACGGCACCCAGAGCCGCGCCGGGGTCGCGGGAGACGCCCGTCAGCAACGCGGCGTATGGGTACATCAGCTCCGTGCCGAACGGATCGTCCATCAGCCCCGCGCCGCGCAGTTTCTCGAACAGATCTCCGCTCGCCCCGGCCAGGCAGTCGAGCGCGATCGCGGCGGCGGCGCGGTTCGCGGCGTAGTCGCCGGACAATCGGCTCAGCTTCGCGCCGATAACAAAAAACGCTCGCCCGTCCGCGCCGCCCACCCGACCGTGGACCACGCCGCCTTGCTCAATCATCTTGGGGCGCGGCGCGGCGGACGGTTCTTTCTGCCCGAAGCACTCGAACACCGCGGCTCGAATATCCTCCGCGTCCGCGTCTCCCGCGACAGTCAGCGCCATGTTGTCCGGGCGGTAGAACGCCGCGTGGAAGCGGCGCAGATCTTCCGGCGAGGTCTCCGCCACGGCGCTTTCCGTTCCCAGGATCGGCTCGCGGACGGGACACGCGCGGAACATCCCGCGAAGGCAGCCGGCAAGAGCGGCAAAGCGCGGTATGTCGGCGTACATGCGTATCTCGGAGAGGATAATCGGCTTTTCCGCCTCGACGGCCTCCGGCGAGAAAGGCGGATTTTTCGCCATCGAGAGCAGAGACCGGACGCCGCCGTCCTCGAGCGTCAGCACGGTTTTAGCGTAGTCCGTGAAAGCGTTCACGCCGGATTCGTCCGCGCCCTCGAAGAGCATATGCTCGACGAAATGCGCGGCGCCCGGGCCGCCGTCGGCGGAACCCGCCCGGACGGTCAGCGCGGCGCGGGGCGGTCTGCCCTTTTGTGGTATTATATAATACAAAAAGCCGCTTGGCAATGTTTCCGTAATAAGTTTTTGTCCGGTCAGACCAACCGTTCGCTCCGTCATGGCGCGGCCCCCAATGACACTAATCCCATTTAGATTTGTGGATAAGAATTTTTCAAGCGTCAGCGTGTTCGCGCAGTTCTGAAGTTTGTGTGAACCAAGCACACTTCTGGGCGCGAACTGACAAATTTTTATCCGTCTCTTAAAATGGGATTAGTGAGTATATTGTGTCCGGGGCGAAAGCGCGCGCGGCGCGGCGGATATCCCCCGGCGTGACTGTCTCGATACGGCGCGGGTCGAAGGGTTCGCCCGCGATGATGTCCGACAGCAGCGTGTCGCAAAGGCGCGGCGGGGAATATTTTACGCCCTCCAGCGCGCGCAGCGCGTCCGCCTTCGCCCCGCGCAGTTCCTTCTCCGACACTCCGCCCTCGCGTATGGCTCGGACCTCGGACAGGATTATCTCCGCCGATCGGCGCACGTTCGCGGGGGTGAGCGAGGCTTCGGCCACAATCGCGCCCGCGAAGCGATAGTAGTCCGCTCGGATGAAATAGCACAGACCCAGTTCGCCTCGCAGCCGCCGAAACAGCCGCGACTTCGGTCCTCCGCCCAGGCAGGCCGAGAACAGCGCGGCGGCATAGTGGTCGAACGGCCTGTCGGCGCGAAATCCGACGGCAAGACGCGCCTCGGCGGCGCCGGTGGGATCCGTGATCACGCGTGGGGATTCCGGCGGCGTAAAGAACGCTTCCGGCGCGAATGCCGGCTCCGGGTCGGCGGGTTCGCGCTGCCAGGCGTCCAATCCGAATATCTCCGGAGCGTTCCGCGCGGCTTGCTCCGCGCCGTCGCCGCCCACTATCATCAATTCCACCGGCGCGGAACGCGTCAGCCGCGCGTATTGTTCGCGGACGGACTCCGGCGTGGCGTTCTCGGCGTCCTCTCGGGCGCCCGTCGCGGGGTATCCGTGCGGACCGTCGCCGAACATCGCGGCGAAAAGCCGCTGACGCGCCAGTTCGCGCGGGTCGTTCTCCGCCGCGGATATATCGGCGAGCAGCGCTGCTTTAGCCCGCCGGAAGCTCTCGGGCGAGAACAGCGGCCGCCGCGAAACTTCGGCCATCAGCGCTAGCGTATCCTTGGGCAAGGTAAGATAATCCAGCGTTTCGGCATAGATCTGGATAATATTGTATGCGCCCTTCTTTATCACCGACGCGGCGAAGTCCGCCCCGTACAGTTCCTCGGTGCGGCGCAGTATCGCCGTTTCACTCGGATACGCCCGGCAGCCGGCCATCAGCGACGCCGGTATCATGGCGGTTTGGGCCGCGTTCTGCCTGCCTCCCGGCGCGAGTATCAGCAGCGCCGCCGAGAACGTCCGCGTGTCCGTGCCGGAATTTTGCGGGTTCAGGCAAGATTCGTTTGGTATGCGCGTCACGCGGATCCCGGCGCGGCTGTATGTTTCGTAGCGGTTCATTTTATCACCGCCATTAGTTTTCACCGCGCGGAAAGTATATATACAACTCAATCCGCTTGTTCATTTCATGTGCGCGGCGAAGTCCGCCGCAGCGCAGTGCCCGCGCGAGCGCGTTTGTTTTCCGCTCATAGCCCCTGGCCGCGCGCGGGCGCGGATGGATAGCGGAGCGGTGTGCCGTAAATTACATCTTTTCGCCGCTTCAGTACATGAAATCATTGAAATATGCCTTGCTTTCGCGGATAATGTCTGCTACAATATATTGTTTCTCTTTAGCATGCGCGCGTCCGAACTTCCGCGGACAGCTCGTACTCTTGGATCTTGCCGGGAATTTATGGAACGAACGTGGGGGAAAGCCGTGTCCGCAGAGGATATTGAGCGCAGCATAATAAAAAAATATCGTAAGCGGCTATGGGGACGCTTCATACGGGGCGTCAAGGACTATGAGCTGATCGCGCCGGGCGACAGCGTGGCCGTGTGCGTGTCCGGCGGCAAGGATTCGTTCTTCGCGGCAAAGTGCCTGCAGGAACTGTCCCGCCACGGGGATTTCGCGTTCGGCCTGCGCTTCCTGGTCATGGATCCGGGGTATAGTCCGAGCGACCGCGCCAGGATAATCAAGAACGCTGAAAAGCTCGGCGTACCCGTAGAGATATTTGATTCGGACATCTATAAAATCGCGGATTCCGTCTCGAAGGGCGGGCCGTGTTACCTGTGCGCGCGGATGCGGCGCGGCTTCCTGTACGCGAAGGCGCGGGAGATGGGCTGTAACAAGATAGCCCTCGGCCACCACTTTGACGACGTGATCGAGACGACGCTTATGAGCGTCCTCTACGGCGGAGAATTCAAGACTATGCCGCCGAAACTCCGCTCGGCGAACTTTCCGGGCATGGAGCTGATCCGCCCGCTGTATTGCGTGCGCGAACATGACATAATAGCGTGGTCGCAATACCACTCGCTGGAATTCATCAAGTGCGGCTGCCCGATAAGCACTTTCGGGGCGAACGGCTGCGGGCTTAAGGGCGGGGGCAAGCGAGCGGCTACAAAGCGGCTCATCGCGGCGCTCGCCGGAGAGGACCCGTGTATAGAGGGCAACATCTTTGCCGCCGCCGCGAACGTGAATCTGAACGCCGTCCTCGGATGGAAGGACGGGGACGTTAAAGTGTCGTTTCTCGACAGGTTCGGATCGGGCGCGTCGGAGGCGGCGAGATCCGCAAAGGAGTGATCCCATGCGCTTTGTTGTGGTAACGGGCATGTCCGGCGCAGGCAAATCCACGGCGCTGCGGTTTCTGGAGGACGCCGGATTCTACTGCGTCGATAACATGCCGCCGGAACTGATGGGCAAATTCGCCGAGATAGCGTTCCGCCCGGGCAGCGGTATCAATAAGGTCGCCTTGGGTATCGACATACGCGGCGGCCAACTGTTCGGCGACTTACTCCCCGCGCTTGAGGAACTGTCCGCCGGGGACTACGGCTATTCCATTCTCTTCCTTGACGCTGCGGACGGCGCCCTGCAGAACCGCTTCAAGGAGACGCGGCGGAGCCATCCGCTGGCTCGGCTCGGCTTGGCCGAGGACGGAATCAGACTGGAGCGCGAAATGCTCTCCGAACTGAAAGAACGCGCCGATTATGTAGTCGATACGTCGGACCTGCTCACACGGGAACTGCGCGAGAAGATATTCGCGCTCGTCGTGGATAAAAGGGAGTACCCGAACCTGATCGTGACAGTACTGTCGTTCGGGTTCAAATACGGCGTGCCTACTGATTCGGACATGGTTTTCGACGCGCGCTTTCTGCCGAATCCTTTCTATATAAAGGATCTAAAGGCGTTGACCGGCAATGACAGGGCCGTCTCGGACTACGTAATGCGGTTCGAGGCGTCCCGGATATTCCTGGCGAAGATGACGGATATTGTGATGTTTCTGTTGCCGCATTTCACGAGCGAGGGCAAGACGCAGTTGGTCGTCTCGGTCGGGTGCACGGGCGGAAAGCATCGCAGCGTCACGCTGGCCAACGGATTGTATAACGAGCTGTCGGCGGCTGGCAAAACCGTCAATATCCGTCACCGCGACATAATGGCCGGCAGATAATACTGTTTTTACGAGCGTACGCGCGCTAAAACGGCGCCCGTGCTTCGCCGAGAGATAAAGGAATTTTGCTTGAACCACGCAAAATTCGCTTTGGCTAAGAATCGGAAAAAACCGAACCCCCCAAACCCAGCTGCGAGTTGGGGGAGGGCGAGACGGAAAGCGGCGGCCTATTTAAGCTTCCAACCTTCTGGCTTCTTGAATCCATCCTTTAGAACCTGTATTTATTAGTGGAATCGGCGGATTTTCGGCGGATTTTCCGTCGGGCGAGGAAGCGAAAAACGCTGCGGACTCGGAGAGTAGTAAGTTTTTGGCTGACGAAGAACGTCGGGAAATCCGCCGAAAATCCGCCGATTCCATCTATGAATACAGGTTCTTAGCTCTGCTGTTCCTCCAGTGAGTTGTAGCGCACGCTCAGCAGGATAATATCCACACGCCGGTTTCGCGCGCGACCCTCGTTGGAGGCGTTGTCCGCGACGGGCCGCGACTCGCCGTAGCCCACCACGGACAGTCTGTCCGGGTTTATGCCGCTGCTGCCGATAAACAGCTTCACGACCGAGGCGGCCCGCGCTCCCGACAGCTCCCAGTTGGACGGGTATCGCAGCGTCGAGATCGGGGCGTTGTCGGTATGCCCCTCCACGCGGATGTAGCTGTCGAGCGGCTTGATTATCTCGCCGATTTTCAGCAGCGTCACAATATAGTCACGCTTCACCTCGGCGCTAGCCGCGTCGAACAGTATCGAGTCGGAGAGCGATATGACCAGGCCGCGCTCGTCAAGACGCGTCGTGACCGAGCCGGATAAGCCCGCTTCCTCCATATATCTGTCCAGCTCGCCCTTCATCTTCTCCAGATCCACGCGCTCCGGGTCGTCGCTTGGGTTAGGCTCCGTCGGCGCGGGCGCTTCGGTGGGTACTCCGGGCTGCTGATCGGGCTTATTGCCGTCGCCTTCCATTATGCCCGCGCCGCCGTCGATCAGCACCGTGTTCCCGGTCAGTCCCCGGAACGAGTCCGATATGGCCTTCGCCTTGTCCTCGTCCACTTTCGACACCGCGAACAGCACGATAAAGACGGCCAGCAGCAGTGTCATCAGGTCGGAATAGGGCAGAAGCCAAGCCTCGCCCTCCTCATGCCCTTCGTGCTTTTTGCGCCGCTTCGCCATCAGGCCGCCGCCTCGCTCTCCCTGTTAAGAATTTCCTGATGGCTCAGCGGCAGCATAGCCTTAAGCCTGTCCATGACTATCTGCGGAGACTCCCCGTTCTGGAGCGACAAAATCCCTTCAATTATAATACGTTTCTCGCCGGCCTCCTGCTTTGATTTCATCTTCAATTTATTCGCGAACGGGTTCCACAGAACATATCCGGTGAAGATGCCCAGGATCGTCGCGATAAAAGCCGCCGCGACGGCTTCCGCCATCAACTCGGTGTTATCAATGTTGCTCATCGCCGCGATAAGCCCGAACACCGCGCCCAGAACTCCGAGCGTCGGCGCGTATGATCCCGCCTGACTGAAAATGCTGGCGTTGACGCTGTGGCGCTCCTCCATCTCATCGATCTCGGAGGAAAGCACTTCCTGAATAAACTCTCCCTTGGCGCCGTCCACGACCATCTGCAGACCCTTCTTCATAAACGGATCGCCGATCTCGGCTATGCGCGGCTCGATGGCGAGCACACCATCCTTGCGGACAGCCTGCGCTATGTCCGAAAAGGTCCGTACTATCTCCAGAGAGTTTGACTTGCGCGCCGAAAACAACAGCCCGAACAGCTTGCCGAGCGTTTTAAGCTCGCGCCCGGTGAAGGCGTTAAGTATACTGGCCGCGGTGCCGACGAAGATGACGAACAGCGCTGCCGGATTGATAAATACGCTGAAACTGATATGTTTGAAGATCATCGCGAATACGACCGCGATCACTCCGACGATGATACCGAGTATCGTTGTCAGCTCCATTACCATGCCCCCCCCAAAGTTTGCCTATCTTTTTTTCGGCATTTTCGGTGAAATGGTTAAGGTGTATTTATTGATCAAAAAATCCACCGCCCAATACGATTTAAATCCGTTATCATTTTTGCAAAGACCGCTTAGTTAAGCGGCTCGTTTTAATGGTGGCGGATTTTTATTTCATAT
>JAISCI010000029.1 GCA_031265685.1 Clostridiales bacterium
CATTATAATTAAGATCCGCCAGCCGCTACTCACAGTTCGCCTGATCACGGCGTTTTTTGTTTGGCTGGTGGGTTTTTCAATTATAATGAGTGGTGGATTTTTCGGTTGACAAATACATACAAGGCAAACCCTCCAAAGTACGACAGAAAATCTATAGCATGGGAGTTATGCCGCCTGATACTGAACTATGAATTTTGCCAGAACCCGCAAAATTCCTTTACTCGCGCAATGCGCGGCGTGCCGCTGGTACCGGCTGATAGCTGAATTTTGCGTGAACCAAGCAAAATTCATTAATCCATACATAGCAAAGGGAGTTCCTGATAATGCTAAAGCAAACCAACATGCGGACGTCGGCGTATAACCGGGTCAGCGAGGCGCTGACGGCCGAATTGAAGCGGAGAAGAGAGAGGAGGTGCAGCCATGTTAATAAAAGAAAACATCTTGCGATTGGCGAACGGCGCAATCGATGAATTTTGCTTGAACCACGCAAAAATTCAGAGCCGCGCAAGATGATTATTGATGTAAGCGTTCAGAAAGAATGTCAAACATCTCTATGTAAAATGACAACTTTTTTCTCTGTCAAACAAACGAAAAAACGTTCCACATGTACGATAAATCATCGTACACATAAAACATTTTATATACAGCGTGTATCCAATTTTACATCATAAACAGAATCAAAATAACATCAACAGTAACTCTTTATAATTGACTACTAGTAATTCCAAACTATCAACTCCTTATAATTTTCTCGATTTTCATATCGGCTTGTCAGACTGTTTGATCGCGAAACATGCTCAATATTAAACCCGCCGTACAACTCCCGAACAAACTCACAGTCATTATAAGACAGTATGAACCGTCCTTTAATCGCCGTTAACAAGCGGATGTCGATTGAGATAACAGACCGGAGGAATCGAAATGAACCTTGACGAGAGCAAACTGGCGGGACGCTACCAAGTGACCGCCGCGCGCAAGGATAACGGCGAACGGGTGACGGGTTATTACTACTGCGGAGCGGCGGCAAACGGCATAATATGCCATTGCGTTGTTAACGGCGGTTGCAGATTTTGCGTGATGGAATTTCGCATCGCATTTTCGCGTGACAGAAGTTTGTATGGTTCACACAAAATCCATAGGCCGGTTCATACTGTCTTATAATGACTGTGAGTTTGTTAGGGAGATGTATGGTGAGTTTAATATTGAGCATGTTTCGCGGTCAAACAGTCTGACAAGCCGATATGAAAATCGAGAAAATTATAGGGAGTTGATCGTTCGGAATTACCAATAGTTAATTATTTATAGCGGCTATTAGCGTTGTTTTGATTCTGCCTATAGTATAAAATTAGATTCATATGGCATACGAAAACGTTCTATGTGTATAAAGATTTTTGAACGTCTTGCTGAACGCTTACAGCGACGGACGAAAATTATTCAAGCAGCGTGAAATATTATGCGGTTAATTTAGATTTATAAATGAATTTTATACATTATAAGCGGATGGATTATACAAATTCGCAGTCTGGAGCCAAGACAGCCGTTTAACGCGCGTAACGCTCTTATAACGCCATTCCTTTCCCGGTTTATCCCGCTTGCGGGCTGATTGGTGGTTTGATGTTTTTTGTGTTAACAGTGGATTGACAAAAGAACCGCCCCCATGTGCGTGGGGACGGTTCTTAAAACTTCAAAACTGTATAGTATACGATTCAGACAGTGGTTCGTATGTAACCGGATCCCAGGCGAAGGCTGTCACCCATCCGCCAACCGAGCCTGTCGCGCCGATATTCACAATCGCCGTGCCGGAATCGGCCTCCGCCGTGCCGCTCTGCTGACTTATCGCCGTCAGGCGGCCGTCGGCGCCGTATGTAGCGGCGATAAGCTGGTAACCGCGAGGAGACGTCGTCGTGTTCGTTATCGCAAAGTCGGCTGTGGCGGACGTTCCATCTCCCGCGACGTCTATCGCGATGCTGAACACGGGTTCGGTAAACCGCGCGTAGAGTACGAAATACTGCTCGTCGTCACGCTGAGGCGACGGGAATGCCGTCACCGCGTTTCCGCCCGTCTCCGCGTCAAACCAGCCGCGGAATACCAGATCGGTGTCGGCGAACGCCGCCGCGCCCGGAAGCGCCGGAAACGTGTCGGTCGTCAGCCATACGCCGGATCTGTCCTGACCGGTCTTAAGCGCGACGTCCGAGACAAGCCTGACGTGGTACGTGCCGTACGGCGTACCGGAAGCGGATCCCGCCTGACTGTACGCGTAATCGCCGTACATCGCGCGGACCCGCACGGTCTGCGGCGCGCCGTCCGCAAGCCCGTCAACGGCGCCGCTCAGCTTAGCCGCGGATGTTTCGGCAAACTTGACCCAAGACGTCCCCCCGTCGATGGAATACTGATACCCTGTTATCGTCAGTCCGGTCTGCGCGGCGGGCGCAGTCCAAGATACGGCCAGCTGGCCGCTGGTGCCGGTCGCCGACGCGGAGACGTTCGCCGGCGAAACGGCCGGCTGATCCACTACGGTGTATGTCAGCGTCGAGGTGCGCAGGGCGTTCGTGTCGTCGCCGAACTTCGTCGTCAGCACGCCGGTGTACGTCCCGGCGGCCTTTCCCAGTTTCGGGGAGACGTCGTAATAGTACCAGACGTCCGCCGCGTCGTTGTACGTTCCGGTCGCGGGGCCGTCGGAATCGTAGTTGTTCGTCCCGTTGGCGTCCCAAGACGCGGTGTAATTCTTGTTGGTCGTACCGGTGCCGTAGCTTCGGTGGATCGCCGTTATGACTACGGACGGCACATCCGCGTACCCGACGACGAACGTCCCAAAATTGTACGTCTGCGGGACGACGATGTTGCCGTAGCCGTTCGGCGCCAGCCACTGAGCGTAGACCGTCGCCGTTTCGGTCGGCGTTACGTTCAGCTGAGCGCCGCCCGTCGCGGCGGTGAACCAGCCGGTCAGGCCGTAAATATCCGGGTTGGTCGCCGTCGTGTATTCGCTGATAACGTTGCGGTTGGATGGGAGCGCCTTATACTGCCCGTATGTCTCCGGCGTTATCGTTATCGCGTAGGTTGTGTTCGATCCGCCCGTCGTCGGCCATGGGGTTGAAGCGTCGCTGTCGTCGCGCCAATGCGTCAGCGTCGTGTTGGAACTGCCGGGCGTGTTCAAGCTGAACGTCACGACCCAGCTGCCGTCGGCGTTGACGTTTTTCGGAATTCCGCTGCGGATATTAGACGGATCGCCCGGTTCGTCGGTCTCCGACGACGCGCGGACGCGGACGTAATACAGCGTGCCGTTGGTCAGCCCGGTAATCGCGCCGGACGTTACGGCCTGGCTCGACGCTCCGGGTATCTGCGTCCACGTCTCGGGCCACGTCACCCCGTCCGCGGACGTCTGGTACTGATAACCCGAGACGTTGCCGGACACCTCGACCCACGACAGCGATAGCGTGCCGTTGCCTCCCGCGAGCGAATGCCCGTCGTCGGCTGTCGGCAGCAGCACCGCACGGCCAGCCTGCGGCGCGGAAGGCCGCGCGGCCAGCCCGTTCGATGCGGGACCTCCGCCGGACGCCGCCGCGGCGCGTACGATAAACGCATACAACGTGCCGTTGGTCATGTCCGAGCCGGTTGAATTGCGCCCGGTAACGGCGCTCAGCGTGCCGTCCCCGTTATCGGCTACTTGGTTGTAGCCGTCCTGAAGGTCGGCGAAATTCATCCATGTGTCTCCGGCGTCGTTCGAGTATTCGTACCACTCCGCCCCGGGCACTGCCGTCCACGTCAGCATGACCCGCCGCGACACGCCGGTGCCTTCGGCCGAAACAAGCTCCGGTGCGGACGGCACGATATTGATCGTTATGGCGGCGGTCTTGGAACCCGCGCCGGAGACGACGGTCACGGAACCCGTGTGCGAGCCGACCGCCAGACCCGTGACGGGCGTTACGGCTATCGTTGAGGATGATTCGCTCGTCGGGTTAACCGGAACCGCCGCGCCGACGCTGAACGAATCGCCGTCCCGCGTGACGCTCGTAATCGTGAGCTGGTTGCCGCCGACGTTGCTGAAAATAAGATTTTGCGCCGGTATCGACGCGTATCCGTCCGTCGCCGTGAACGTCAGAGATTCGGTCAGAACCGCCTGATTGTCCAGCAGCGCGTATTTCGCGTATACGGTGATCACGTCTCCGCCAAGCAGCTCCGTCTGCGGCGCCGCGGTTATCCGAGTGTAAGCCGTGCCCGTCAGGGCCGGCGTGCCGTACCAGGCGACCGCGCCGTAGCCGGTCTTCGACGCGGACGGAAGGTCTGTAGCCGCGCCGTATGTGTGTACCGCGGGAGCGCCGTCCGCCAGCGTCCCGCCGTCAAGTACGTAGTCGATCGCATACTGTTTGCTAAGAACAAGGTTCTGCCCGGTCACATCCGCGCCGGAAACCGCGAAGCCGGCTGTCGCGCCTCCCGCGTACCCGTCGGCGGAAACCTCGATTGTGTAGCCGGTTCCGTCGCCCACGCCGCTGATGGTGTAAGTGCCGTCGCCGGATGTGGCCGCCGAGCCGATCACGGCGTCGCCCTGCCGTAGCGTAACCGAGGCGCCCGCGATATTGACCGCGCCCGGGCTGCCGGTGATCCTGCCGGATACCTTCGCGCCGGAGGACACCACGATATAGATGTTGTACTCCTTCGCGGACTCGGGGGAATTCAGCTTATGGTATATAGTGGACGAGTTGGTATCCAGCTCGCGTACCATATACGTCACGGGCGTGGCCGTACCGGCGTTCGCGTTCGCCGTCACGCCGCTCTCGGTTACAACGGCGTCCGAGAAGCTGCGGGCGTATCCGGCGGCGTAATCCACCGTCGATCCGCGGTTGATGAAGAAACGCGGTATGAGAGAGGTAAGGTTCGCGCCCGCGTCCGCCAGCGTTATCCATATGTCTTTGCCGCCGCTCGCGTTGGCCTGCTCAACCCAGTTAGTTATCGTCTGTCCCTTGAAGTTAAACTTCTCCTGGCTGTTCGCGCCCGTGTACATAAAGTTGCCGGAGACCGGCTCGGGCTCGGCGTAGTACCAGCCGTCGCGGCCGGTTCTGCCGCCCGTGCCGCCGGACATGGTGTTGTATCCGCCGTAATAGTAATCATAGGCGCTCATCGTCTGCGCGACGCTGCTGATCGTGCCCTTGCTGCTCGTAACGCTCACCGCTATGGCGCCCGACACGTTGCGGTCGCCGAAAGGATCCTTGGAGATCGCCTCGGCGGGCGCGGTGGTATTGCCCACGCCGCTCGTCGCGGCGTATTTGGCTATCTGGGCGTTCGCGCCGGTTACGTTGTTTCTGTGCGGGTCGCCGGCAGTATAAAAGTCTACGAAGCTGCTGCCAACGTAGTTATTTGGATCGTACCCGGAGGACGGGCCGAGGAAGCGGTAGACCGCCTTGGCCATCGACGCGGCGGCCGCGTCCTGCAGGGTGTTGTCGTTGTGGTCGTTTATGCTGGTGTTTCCGACGATAACCATGCGGTCGGGCGCGAAAGTCGCGATCAGCTCGTCTTTGTCATACGGCAGATGGTTCCAGAAGCCGAACGAGCCGTTATACATACGGGACTGGCTGCCGATCGGATTGACGAAGGCGAACAGATGGTTTTCGCGGCCAAGGTTCAGGGTGTACGCGCTCAGCGTCTCGTTGCCCCAGCCGTAATCCGTCGCGTATCCAGCCGTGGTTCCGTAGCCCGCGCCCGTCCAGTTATAGGCCTGGCCGTAGTTGCTGTAGCGCCAAAGCCCCGCGCCCGAAGCGCCCGAAGCGCCCGGAACGGCGATATATACGCGTTCGTCGAACAGAGCGCACGCGAACGCTACCTTGCCGTTGATCGAGAAGCCCGTTATGGTGGCGCGTATTGGATAACACTTTTTGTACAGATCGTCGTCCTTATGCGAAAGCATGTAGGCTTCCAGCACTTCCAGCTGAGCGTGCAGGCTTATCGCCGGTCCCATAATGTTCGAGTAACCGTTGGCCGTCTGGTAGTCGTTGGCATACCCGTTCACCGTCGAGCTGTGTGATCCGACCACGTTGTTGCGCGTATCGGTGACAGTAGTGCTGAATGTCATGGTAATCGAGTTGGGAACGGTCAAACCGCTGCCGATATTGATGAACGCGCCCGCCGATACGCCGCTGGCTGAGCCAAGCGTCACCGTTATGTTCTGATTGGCGCCGCCGTTGTACTTAACCACGCCGGTGACGTTGTTGCCGTTCTTTGCCGTGCTGACGACGGTTATCTCGGGCATCAGGCCGTATTCGTACATCTGTGCCATCTTTAGTACCTCTTCGCGCCGGCCCCCAACGCCGAACCAGTCCGCGTTGTTGAGGACCTTTCCGTCGTGACCCTCGCCTATACCGTTGTTTAGCGCCACGTCGGGTTCGCCGTATACGTCCGTGTACTCGCCCTGCGCCGCCTTGTACGTCACGAACTCATACGGGTTCGGCAGCGTCTGCTGCGCGGGCAGGTTGCGCGGGTCGGGGAAGCGCGTGTCATACCACCGCAGCCCGTCGAACGCCTTAAGCGCGGCGAGCATATTGGCCTGGTTCTCCGTAGCGCTCCACGTATTGTATGCCGCGGTCCACCTGTCGCGCGAATCCGGCGTCCACAGGTTGGGACTGGTGTTAAGTCCGTATCGCGCGTCGTTTCTGTTCCAGAACCACTGATCCTGCGTAACCGCCCACGCGCTGTAGGCGAAGCTGTTCGCGTCCGCCGGGTAGGATGCGGCGCGTCCCGATACCGTCGGCGCGCCCGTCAGCGTCACTATACCCGCCGAGCGGTTACGCGAGCGCTCGTTGTTGAAGTTCGGCGCGGCGGTATCGGCGTCCGCCGCCACGTAGTTCTTCGCCGACCAGAGCGTCCACGCCGCCGTGCCGCCACCGTTGTGATAGGCCAGCTCCAGGCCGACCTCCGTGCCGTTCGTCAGCGGGAAGTCCCAGTCGCTGCCCCAACCGGCTATCTCGATGGCGATCTTGAAAAGCGTGTGCGTCGTGTTGTTCTCGACGGCGTAAGCCTTGATACGCGGGCCGTTGTACCACGGGTGATTCGTATTGTAGGGCGAGTTGCCCGCGATCATGCCGCCTGAGCCGAACGACGTGTACGCGGTTCCGTTCGTCGTGGACGCGCCGGATATGTACATCCACCCGGTGGTGTCGGTCTCGAACGCCAGCATCTCGTTGCGCAGATCCAGCTGAATACCGAGATAGTCGTTGCTGCTGGTGCCTATGCCGGCTGCAGTCGTGTCGGGAGGCGCGCCGCCGTTCGACGTCGTGTCCGCCATGTCGAGCAGCGCGTAGAGCGTCGGCCCGTCCCACAGGAACTTGACCGTTCCGGTCGGAGCGCCTGTAGTCGTCGCGGTGCGGGCCTCGGTGAACATGCCGTTCACCGTGTAACTCGCCGCGCCTGCCCAGGCGGTCGCCTCGGCTCCCGTGCCGGTTCCCGCCACGGCCATGTTGACGGAGGTCGCCCCGCCGCCCGCCGCCGGGGCAACGAACGCCGCGTTGGCCTTCGCGCGGTCATAGAGAATCCATTCGTTGTTGGTATTGCTCCAATGTGCCATGTTCGTGTTGGGACGATAGGCGTACTCGCCGGGGCGCGCCCCGTACGGATACGTTGAGTCGTCCCCCGCCACATACGCGCTGCTTGTCAGCGTCTTGCGCTGATCCAGCAGGTTGCCGACGGGACCGGCGGCGGCCGCCCGCGCCGGTGTGACCACCAGCGCGGAAACGATCGTTACGACCGCCGTCGCTGCCGCGAAAATTCGCGGCAGTGTCTTTTTCATGTCGCATTACTCCTCTCTGTCCGACCGCGCCCCGCGGCGCGACACCCGCCGCCCGAAATTAGTCAAAGGCGGGCGTTCCCCCCGCGCCCGAGCCGGAATTGACAAAAGCGCCGCAAGTTTCATGAAATTACTTTCACAAGATGATTATAAGTCCGCAACCGTTAGTTTGTCAATATAATATTATAATTTGCTACGAAATTTTATAAAAATCTTTGCAAATTTGTGAAAATAGTAGGTAACGCACAGAAGATTTGCGGAATTAACGGGCGTATTGCGCAACGCTCCGCGAAAGATGTTTCACAACAGGGAGGGGGATACCCGTCCGGTTATCCCCCGTTTCACAGCGCCGGCTCCGAAAGGCGATTCGCGCTTAATACCAATACTAATCTCCATTTTGAGGAATAGAAAAGATTTTTCAAGTCCGCGCTTCCGCTTTGAAAAATATTTTCTACCAATCTAACGGAGATTAGCATGATCTCCATTTGAGGAATAGAAAAGATTTTTCAGGTGCGCGCCTATATGCTCGGCGAGCCGCTCGGCGTAATCTTCCGCGTGTTCCGCCCAGAGCCGGTACAACCGGCTGCGGAACTGCGGCGCCGTCAGAATATGCCCGTAGGTGATGTGGACGACCTGGCGCGCGTCGTCGTCGTCCAGAACGGACGGAAGGTCGGAATCGGGAACGCCGGAAATATCCGGGGCGCTTTCGGGCGCCGCCTTAACGTGGTAGAATCGTCGCGCGTCCGCGAAACTCTCCAGAGCGAAGGCGTAAACCTCGCGGAACAGCGCCGGATCCGCCGCCGCGACCACGCGGACCGCCTCGAGCCAGTTGGTGCCGGCGGTCTTCAGGTGGAAGCGACCGCGCGTCAGTCTGCCGACGGAACGGAACACGGCGAATTTATCCGATCCGGAATGGATCGACAGTTTGTATCCAAACCGTTCCGCTATCTCCCGGTGCGCGGCCAGCTCGCGCTCGAATTGGCTTATATCGCCGATATAGTCGATCCCCTTCTGAAACTCACCGCAAAAGCGCGGCGCGACGGTCGCGGGACGGACGCCCCGCGCGGCCAGACTTTCCGCTACGTACAGATGCTGGGCCGGCGTCGTGGGCGTATCGGTCTCGTCGATCGACAGCTCGAAATCCACTTTGCCGCCCGCGGGCGCGATGTAATCGTGATAGATCCGCGCGGCGAATTCTATCGCGTCTCCGTACACCGCGCGGCAGCTTTCGGGATCGTCGCCCGAGCCGGGGCGGATATGATCGGAACAATCCAGCGTTATCATCGTGTACCCCAGGCCGATCGCGGCGGTTATGTCCTCCGGGCGCTTCAGGTGGTCGGCGTCCGCGCCGTAGCCGCGCCGGTACCCCTCTCGGAAGACGGCGAATGTCGCCGCGTCGAGCACGTCCTCAAAGGACCGGTTCGTCAGCGAAAGCTCGCGCGCGGACTGCTGAGCGAACACCGGAAACACGTCGTAATCCGCGACGGCGCGGATATGCCCCGGCGTCGCGACGCCGAGGCGATCCCCCAGGCCGATCGTGCGCGGATTGGACAGTATCGGAGCGGGCGCGGTGAAAGGCAGCAGAGAGCGCAGCGCGGCGGCGTTCGCGCGGGTCAGTTCGCCCCCGCCGAACGCGTCTTTTACGGCGCCGGCGGTCACTACTATGTCGCGCCCATTGTGCCGCGCCATGGCGAGGCCTCCGTCTTGCACCTCGCTCACCGAGTCCGGGTACACGCGCGCGCCATCCGGCAGTACGAAATCAATACTCAACGGCGTATCACTTCCTTCATTATAATATATAATCTAACTACATGAATGAACAAAAACGGCTGGGACTAAACATCCCAGCCGTCGGGCAAATATTCCAGCGTGGCGCGGATCATCGAGCGCAACAGCGCGTCGGCGCCGCCCGGAGGCACCGACGACATCAGCGGATCGTTCTGGAACGTCGAGAGCGCCAGCCTGTAGTCGCGGCGGAGAGCGGCGTCCAAGGTATTGCGCTGGTTGTGCGCGTGCCGCGCCACGAGCGGCAGCACATTCCCCGGGAGCGATCCCGCCGCTACCGGCAGTATAGCCCCGCGCCGGAACAGCGCGTTTGTCTCGACGACGGCGCCGCGCGGCAGGTTCTCGATCTGCCCGCTGTTCGGCAGGTTCACGTTGCTGATCAGGTCGCCCAAGCCGAGCAGCGCCTTGATGAGCAGGTGTCCTTCCTCGCCGGAGGGCGTAATCCGAAGCTCCTCCTCGCCGGAGACGAGCGCGTCGCTGCGGCGGAGCCGCCTCGCCAGATCCCGCTCGCGCCAATCGACCGACGTCAGCGCGAAGCCCCAGCTCTCGACCGTCTCCGGGTCGCGGAGGTACCACGGCGGCATGAACTCGGCCAAGTGCCTGTCCCCGGCCGCCGCTATCAGCCCGTAGCGCCGGAACAAGTCGAACTTAACGCGGTGGCTGCACACGAAATTCTTATTGAACGATACCTCGTCCTCGGCGAAAGCGAACCCGCTCTCGAAATACCTGCCGGCGAACCCGGCGTAGAGCGGAAACAGGTCGATCCCGCGATAGCTGGCTTTGTCGAACCACGTGAAGTGGTTGACGCCGAGCACGTTGACCGCGATCTCCTGTCTCGTCACGCCTTCTGCGCCAAGGGTATCCGCGAGCATGGCGGCCAGCAGCTTCTGCGTGCCGAACACCTCATGGCAGCAGCCGAAGGCGCGTATACCGGGGAACGTCTCGTAAAGCGCCGCTATGCACACGCTCATCGGGTTAGTATAGTTGACGACCCAGGCTTCGGGCGCGTAGTCGCGGATCGCTTCCGCTATCTCAACGAACATCGGCACGGCGCGCAGCGCGCGGACGAACCCGCCCGGACCCACCGTGTCGCCGACGGACTGCCATACGCCATAGGCTTCCGGCGCGTGGACGTCCGAGCGCATCTCGCGGAATGTGCCCGGCAGTATCGATATGACGACTACGTCCGCGCCCTCGAGCGCTTCGGCCAGACTGTCCGCGACGGAATACTTCCAGCGGGACACCGCGTCCTTGTGCGCGGATATTTTATTTCCGATAACGGCGTTCCGGCCGGCGGCCGCGTGGTCTATGTCGTACAGGCGGACGGCGCCGGCCACGCTCTCGTCCATGGCCAGATCCATCATGAAGCCCCACGCCCACCCGCGCGACCCGCCGCCGATATACGCCACGCTCACGTCCGCGGCGTTTCCGTTTTCATACCTCATACCACACCTCGGAACACGGGAGAACCGGCGAGGAACCGATTCTCCCAATCTTCTCTGACTTCTGTTACAGATCTTCCGTATCAGCCGGTGGCGGCCAGTCTAGTGATCAGCTCGACGATCTGCTGCGCGCCCTCGTCGTTTGTGGCCTCTCCGAACTGAACGGCCTGATATATCCGCTGAAGCTCCTGGATAAACTCCTGGTCGCCGGGAAGGTTCGGATCCTGTGGGATCGTCTGGCCGGACGCGGCGGCGAAAGCAGAATAGTCGAACAGAATCTTGTCGGCGCCTTCGGCGCTGGCGGAGAGCGACTCAAGAGCCGGGATCGACGACGGGATACCGCGGTTGGTCTGGAGTATCGCCGCGGCCTCGGGGTGCGACGCGAAGAAATTGAGGAACAGCGCTGCCGCCTCGACGCTCGCCGCGGTCTTGTTGATCGTGAAGCACTGGCTGCCCTGCGTAGCGAGGGCGGGCTTCCCGCCGGTCGGCAGTACGGTCAGGCCCAGCTCGTCTGTCGTGGCGCCCTGATACGCGCCGATCTGGTTCGCCCAGATAAGGCCGACGGCGGCCTTGCCGGCGATCAGCGCGGATGTGTCGGGCGAGGTCTCGGCGTACCCGCCGGTCGTCTCAGCGTCGGGGACGAGCCCGTCGGCGATGTATCCGGTCCAGACGTCAAGCCATCCCTTGGCGCCGTCCGCGTCCACGAACGTCTGCAGGTCGCTGGTCCAGACCGGCTTGTCGAGCTGACGGAACCAGTAGGCTATATAGTTCGCCTGATTCGCCGCGTTGTCCACGAACGGGTACACGCCCTCGGGCAACAGAGCCTTGACGGACTCTCCGTAGGCTTTCATCTCTTCCCAAGTCCACGTGGCGGGCGGAAGCGGAGCGCCCGCGGACTCGAGCAGCGTCTTGTTGTAGACGAGCGCGAGCAGGTTCTTGCCGACGCAGACGCCGAGACGGTCGCCGCCCGCGCTGTAGATGTCGAACGTGGTCTGATCAAATGCGGCGGGGTCGGCCACGTTCGCCAGCTCGCCGCCGAAATAGGACTGAAGCGGGACGATGAATTCCTTGAAGTCCGCGAAGTTTCCGCCCATCTGGATGATGTCGGCGGCGTTTCCGGCGGTCAGCTGGGTCTTCACCATGTCGAACATCTCGTTGGTGCCGGGAGCGGGTTCGCCCGTCACCTTGATCGACGGATAGTAGCTCTCAAACAACGCTATCACGTCGTCTGTCCTCTGTACTCGGTCGTCGTTGCCCCAGTAGGCGAGACGAAGCTCTACGGGATCGCCCGTGTACTGCGGGTAGCCCTCCGGACCCTCGGCGACTGCCGGCGGCTCGACCGCGGCCGGCTCGGTCGTCACTTCGGCGGCGGGCGCGGTGGTTGCGACGGGCGTGTCCGTGTTGTTGGCGGCGGGCTGGTCGCCTCCGCAAGCGGTCAGGCCGAACGCCATAGCCGCGGCCATGAGCAGCGCTAGCGTCTTTTTCATGCTGATTCCTCCCAATTTTGTAGTGTGACGCACGTATATGTATGCGGGGATCCGCGCCGTTATCCAGCGGAAAAACGGCGTCACACTAATCCCATTTTACAAAGACGGGTAAAAATTTTTCAGTTCGCGCCAAGGAAGTTTGCTTGGTTCACGCAAACTTCAGAGCCGCGCGAACGCGCTGACGCTTGAAAAATTTTATCCATAAATCTAAATGGGATTAGCATCATCCCTTAATACCGGTGGTGGCGATGCCCCGGACGAAGTACTTCTGGAGCGAGAAGAACAGTATAAACGACGGTATCATAGCCAGCGTGGACATAGCCAGCACGCCGCCCCAGTTGGACGAGGCCGAGTTATCCACAAAGCTGCGCAGACCCATTGATACCGTGAACGTATTCGGGCTTGACAGATACAGCAGCTGGTTGAAGAAATCGTCCCACGTCCAGATGAAAGTGAACAGCGCCGTCGTTACTATAGCCGGGGTGGTCAGCGGCAGGACGATCCGGAAGAATATCCCCGTCCGGCTGCAGCCGTCGATCGTGGCGGCCTCGTCCAGATCCTTCGGCAGCCCCCTTATGAACTGCACGAGCAGAAAGACGAAGAACGCGTCCACCGCGAGGAATTTCGGCGCTACGATCGGCAGGTAATTCACGATAACATCCTTGCTGGACGTCCATCCGAACGCGTTGAACAGCAGGTAGCGCGGGATCGTCGTTACGTGCGCCGGCAGCATCACGCTCAGCATCATGACCGCGAACCACAGCCATTTGAGCGAGAACTTGAGCCTGCCGAACGCGTATGCCGCCAGAGTGCACGAGAATACGTTGCCGACGACGGCGAACACGCACAGCAATATGGAATTAATGAAGAACTGCCCGAACGACACGTTGGCGTAGCCCTTCCAGCCCGTAACGTAGTTGTCGAGGGTGAGCGCCTTCGGGATAAGGCTTGTGTCGCTGAAAATCATGTTGTTCGGCTTGAACGAGCTGACGATCATCCATATGACCGGATAGAGCATGACCAGCCCTATCACGATTATGACAAGGTGCGTAAGCGTCAGCCTGACGCCGCCGAGAATCCGCCTTTTCGTGTTGACGTCCACGCGCTATTCCCCCGTTCCGTATGACACCCACGAACCCGACGAGCGGAAGATGATAAGCGTCAGGACCGCGATAATGAGCAGCAGAACCCAGGCCATCGCCGAGGCGTACCCCATGTCGCTGAGATAGAATCCCTTGTTGTAAAGGTAGAGCGAGTAAAACAGAGTGGAATCCACCGGGCCGCCCTTGCCGCCCGAGATGATGTACGCCTGCGTGAACGCCTGGAACGCCGAGATCATCTGCATGATAAGGTTGAACAGGATGACCGGCGTGAGCGACGGCACGGTTATCTTGAAGAACTGCCGAACCTTGCTCGCGCCGTCGATGGAGGCGGCCTCGTAGTAATCCTGCGGTATCTGCTTAAGCCCCGCCAGGAAGATGATCATGGACGAGCCGAACTGCCAGACAGTCAGTATCACGAGCGTCCATATGGCGTACTTCGGATTGGCGATCCACCCGGGCAGGTCGGACGCGTTTATCCCCGGCAACGACCCCAGCAGCATGTTTATAACGCCGTCCTTCGAGAACAGCTTGCGCCACAGAACCGCTATCGAGACCGATCCGCCCAGCAGCGTCGGTATGTAGTATATCGCGCGGTAGACGCCCACGAACCGCAGCTTCTGGTTCATCAGCACCGCGATCAGCAGCGCGAATATCAGCTTGAGCGGCACAGACACGAACACATAGAGAAACGTCACCTGGAGCGACTTCATGAATTTCGGGTCGGACGTGAACATCTGGATATAGTTGCCCAATCCGATGAACTGTGTGGAGTTCGGCCTGGTGATGTTATAGTTCGTCATGCTCATGTACAGCGACATCGCCATCGGATACAGCGTCATCACGAAGAACCCGATCAGCCACGGCAGCAGGAACAGGTACGGAACCGAGTTTTTCTTAAGGAAGCTTTTCACCGCCAGGACTCCTTTCCGTTAGAGATAAATAACTTAAACCAAGGCAATTTCGCGTGAACCCGCGAAAATTCATTGGGGGCGCCGCCCCAAACCCCGCCTCTTTTCTTAAAAGAAAAGAAGCAAAAGAACTTGTTACAGAAGAAATAGTTTGCCGCCTTTTATCGCCGCCCCGCGGACTTGGCAGCGCTCGTTCGGCGTGTCGTTGGGCGAATGGAACGCTATGTAAAGGCGCTCCGATTCATCCCTGAAGAACATCCCGTGCCCTCCGCCCGAGACGAGCGGTTCCGGCTGCTGCTCCCACGGCTCGAACAGCCCGCCCGAGTCCGACCGCGCGTATCCGAGACAGTACCTGCCGTCCGCCCCGAACGACGACCACAGCATATACAGCGCGCCGTCCGGACCGCGGAGCAGGTTCGGCCCGTCGGTGACATAACTGCCCGGGGCGCGGCCCGCCAACGGGTACGCCCACGGCGCCGAGCTGGCCGCGAACAGCGTCACGGGTTCGCCGGCGGCTTTCGTAAGGTCCGGCGACAGCCGCATTGCGCATACCGTCCCATCGCCGATCTGCTGCCACTCGTGACAGAACGCCATGTAACAAGTTTCATTTTCTATCCACAGCGAGCCGTCCAGGCACTCCCGTTCGGGGGGCGTGACCGGCTCGTCGGTGATCGGGACGAAAGGACCAAGCGGGTTTTCGGCCCGCAGTACGGCGGTGCCCCGCCGGCCCGCCTTCGGCTTGAAAGTAGCGAACATATAGTACGCGCCGTTTAGCGGGTATACCTCCGGCGCCCAAAAATTCTTCTCCGACCAGAAACCGGCGTCAGGGCGGAACACCGGGAACGGGCCGTCCAGTTCTTCCGTCCCGCCGCCCCGATACGCGTCGAACCCCGTACCGCCGCGCCATATATCCTTGTCGGTAGAACCGTACAGATAATACGCGCCGCCCTCCAGCAGGAAATACGGGTCGCGGATCTGAATATCTTCAAGACGAATTCCGCTTGATTCACGCGAAATTACCTTTTTCATAATTATCAACTTTCTGGTTGCGTTATGCTGAACGCTGTGTTATTATATGTAACGAATTTTCATTGCCATATAGATTTTCGCGGGTTCAGGCGAGAATCACAGCGGATTTTCGCGGATTCAGGCGAAAATCACTTATAGAGGGAGGCGGCGCGGCGTGATAGACCGCGAACAGCTTGTAACGCGCCACAACACGCGCTTTTCAGCGCTTCATAACGAGCCGCTCTCCGTCGGCAACGGTCGTTTCTGTTTCACCGCCGATTACACCGGACTGCAGAGCGAACCGGCGCTCTATCCGGGCTTCCCGCTAACGACTATGGCGGAATGGGGCTGGCACAGCTACCCCGACGCGCCGAAATCCGAGAAAGGCCTCAGGCTCACATCCTACGACACGTTCGGGCGCGGCGTCCGCTACGCCACCGAACACGAGGGGCAGGAAGAACTCTTCTACGCCCTGCGCCGGAACGCCCACAAGGTATCGCTGGCGCGGCTCTCGTTCACATTGGACGCGTCCGGGCTTGCGGGGGGAACCGCCGTCGCGCGGACGCTGGATATGTACCGCGGTGTACTCTCGTCCGAATTCATTGCCGCCGGGGAGACCGTTAATGTGGAAACGTTCGTCGATCCCGACCGCGACGCCGTCTATGTGCGCGCCGAGTCGCCGCTTCTGGCGTCCGGGCGGCTTGGGATAGAGCTGTCGTTTCCGTACGGCTCGCATACGATCAGCGGAGCGGACTGGACGAAGCCCGATCGGCACACGACCGAATCCGTAGCCGGGGATGGAACGGCCCATGTAACGCGGCGTTTGGACGACTTGTCCTTCAGCGTCCGCGCGGACTCGCCGGGCGCCTTGATTACGGCGGGCGAACACTCGCTGTCGTTTGTATGGGACAAACCCGCCGTCTGGCTGTGCGTCCGTTTCGACATGAATTCCGCGTGGTTCGCGCGAAATTACCCTCGAGGCGCGGACGCCGCCGAGCCGTTCGGCGCGGCGAAACTCCGTCTGGCCGAATTCTGGCGCGGATACTGGCAGTCCGGCGGCGCGATAGACCTTTCGGAATCGTCCGACCCCCGCGCTTTCGAGCTGGAGCGCCGTATCGTTCTGTCGCAATACCTGACGGCCATTCAGAGCCGGGGCAGCCTGCCGCCCGCCGAGACAGGCCTGACGCTCAACAGCTGGTACGGCAAGTTCAACGTCGAGATGCACTGCTGGCACATGGCGCACTTCGCGCTCTGGGGCCGGGCCGGCGTTATCCGGCCAAGTCTCGCGTGGTATAAATCCGCGCTGCCCGCCGCCAGAGAGATCGCGCGCTCACAGGGTTACGAGGGAGCGCGCTGGCCGAAGCTCTGCGACGCCAGCGGATACAACTCGCCGTCCGCGATAGCCGTCCTTCTCATTTGGCAGCAGCCGCACCCCATCATGCTGGCCGAGCTTATCCGGCGCGCCGGGGCGCCCCCCGAGTTTACGCGCGAATACGCCGAAGTGATCGCCGAGACCGCGAATTTCATGGTTTCTTTCGCCCGCTGGGACGGTTCGCGTTATGTGCTGGGGCCGCCGTACTACCCGTCGCAGGAGCGGTTCGACCCGCGTACAGTGCTGAACGCCGGGTTTGAGGTCGAATACTTCCGATGGGGTCTGCGGAAAGCCGCCGAGTGGACCGCCGAGACGGGCGGAACGCCCGATCCGCGCTGGATACAAGTCGCGGACAAACTCGCCGCGCCCGCCGTCGCCGACGGCGTGTTCCCAGCGCATGAGAACTGCCCCGAGACGTTCACGACCGCCCCGTTCAATACCGACCACCCGTCGCAGACGGCCATGCTGGGGTTCCTGCCCGGGGACGGCGTCGATCGCGCCGTTATGAGCGCCACGCTCGACCGCGTTCTCTCCGATTGGGACATACCCTCGGTCTGGGGCTGGGACTTCCCGATGATGGCTATGACCGCGGCGCGGCTGGGCCGGCGGGAGGACGCCGTAAATCTGCTGCTGATGGATTCGCCCAAGAATACCTGTATGCCCAGCGGCCACAACCGCCAAGGCGACAAGGCCGACCTGCCGCTGTATCTGCCCGGCAACGGAGCGTTGCTGCTGGCCGCCGCCATGATGGCTGCCGGCTGGGACGGAGCGGAAGGATACGCGCCCGGTTTTCCCGAAGGGTTCGTCACGCGGCACGAGGGGCTGTCGAGATATATCTGATTTACTGCGAAACCCATATGTAACTATTTTCACCGAAAGTGTAACGTAATTACGCGCCGTTGTCAATAGATATGTTAAATTTGATAACTTTTTCGATAGGCGGCGTGGAATTTTTATGGTTTTTAACGCGGCGACGCATTATAGGGTGATTTTTGTGAACATTCACGATATAGCCGCCATGTGCGGCGTATCCGCGGCGACGGTGTCCCGCGTCATAAACAACAGCCCGAACGTAAGCCCGCCCACGCGCGAGCTGGTCCTTCGGACCATGCAGGAGGCGGAATATATCCCGAACGCCTTCGCGAGCGGGTTCGGGCGCAACTCGATGCAGCTGGCTGGTATCCTCTGCCGAGACGTCGCCAATATGTATTACGCGAACGTCGTCTCGCTGCTGGAGCGGGAGCTTCGCGGCAAGGGGTTCGACTCGCTGCTCTGCTGCACCGGGCGCAACCTGACCGACATCAAGGAGCGGCTGACGTCTGTACTCCAGAAGCGCGTCAACGCCGTCATCCTAGTCGGCTCGGCCTACCGCGAGGAGCGCGATAACAGCCACATCCGCGAGGCCGCCGCGCAGGCGCCCGTGTTCATGGTAAATGCGTTTATCCAGACGCCGAACGTATACTGCGTATACTGCGACGAGCGCGACGCGATGAAAAACGCCGTAAAGCGGCTGTTTGAGGACGGACGCCGCAAAATCCTCTATATCCACGATATGGCGAAGTGGGCGTGGAGCGGCAGCCAGAAACTGGCTGGGGTGCGCGACGGCCTGACCGAATGCGGCCTGACCCCGGGCGACGACCTGATCCAGCAAGTGACGAACGGTATCGACCCGGCGCGCAGGCGCGTATCCGATCTGATCGAGCGCGGAGTGGATTTTGACGCGGCGCTGGCTTCGGAGGATCTGCTCGCCATAGGCGCGCAGAAGGCGCTGCTCGCGGCGGGCAAGGACATTCCCGTGGTCGGCTTCAACAACAGTCAGCTGGCCGAATGCGCCACGCCGGAGTTATCCTCCGTCGATAATATGCTGGAGACGATCTGCGTCATGTCCGTGGACTTTATGGCGAGCCTGCTGGCGGGCAACAAGATACCGCAGAAAGTGGTGGTGTCGGCGGAACTGGTCCAACGCAAGACGTTTCGGGCTTGACGCCAAAAGGGCGTTTGGGAGGCGTCTTTTTGGCGTAGCCGTTGCAAAACGTCCCGAAGAACATCAAATGACAGGAAGCGAAAGAAGCGCAGAACCCCGCAATACAGCCATTCTGAAACTCGATTGAGGACATTTTGGTATATACACCGGAGATGTATAAAACGTATATTTATACATTTTATCCTAATCGGCTTTTCGGAGGGCTTTCTAGATTTCGACATTTAGAAAATTTGGTTTTGGCCAAAAAAGCTTAGAAGCACCCTGAAACGGTGTAATACCGTAATCTTGTTTTCCAGAAGAAAAAATTGATGAATTATTAACACGCATACATATGGAATCAGAGGGCTTCCGGACACAAAAAGATCGCTGACATGGATGCTACAATCAGTTTTTTGATGTCCGCAATCGACAATCCAGTATTTATGCCATCTTTTCATCAAATAATACACTCGGCATTGTGTATAAATTTTCCGATTGCGGACATTACATAAACTGTTTCTCCATCCGATGTATTTTTGGCTTCCGGGGAAAAGCACCTCGATTTTGAATGAATCCCCCCTCGAATTTCTTAAAAAAACGGATCCGATCGAACCGATTTCGGCGATAAAAAATAGTATTTTTTCGCGCCACATCCAAACAGCATTTTTGAGTCGGATAATTTAATGGGAGCGAGCAAACCCGCATGAACACTACGTTTGCGCGGGTTTGCTCTTTTCCTTTTTGCGCTCGCCCACGCGTCTAAAATCGGCGCGCGGTGCCAAAATGGTGCCTGAGCTTCGTAAGGTGATATAAGAAGCGGTAAGGAATTGTAAGCACTTGCGTGATTTACAACTCCGTTTCACGCCCTTTTGCCTTTTGCGGTTTTTGCTTCTCCGCTTCCTTTTCCGTCTGCCCGCCCGCCGCGTGGACGGCGGCGTGGTAGAGGTCAAGCACTTTCTTTTGCGTTCAAGCCGCACGTCCACATACCGCGCCGTGAGCGCCTCAAAGTTCATGGACAGGCCGAGCGACGCGCCGATCCCCGCGAGCGTATGCCCCAACACTTCGCCCGTGGTGTAGAAGTCACCCGTCAACTGGTGCATATTGGTCGCCGCCGTGTGCCATTATGGTATAATAGTGCCAAACCCGAATACACCAGTAATATCAAGGTTTGCGGGTTTGGCGTTATTCTTTTTCACTCTATTCCCGAACCAAAATGGGCAAAACAATCTTTATCGGCGCGAGAAAGGTCAGCGTGGGGCTTGCCCGCAAGGAATTTTGCTTGACAGAAGTTTGCATCGCATTTTCGCTTGGATGAATTTTGCGGCTTTACGCAAAATTCTGTCAGGCGAAAATACTTCGATTCAAGCAAACTTCATCCACATCATGGGGCACAAGTCCGGGGACGCCGGGGAGCGGATTTACACGCACAAAACTTTACAGGAACCGCGCGAGGCCGTCGAGCTTATAACAAACTAGTTAACATAGGAAGCGGGAAGCCTTGTAAAATCAGGGCTTCCCGCTTGCTGCGAGTTATATTGCATGATTATTCGGGTAGAAATAAGCGATTCATTTATGCGATGATAGACTTGATTTCCACCGCGATATCGTCTAAAAGCCGACGAACAAACGCCCTATCGCTTTCGCAGCCATAAATATTACAGCATATGGTACAATAGCCGTCCCATGTAGAAGCCGTCAACTGCAGATAAGGACGCGGTTTAATCGAGGCTGTCATATACGCGCGCTTAACCGGCGCGGACGCGAAACACAGCCGTTCTTTTTCCAGTACGCCCAAGTTGGTGTACGAAATAACCGGCTCGGCTACAAATTTTCTGAAACATGGCTTCAGTACCGGTAACGGCAGAAATCGGACGGCGGCGTCCCAGAGCATAACTTGTTTCAGGACGTTTTTGCCCGATTTATGCTCGCCCATCCGTGCCGAAACCTGTTTCATGGTTTCAGACAGCGAATCCCCGCCGCGGACGGTTACAGCGCACATACAATTGCCGACATAATTGCTGAATCCGATGTTTCCCGGCGGCAGAAACCGCCGCAGGTCCATTGTCGATGGCAGCAAGACTTTTTCTGTACGCGTTTCCTTGCAAAACGCTCGGGCATAAAGCGCCATCAGAGCGTCGTTGACCGTCGCTCCGTCCGCCTTTGCGGAGCGGCGCAGCCGTCCGAAATCTTCCGCCGCTATTACCAGATTCTCCATGTAAGTTTCGTTTTGGTCTGACGCGGGGCGAGACAGTCCTTCCTGACGGTTGGAAGAAGCGTACGCGTCGAACCTGGAGCGCAGAATCCTCAGACGCTCGCCGAATCTCACGCTCCTCAAGAGCGGTTTTGTTCCTCTGCAGCCGGGCTTTGGTACGGAAAATTCTTCGTGACGCGCGAGTTTTGTATAACAGTTGCTCAACAGGTAAAGATATGCCTTAAAACCCATACCGTCGCAAATAAGATGGCTTATAACGGCGCACATCGTATCGCCGGAGGTTTTCCTGACGACGGATATTTTAAGCGGAGGTTCGCGCGTAACTTCGACGCCGTCTGACATAATTTGAAAAACCGTTCGCTCAGCGCCGGCGTCCGCGATGATCGTCCGTACCATGTCACCGCCGTCGAAGCCCTTGTCAGCCCAGCGAGGGTATAGGCGGACTCCGTCAAAAACGCAGCCTAAAACCGGAACGGCGCGTATCGAAACTGTTACGGATTCCCGCAAAACGTCAGCGTCTAAACGACCGTCGAAATCTATTCGGCAGCGGATAAGCGGATTATAGTTCGTTATGTTTTGCAGATACATCCAAATATCAAACGCTTCCGCTTTAAGGTCCATTTATGCCCGCACCCTTCCGGCGGTGACGCATAATGAAACGTCTTTCATTGGGAAACTTCCCCGGACGTTTCCCTGATTATAGCGCGATACTTGTGATGCGCCGGCCAACCCCTTGCCTCCTCTAACTCAGCTCGCTCAAGTCAATGTAAAGATGTCCGAATTCCTCGATGTACGCTTTCCGCGCCTTCAAATTGTCGCCGAGAAGGACGTCGAACATTGTCCGCGCCTTGTACATATCGCCGGGCAGTACCGCCAGCAGCCGTCTGGTTTCCGGGTTCATCGTCGTCCGCCACATCATGTCCGGCTCGTTCTCGCCAAGACCCTTCGAGCGCTGGATCGAGTACTTTGCGAGCCGCGCCGTTATCTGCGCCTTCTCACGCTCGGTGAAGGCGAAAAACGTCTTCTTCCCGCTCGTAATCTCATAGAGCGGCGATTCCGCGATAAACACCTTTCCCTCATCAATCAGCGTCGGAACAAGCCGGTAGAACATAGTCAGTATCAGCGCGCGTATCTGGAAACCGTCCACGTCCGCGTCCGTGCAGATGATCACCTTGCTCCAGTTCAGCTTCGACAGATCGAACGAGTTCAAATCCTTGTTATGCTTAGCCTTGACCTCGACGCCGCAGCCCAGCACCCGTATCAGATCCGTTATGATGTCGGAAGCGAAAATCTTGTCGTAATCGGCTTTCAGGCAGTTGAGAATCTTCCCTCGCACGGGCATGATCGCCTGAAACTCCGCGTCCCGCGCCAGCTTGCACGCGCCCAGAGCCGAATCGCCCTCCACGATATATATCTCGCGGCGCGTCAGATCTTTCGTGCGGCAGTTGACGAACTTCTCCACGCGGTTCTGCAGGTCGATTGATCCGGTCAGCTTCTTCTTGATGGCGGTGCGCGCTTTCTCCGCCTGCTCGCGGCTACGCTTGTTCACGAGCGTCTGCGCCGCGATTTTATCCGCGTCGGCCTTATTCTCGATGAAATATATCGTGAGCTGCTTCTTCAGGAACTCCGACAGCGTCTCCTGGATAAAACGGTTAGTTATGGATTTCTTCGTCTGATTCTCATAGCTCGTGACGGTGGAAAACGAGCTGACAACCAGGATCAGGCTGTCCTCGATGTCGGCGTATACTATCTTCTTTTCGTCCTTCTTATACAGACCCGCGTTTTTAATATACGCGTCCACGGCGGACACGAAAGCGCCGCGCGCGGCCTTGTCCGGGGAACCGCCGTGCTCCAGCCAGCTGGAGTTGTGGAAATAGAAAACGGCGGCGTTGTCGTTCGAGAAACAAAACGCCGTCTCGAATTTTACGTCGTATTCGGGCTTATCCTCGCGGTCGCGTCCCCGGGCGCGTCCTTCCCACAGCACCGGCTCCGTCAGCGACTTACCGGCGGCAAGCTCGGCGATGTAGTCCGCGACGCCGCGCCCGTAGTAAAACTCCTCTGTCGTTCCGCTCGGCTCGTCCGTGAAAACAAAGCGCAGACCGGCGTTGACGATAGCTTGGCGCTTCAGCGTGTCGCGGTAGAAATCAGCCGTAACGGACACGTCGGTGAACACCTCGCGGTCGGGCCGCCACTTTATTACGGTGCCCGTAGGATGCCCCGGGGCGGGCAGGCGCGAAAGCCCGCCGACGTTCCTGCCTTTCTCGAAGCGCAGCGTGTACCGCGTATCGTCACGGTGAATCAGGACGTCCATATACTCGGAGGCGTACTGCGTCGAGCACAGCCCGAGTCCATTCAGCCCCAGGCTGAACGTGAAGCTGCCGCCGTCGTTGTTGTCGTACTTACCCCCGGCGTACAGCTCGCAGAACACAAGCTCCCAGTTGTATTTCTTCTCGACCGTGTTGTAATCCACGGGTATGCCGCGCCCGTGGTCGGCCACCGTGACCGAGTCGTCCCGGTGGCGGGTTATCTCGATCACGTCGCCGAAGCCTTCCCTGGCTTCGTCGATCGAGTTGGAGATAATCTCGAAAATCGAGTGCTCGCAGCCCTCCGCGCCGTCCGAACCGAATATAACGGAAGGTCGAAGGCGCACGCGCTCCTCGTCCTTCAGCATTTTTATGCTGTCATTGCCGTATTCGGCGGCTTTTCTTATCATTCAGCGATCTCCAGTTCTTCGTTAAATACTTTTATTCCGGAAGCGCTTCCCCGGCGCCGTCCGCGATGTCGGCGATGTAGAACTCCGTAGGGTGCCCGACGCGGCGCTCGTACCCCTCGCCGACGCGCCGGATGAACCCGTTCACCGCGTCTTCGGCGACGATAGCCACCGAACAGCCGCCCATTCCCGCGCCCGTCATGCGCGCGCCTATTACGCCCGGCGCCGCGAGCGATTCCTCGACCAGCGCGTCAAGCTCCGGACCCGTCACCTCATACAGGTCGCGAAGCGAATTGTGCGAAGCTATCATGAGCTTGCCGAACTCGTCAAGACGCCCCTCCCGCAGCGCGTCCACGGACATGAACGCGCGCTCGTTCTCGTAAATTACGTGCTCGGCGCGGCTGCGCTGAGCCGGCGACGGTATCAGATGCTTATAAAGCTCGAAGTCCCGCGGGTTTACGTCGCAGAGGCTCTGGATCGGCAGGCGGTTCTTGAGGTAAGAAAGCGCCGCCTGGCATTCGTACACGCGCTCGTTGTACTTGGAATCCGTCAGCGCGCGCGGCTTTTTAGTGTTCGCGATAACTATCTTGTACCCCGGCATGTCAACGGGGACATACTCATATTTAAGCGTGTCGCATTTAAGCAGTATCGCGTGCCCCGCCTTGCCCATCGCGACGGCGAACTGATCCATTATGCCGCAGTTGACGCCGATATAATTATGCTCGACGCGCTGCGCCAGCAGAGCGGTCTCAATGCCCGACAAGCCAGCGCCCGTGAACGCGTTGAGGATAGTCGCGACCAGTACGCACACCGACGCGCTGGAACTCAGACCCGAGGCCGACGGGATATTGCCGTGGATCAGCAGGTCGAAGCCCGGTATCTTCGGATGGCCGGGCAGCTTCGTGAACTCGACCGCGACGCCCTTCGGGTTGTTAGCCCAGCCGTGCGCCTTGTCGTACCTGAGATCGTCCGCGCTCACCTCGACGCGCGTGTCGAAGTTGACCGAAGCGAGCCGGATAACGCCGTCGGAACGCTCGCGCGCGACGCCGTATGTCCCGAAAGTGAGCGCGCACGGGAACACGTAACCGCCGTTGTAGTCGGTATGCTCGCCGATCAGGTTGACCCTGCCAGGACTGAAAAACACCCGGGGATCGTCCCCCCCGCCGAACAAATCGGCGAACCGCCCCTTAAGGCTCAATATGTCCATCCTCAACACTTCCTTTAATGAATTTTTCAAAACTCACGAAAAATTCTTATCATATTTATTACTGTCAGCATATTCCGCAGGCTCGGGAACAGTTTCGGAACCCGGCGCCTGGCCGCCGTAATCCGCGCGGAAAGCCGCGACGGAACGCTCGAAAGCTTCCGCCATACCGGCGTCGTACCCCGTTACGACGCCGGGCGCGCGGGCGGCTATCCACGCGAGAACCAGCCGCGCCCGTTCGGCGCCGCGGAATTTAAGCGAAGCCGTCCCGCCGTTCTCAAACCTCAGCCACACGGAGCCGCCGCGTATATACGCCCAAACGAGACCGGACAGTTTCCAGACACGGTAGTCAAACGCGCCGCGCCGAATGATCCAGCCGGGGTAGAACGTCCAGCTGCCCGCCGCGAACCCGTCCGAAGCCGATATAACCTCGGAGACGGCCTTGTTGACGTCCTCGGGTTCGACCCCGGCGTCTCGGCCCATCCTCCGGAAATCGCGGCACTCATACGGCGATATGACCTGCCCCAGACCCAGCGCCAGATAGAACAGCCAGAAGCACCCAAGCCCGAACACCGCCCCCCACGCGGCCTGATCCGCCCAGCGCGGAACCGTCGTATCAATTATATACGGCGCGAGAATCGCCCGCGCGGACGCGTCGTCCACCCCAAGCTGCTCGGATATGTCCGCCGCTACGCGGTCCGCCGCCAGCGCCAAAAGACCCTCGGGCTTTTCGAGCCGCCCCTGTATGTCCTTGTCGGTATACGACGGCTCGTCGTACTCAAGACCCGCCCGGACTATCACGAAACGCTCGCCCATCGCGAAAGCGTAGTATGTCGCGTCGCGTCTGCCGTTTTTCCGTTCCATGTACATCGTGTCGAACATGGCCGAGGCGCGCGCCGTCACGTGATATTTACGCCCTAAATACGCCGCCTCCATCTGTTCGGCGGACGTTATAACCTCCGGGGCGACAAAAATATTTCCCAGATTCGGCTGAAACAGAAACGGCGAACACGCCGCGGCCAGTCCGATAAGCGCCGCGATTATCCTGCCCCGCCCGGCGCGCCGGCCCTCTCGCTTCGCGAAGTCCGGCGCCGGTCGCGAACCCTCCGTCCCGTCTGCCGGCGCGTCCGGACCTGTTTCCCGCAATTTCTCATCCATACTATATCCGCCCCATCCCGGCTCTTGGCCTTATCTTCCAGTTCCTGTGTTCCGGCGTCTAGTAAATCGGCCTCTTGTTAGTCAGCTTCACGACGCGCGCCCTGGCGTCCGCCTCGCCGCCGCCTCTAAGCGCTATCGCGATTATATCGGCCACCTCGGCCATGTCGGCTTCGTCGAAACCGCGCGTCGTCACGGCGGGCGTGCCGAGCCGGATGCCGCTGGTCACGAAAGGCGACTGCGGATCGAAAGGTATGGTGTTCTTGTTGCACGTCACGCCGACGGCGTCCAGCTTCTTTTCGGCTTCCTTGCCCGTCAGCCCGGCGCCGCGCAGATCGACGAGCATGAGGTGGTTGTCGGTGCCGCCGGACACTATGTCGAAGCCGTTGGCGGTAAGCGCACCGGCCAGCGCCTTGGCGTTCGCGACGACCCGCCCGATGTAGCGCTTGAACTCGTCCGTGGCGGCTTCTTTCAGCGCGACCGCCTTCGCCGCGACGACATGCATAAGCGGCCCGCCCTGTATCCCCGGGAATACGGCCTTGTTTATCGCCGCCGCGTTTTCCTCCCCGCAGAGGATCATTCCGCCGCGCGGACCGCGCAGCGTCTTGTGCGTCGTCGTTGTGGTATAGTCAGCGAGGGATATCGGGCTTGGGTGGTACCCGGTCGCGACAAGCCCGGCGATATGGGCGATGTCCGCCATCAGCAGCGCGCCGACCTCCTTGGCGATATCGGAAAACTTCTCGAAGTCGATCACGCGCGAATAGGCGCTGGCCCCGGCGACGATCAGCTTGGGGGCGGTACGTTTCGCGAGATCGCGCAGAGCGTCGTAGTCGATACGGCCAGAGCCGTCCACGCCGTATGGCACGATATTAAAATACTTTCCGCTCATATTGACGGGACTTCCGTGGCTAAGGTGCCCGCCGTCGGAGAGGTTCATGCCGAGAACGGTATCCCCCGGCTTTATCGCCGCGAAGAACACGGCCATATTCGCCTGCGCGCCGCTGTGCGGCTGAACGTTCGCGCTGCCGGCGCCGAAGAGGGCCTTGGCGCGGCTTATCGCCAGATTTTCGGCAATGTCCACCTGTTCGCAGCCGCCGTAGTAACGCTTCGCCGGATACCCCTCGGCGTATTTGTTCGTGAGCGGACTGCCCATCGCCGCCATAACCGCCTTCGAGACGAAGTTCTCGCTGGCGATAAGCTCAATCCCCCGCCGCTCGCGGTCAAGCTCGCCGGTTATCGCCGCCGCCAGTTCCGGATCGGCGGACGCTATCTCGTTATAGTCATACATCAGGTATTCCTCCCAGTAGCGCGAATCCCCCGAGGAACTCGCATCAGGCGCATTATAGCATAGGTTGGGGTAATAATCAAGGGGCAACGAATCGCGGGAGAGGGATAAATGACAGATGGAATTTTGCGTGACGGAATTTCGCTTGCGAAATTCTGTTGCAATATGAAGTGGTTTTTTCGCCCGACGTTTATACTCCGCGAGCCGAAGCGAGCGGCAGTTGACTTTTCCCCAAGTATGTGTTATCCTGCACGTGGGTTTTTTAGTTTTCCGGTTTTCGTTATCCAGTTTCTAAATATTTAGATTGGAGGATTTGCTATGTCATTGTTAGACGCGATGTTTCTGCTGGCGCCGGTCGGCTCAATCCTGGCGCTTGTTTTCGCGGCCTTTCAGGCAAAGGGGGTACTCAAGTTCCCCGAGGGTTCGGACGTCATGAAGAGCATCTCGCAGAAGATCCGGATCGGCGCGAACGCGTATCTCAAGCGCCAATACAAGACTGTCGGCCTGTTCTTCGTCGGGATGTTCGTCGTGCTCGGCGTTATGGCGTTTTTTAACATGCTGACGCCGTTCGTGCCGTTCGCATTCATCACGGGCGGCTTCTTCAGCGGACTTTCGGGCTTCGTCGGCATGAAAATAGCCACCGCCGCCAACGCCCGCACCGCCAACGCCTCGAGCGAGAGCCTTAACAAAGGCCTGCGCGTGGCTTTCTCCAGCGGGACGGTCATGGGGTTCACGGTCGTCGGGCTTGGCCTGCTCGATCTCTCCATCTGGTTCTTCCTGCTAAGGTACGCGTTCGCGCCGTATTTCGTGGACGTACACAACGTTGACGAGCTGGTGTCGTTTATCTCGCAGGCCATGCTGACGTTCGGCATGGGCGCCAGCAGCATGGCCCTGTTCGCGCGCGTCGGCGGCGGCATATTCACTAAAGCGGCGGACGTCGGCGCGGATCTTGTCGGCAAGGTTGAGGCCGGCATCCCCGAGGACGACCCCCGCAACCCCGCCGTCATCGCCGATAATGTCGGCGACAATGTCGGCGACGTGGCCGGCATGGGCGCGGATCTCTACGAATCTTACGTCGGATCAATTGTCGCCACGATCGCGCTCGCCGTGTCGGCGTTCAAGGATCCCGGCGATCCCACGTCGCTGGGCGCGATAAGGGGCGCGTCGGTACCTATGATCATGGCGGCCGTCGGAACCCTCGCGTCCATCGTCGGAACATTCTTCGTCCGTACGGGCGAGAAGGCCAGCCAGCGCGCGCTGCTCTCCGCGCTGCGTAAGGGTACTTACATTTCGAGCGGGATAATCGTCGTCGCGGCGTTCCCGATCATATGGTTCGCGCTCGGACCCGAGAATATAGGCGTTTACGGCGCGGTTCTCTCCGGGCTTATCGCGGGCGTGCTGGTCGGCTTCTTTACCGAGTACTACACGTCGGACACGTATAAGCCGACGCGCCGCCTGGCCGATTCCAGCCTGACGGGACCGGCGACTCTCATCATCAGCGGGCTGTCGCTGGGCATGGTCTCCACGTTCCTCCCGGTCGTCATAGTCGGCATATCCGTCCTCGTCAGCTACTACGCCTCAGGCGGGGCGGCCTCGTTCGCCCAGGGTCTGTACGGCGTCGGCATATCCGCCGTCGGAATGCTCTCGACGCTGGGGATAACGCTGGCCACGGACGCCTATGGACCCGTGGCGGATAACGCCGGAGGTATCGCCGAAATGAGCGGCCTGCCTGAATCCGTGCGCGAGCGCACCGACGCGCTGGATTCGCTCGGCAATACGACCGCCGCGACCGGCAAGGGATTCGCGATAGGCAGCGCGGCGCTGACCGCCCTCGCCCTCATAGTCGCCTATACCGACGAGATCGCCGTCAAGGCGCCGGACTTCATTTTCCATCTCGACCTTACGTATCCGCCGACGCTGATCGGCCTGTTCATCGGCGCGATGCTCCCGTTCCTGTTCTCGTCGATGACGATGCAGGCCGTGGGGCGCGCGGCGCAAGGGATCGTCGTGGAAGTGCGCAGGCAATTCAAGGAAATCAAGGGGCTTCTTGAGGGCAAACCGGGCGTGGAGGCCGACTACGCCAAATGTGTGGACATCTGCACCGGCTCCGCTCAGCGCGAGATGGTCGGTCCGGCGCTTACGGGCATAGCCGCGCCGATAGTCGTCGGACTTATCCTCGGCGTCAACGGCGTGGTCGGTATGCTGGCCGGGGCGACCGCCACGGGATTCGTGCTGGCCGTCATGATGTCGAACGCGGGCGGCGCGTGGGACAACGCGAAGAAGTTCATCGAGGCGGGCAAGCACGGCGGCAAAGGCTCTGATGCGCACAAGGCGGCGGTCGTCGGCGACACGGTCGGCGATCCGTTCAAGGATACCTCCGGCCCGTCGATCAACATACTGATCAAACTGCTAAGCATGGTGTCGATAGTGTTCGCCGGTCTGACGCTGACATTCAATTTGGTGGATACGCTGTTCAAATAAGCGCCGAAAAGCCCCGCGCCTAGGGCGCGGGGCTTTTCGGCGGCGGCGTGAAATAGGCGCGGATATCGAATCATCAAATCGCGCGGGAAACCGGACACGACCGCGGAACGATATCACGGATATGAAGCGAATACCGCACATCACCTCAACTCTCAGACCACGCAAAAACGCACAAAGCCACAGCAAAAGCCCTCGGAACACGGTATAATAAAAGCGGCGAAAACGATTGCGGAGGCGACGATCATGCCCAAGCAGGGCAAAAACCGGAACCGACTGACGCTGATCCCAATATGTCCGGGCGATTATATTGAATCTAACAGCGTATGAAGTATAGTGTTTGAGAATGCGTCATAGACTTAACGGGTCTCCCCTTATCGCAGCTTTTGACGTGATCAAACGAAGACTTACTTGATTAGGGCGCAGGAGGAAAAATTGCGAAGCTATGCGGTAGCCAGGGATTGGGCGGTCTACAAAATTTACGCGGACGAGGGAGTCAGCGCGAAGGACATTGATGGCCGCCCGGCGGTCAAGTAGTTGATTGCGGACATTACGGAGGGCAATGTCAACAATGTGCTGGTCTATAAAATCAATCGTTTGACGCGCTCGGTGAAAAATCTGATTGAGTTGGTTGACTTGTTCAATCAGCACCGTTGCGCCTTTAACTCGTTAAACGAGTCGATTGACACCACCACCGCCACCGGGCGCATGTTCCTAAAAATCGTGGGGATTTTCGCCGAGTTTGAGCGGGAGAACTTGGCGGAGCGGGTACGGCTGGGACTGGAGCGGAAGGTGCGCGAGGGCTATACCTAAAGCCTTTCACTCATCAAGTAGGGTTTTCCGTCTTTTTTTATCCCGCCGAGTATATCGGTCGCTTTTAATCTAAAAACTCTGTGGAAAAAGGTACTTGATTACCCGGTTGACAATATCGCAAGGCGTGATATAGTCTATGTCAGAGTTTTTAGGCATTAAAAACCAACGTCCTTACCGTCTAAAGTTCGGGGGCTTTTTTTGCTTTTTAGGCACTAAAAAAGCCCTTTTGTTGGTGGCAGATGTACAAAAACATACATTTTGGCAAATGATTTCTCACCTGCCAGTCGCAAAAAGGCTTTCAATAACAATATGTTATAGTATGTTTTTGTTTTTTACAATCCCTATTTGCCATGGTTTCGTCTGATTTGTCCGGCAAAACGCCGATAAATTGCGAAGTCGGCACGAATTGCCCGGCTGATCCGCCGTAAATCTTTTTAGTCGTGCTGATCCTTTCGCAAATATTTGTCCACAAAGTCCGAAAAATCGCGCGCCGCGCCCTCGTCCGCGTAATCGTCCCAAAGCCAGACGGCGTTACCCTGCGCTTCCTGAACGCACACGCCCTCGCGCACAATCGTCCGGTACACGCGCGTCTCCAGTTTCGCGGCCCAAGCCATCATCAGGCTTATGTACAGCCGCTCGTTGTTCGTCGCCCTGTTTCGCCCCAGAAGAATGCCGTCAATCCGCAGCTTTGGGTTAAGCTGGCGAATTTCCGGCAGACCTTCGATCAGGTTGACACAGCCTTGAACGTTCGCGCTGTCGGGATGAAGCGTGATGATCATATCGTCGGCGCAGTTCGCGGCTTGCAGCATCTGCATCGTTCCGACCAGCGGCTGGTTGTCGATGACGATGTAGGAATATTCAGACTTTATCGGCTCCAGCGCCTTGTCAAGCGCCTTGACGCCGTTCATCGACGTGCTGGAACTGTTCTACCAGATGGCCGCTCTGTCCAAAACATTTTCCAAAAAACGTCAGGGAAAAAGTGAGCCATATATCCGGTGTAGGCTACCCTCGGATAGGCAAATCATAATAAGGACATCTCTCATAGAAAATAAAGCCAACTGTATTTTGAGCCATACCCAACTGGGCATATGCATTATAACATAGATGAAATGCCGTGACAGGACATTTAAGGAAAAATTATCCTCTCGCCACTTGGGGTTGGTCGTTCCAATTCTTGAAATTTTTGTTCGGCAAGTGTAGCCGCGTGTTTGGGTGTTTTGCCCGGATTTTCTCTATAAATTCGCGGCCAGCCTCGTCGTTGTCCACGCACAAAACCGGCTCGGCTCCCACTCCGGCGACGCCGAGCGTATGCTCCAGCACGTTTTCTTTCAACCCCGCCAGCGATACCAAAAGACATCCGGTCAGAGACTTGCCAACGCCGCGCTCAATCTCAATAAAAGATAACAAATCAATTCCGCTCTCAAAATAGAACGCATAGGCGGTCTTTTCACCGAAGTGAAACTATTTCCAGACTTCCGCGGATCAACGCTATATGCCCTGTCGATTATTATAGCGCTTGTCGTGATGAATTTCAAGTGATATTGCTGCTGATATTCTTACCGACGCGCGTTACTTTAGGGTTATGATGAACATTTTCGCCTGTCTTTCTTGCGCATCCCTATTAATTTATGCTATAATTAAATAACTAATGATTAATTAAAAGGAAGGCGGTATATATGGGCTAAAAGTGAAAAGTAAAAGGTAATTTTCGCCTGATGGAATTTCGCTTGGTTCGAAGCATTTTTGCTTGGACGAAGTTTGCTTGAACCACGCAAACTTCTGTCACGCAAAAATGCGATGCGAAATTCGTACCCGCGAAAATTCATGCCGAAAAGGCAATCCAAGAAAGAAGGTTAACTGTTAATGAAAAAACGTATTCCGCGAGCGGTGTCGGCGATTGCTCTGGCGGTATTGATGTGCCTGCCGGGCGGTCTGACCGCCCAAGCGGGGATCGGAGACGTTGACGGCGCGTGGAGCGCGGGGCTTGTGCTTGACCTGCCGTTCGACGGGAACCTGACGGACGCGACGGGCAAACACACCGTAACCGCCGCCAACTACGACGGCGCGACGACGGTAACTTACGTAAACGGCGCGGACGGCGGCGCGAACCGCGCGGTGCGGCTGTCCGGCAATACTTATCTGAACATTGGTTCTGAGGCCGACTTGAACCCGGAGAGCATGACGCTGTCGTTCTGGATTAACCCGAGCGCGGCAATCACCGGCGAGCAGATTGTCATGTGGAACAAGAACGCCTACAATTCCGCGGGCTGGTACGTAACGCTGCTGTCCGACACCGTACCGATCAAGCTTTCGGTCGGTACGGAGCCGTTCGAGATAAGCGTGCACGGCGCGCGTGCCGATTTCTTCCCGGTCGGCAAATGGACGCACATCGCCGTCACCTTTGACGGCACCGCAAAAGAGACCCGGATATTCCGCAACGGCGTACCGCAGACTCTGAGCGTAGACCAGGGAAGCGCCGCGAGCGCCGCGATTTCTGACAGCGGCGTCCACAAATCCATCGGATGGAACGGGCCTAACCACCATAACGGCGGATGGCTCGCGAATTCGGCGCTCGACGGTCTGAAGCTGTTCGACGGCGCGGTGACGGAACAGGAAGTTGTGGAACTGTACAACGAAGCCGGGACAAAACTCGCGGCGACGGCGGACTTCACGTCGGACGTTATTCTGGATCTGAAATTTGACGGCGACACGAACGACGCGTCATCCGGCGCAAATAACTATAGCGTCGCCTCGGGAACCGCCGGATACACGACCGGAGTGGACGGCGCGGCGAACCACGCGTTCCTATTCAACGGATCGACTTGGCTGGAAACCCCGGCCTCGGGCAGCGAAGACTTGAACCCCGAATCGTTTACGGTCTCCTTTTGGGTGAAACCGACCGGGACGATGAGCGGAGAGCAGATCTTTTTCTGGAACAAGAACCAGTATAACCAAGCCGGCTGGTATATCGGATCCAATACGAACGATAAGCCGCTTGTCGTATCGGTCGGCGTGGGTACGGGCGGATCGGGCAGCGGGCAGCCGCTGGAATTTAATATTGAAACATCGCGCGCGGCGTTTTTCCCGGCGGATACTTGGACGCATATCGCCGTGTCGTATGACGGCGCCGCCAAGGAATGCAAGATATATCGCGACGGGATAATGCAGATTGCCGCCGACGGCGCGACAACGGGCAACGCGACGGCGGCGGGGGCGGTCGCGGACAGCGGCGTCAAGAAGATGATCGGGCGCAACGGACCATCGCACAACAGCGGCGGAAACCTGAGCGTCGCGCTTGACAACGCGCTGATGTGGAAGAGGGTAGTCCCGCAGAACGCGCTCGCGGATCTGTACGGACTCCACGCGGAGCTGGACGCGCAGGCTCTCGTCAATAAGGATACCGTCTCCCTCCCGGCGCAGATATCGTCGAGTATAACGCTGCCCGTTATCGGTCAGCAGGGTTCCCGCGTACGGTGGATCAGCTCGTCCCTCCCCGGAATTCTTTCCGCGGATGGAACCGTCGTCCGACCGGAGGAAACGACTGAAGTGACGCTAACCGCGGCGTTCACCTACGACGGGAAGACGGCGGTAAAAACGTTCACCGTGACGGTATTGGGGCGGGACGAATCGGACGGCACGGTAGTGCTCGAGGAAATGATGGAAAATATCGGCACGGACAGCGTGGAGCTGCTCGACGCGTACCTCTTGAACAACGAGATGAACGACGTGTCGTACCTGCTTTCACTTGACCCGCAAAGGTTCCTGTACCACTTCTACAAGACGGCCGGCGTAACGCAGCCGACGGGCAACACGGCTTACGACACACTGAACGGCGAGGCGACCTGGGAGCGCACGAACGACCTAAACTTCCGCGGACACATGTTCGGGCACTGGCTGGGCGCTTGCGCGCTGGCGTACCGCTCGGCGGACACGACGACCGATCAAAAGTCTCGGCTGCTGACGAAGATTCAAACCGCGCTCGCTGGGCTCGCGGCCTGCCAGACCGCCTACGGAAACACGTACAGCGGCCGCGGCGGCTACATCGCGCCGTTCACCGAGAAGCGTCTCTATGAGCTGGACGGCGTTTCGGGCGGCGGCTACCAAACCGCTTACGACGGAACCGTCTATGTGCCTTACTATAATCTTCACAAAGTTGTGGAAGGCCTGCTGCAAGTTTACTCGAGCTTCCGCGACATCGGAACGACTACGGCGGCGACTGAGTCGGCGAGGGACGACGCTTTGGAGATAGTTTCCAAATTCGGCGACTATATGTACGACTGCCGCGTCAATAACGCGTCCTGGTCGGACTCGAGGACGCAAGGCACCGAATACGGCGGCTTCAACGAGGCTTTTTACGAGCTTTACGCCATAACCAAAAGCGCTAAGCATCTGCGCGTCGCCGAGGCTTTCGACGAAACGAGCAACTTCCAGCGCATGGTCAACGGCGAGGATTACCTGACGGACGTACACGCCAACACGACTATCCCGAAATACATCGGCGCCGTCAAGCGGTACGAGGTGTTCACGGAGAACGAAACGCTCTACAACACGCTGACCGCCGCCCAGCGGGAACAGCTTACGTCACTGTATCTGACGGCGGCTGAGAATTTCTGGGACATTGTAGTCCGCGATCACAGCTACATCACCGGCGACAACTCGACGGGCGAGCATTTCCGCTCTATCGTCGGCGGCAACGGGCTTAAGTACGACGCGGTGACGCGCAACCCGCCCGAAACCTGCGAAACCTGCAACGCCTACAACATGCTGAAGCTGACGCGCGAGCTGTACAGGATCACGGGCGACAAGAAATACTCCGACTTCTACGAGCGGACGTTCATAAACACGATCGTTTCGTCGATGAACCCGGAAACGGGCGGCATGACGTACTTCAACCCGATGTACTCGGGCTACTACAAACTGACCAACGCGAACCGCTTCTGGTGCTGCACGGGCACGGGCGTCGAGAACCACGTCAAGTACGGCGACTCGATCTACTTCAAGTCCGGCGGGGACGTATTTGTCAACATGTACTACTCGTCGATTCTGACGCTGACGGAGCTGAACCTCAAGCTGACCCAGGAGACAAGCATCCCCGTTTCCGACTCGGCGAGGTTCACCGTAGCCACGGCGTCCGGTTCGGGCGAGGTAGCCGCCGGCACTAACCTGCGCTTCCGCCGGCCGGATTGGATCGCGGGTACGCCGACGGTTAAGGTAAACGGGGATGAAACGGCGGCGGTGATCGAGGGCGGATACATCGTCGTTAAAGGCGCCGCCGCGGGCGATGTAATCGAGCTGACCATCCCGGCGGGAACCGAGGCGTGGAGCGCCGCGGACGACGCGAGTTTCGTCGCTTTCCGCTACGGGCCGCTCGTGCTTTCGGCCACGCTCAGCGCCGTCGCGGACGTTTCGGCGGGCGACGGTACGGGCATATTGGTTCTCCACTCGTCCGACCCAGCGTCGGAACCCAACACGATCAACATCACCAACGGTCAGACGGTCGCGGAGTGGAAAGCCGACATAAACAACAACCTAGTACGCGCGTCCAACGCGACAAAGACGATAACCGGCAAGACGGGGACGATCAGCGTACCGCAGATCCGATTCCAGCTTACGGGTACAAGTCAGGACAGCCTTGTCTACATACCGCACTACATGCAGTACGCCAACCGTTACGGATTGTATATGAACGTCAAGACCGGCCCGGCAGCCCCGGCGCCCGAGCGGGAACCGATCCTGCGCTATACGTTCGACGCGGGCACGATAACCGGCACAACCGTCGAAGACGTAACCGGCAACGGCAACGACGGCGCGCTGATGAGCGGAGCGGCGGCGTCCGCGTCCAGCCCGTTGGGAAATACCATGGGCAGCTCGCTTTCGCTGGACGGCGGCGCTCAATATGTCGATATCACGACCAACCCGCTTGACGGGCTTGTAAACTTCACGATATTGGCGTGGGTCAAGCCGGACGCGCTGGACAGCTGGGCGAGGGTGTTCGACTTCGGCCCGTCAGGCGAGAAGCCCGGCCTGTTCTTCACGATCAACAGGGGGAGTAATTTAGGGCGGCTGGCGTTTGAAACCGCCTCGTCAAACACGGCGGTGAACCTTACAAGCGCGCTTTCAACCTCCGCGTGGGCGCACCTTGCCTGCGTTATCGACGGGACGAGCGCCCGGCTCTACATCAACGGCGTCCTGGCGGGCGAGAACGCCGCGTTTAACTATGATTCGGCGCTGGCGGGTCAATTTTCCGACAACTACCTCGGCAGGTCGCAATACGGCGGCGACGAGTACTACGACGGCGGTATCGACGATTTCCAAATCTACAACTACGCGCTGTCCGGCGACGAGGTCGCGGACATATACCGAGGCGAGGAACCGCGGCGCGACCTTGAGTTCTCGTCGACGCTCAGCCTGACCGCGCAATGGCAGGCGGAAGTCCACAATCCCGGATACTTCGACAGCGAAAGCGTGACGGTCATCGTCGCGTACTACAATGCGGGCGGACGTCTTATCTACGTCCTTACAAAATCCGGGACGGTCGCGGGGTTGGGTTCGCTGACCCTCAACGAGTACGCGCCGCAGGGGGCGGCGTCCGCTAAGGCGTTCTTCTGGGACACGGCGTCATATGTTCCGCTGACGGCGTGAGCGGGGAGGGGTTGAAAACTTCAACCCCTTGCGCTGTTTCAACAAAACATAATAGCCGGCTATGTAAACGACGCTAAAGAAAGGTTTGACAAGCTTCCCATAGCGTGCGGCAGCAGGATTGTGTTTCTACTCGAAAAATCACTCACCGCAGCAATATAATTGAAATCGCCCGCCGCATTTTCAAAGTTCGCTTAAATTCGCGTTTTGTTGATGTCGGTATATTCGTAGGCGTCAGCGGCGTCCAGCCCTTGGACGTCCGACAGTACGTAGTGCCGGTCAGGATTTTGCCCCAATCCCCAAAATTCGTTTCCTATCCGCACTGATTGATTTCCTCACGAATCAGCGTGACTTCCAGCATTTCAAGCACCGGCCAGCCCTTCACTGAATTTTGCGGGTCCAAGCAAAATTCACCTCGCTAAAGTCCGCGACAGCGCTAATTCCGTCTGCGTACGCACACTGTGCCTGTCGGACGCCGATACTCCGTTGATCGTAATCGGCGCGGAGATATTGGCGCCGCCTGTCACTGTTTGATACTGCCATTGGTTATTTATAGCGCTTGCCGCCGCTCCCGCCACTGAATTTTGCGTGGTTCAAGCAAAATTCATCAGGCGTTGTAACGCGCCGCCTTGCCTACTGAATTTTGCGTGGCCCTTGCAAAATTCATCGCGGCGGCGCGGATGTCGCCCAGCCGCTCCCTTATCTCGCCAAGGAATTTCGCTTGATTCACGCGAAATTCTGAGAAGCCCTCGGCGTCCATCCGCGCGAAGCAGGCGCGTTTTTTGGAGGGCTGGCAATTTCCTGCTCGTCCGCCGCCGTCTGATTCGCCTCCGCGAATATAGACCGTATCGTGTCCGCGATTGCCCATTATAGTTTTCCTCCTTCATTTTCGGGGCAAAACTTTTAGCGTTAATTTTACGTTGGAGTTTTCCGGACGCAAAATCAGTCCCATTTTGGTTCGGGAATAGAGTGAAAAAGAACAACGCCTAACCCACAAACCCTTGATATTGTCGGGTTCTTCAGGTTTGGCGCTATTATGTCATAAGGGCAGGTTGGCCGAGCGCAATACACGGTGGACGGCCAACGCCCCCGGCATCGCCGCAAGCGACATCGCGGAAAGCTGCCTGCGGAGATAGCGGCCACCGTCAGGAATCTTGAAATCAAACAGCCATCGAAGACGCCGGTTGTATATGCTAATCGGAAAAACCGCCACCCACTTATATTTGGAAACTCTCACTACAGATTGCGGGTCTCGCTTAATATCTCCGTTTGCTTCTCGGCCGGCGGCTTTTTCGATTATATTACGCGGTGGTTTTTCGCTTGACATTTATATAAGTCAGTGACATTACGACACCCGTAGTCCAAAATACTTGACGGAGTTTCCAAAAGCGATATCCCGTATAATTCCGCCCAGCGTCTCATAGTCCTCCGGATATTCCCCGTTATCCACCCATTCGCCGATCAGGCCGCAGAGTATGCGCCGGAAATACTCATGGCGGGTGTAGCTCAGCAGACTGCGCGAATCGGTCAGCATACCGATGAAGTCGCCCAATACGCCAAGATCGGCGAGGTTGGCCAGTTGACCGCGCATACCCCGCTTTGTGTCGTTGAACCACCAGGCCGAGCCGTGCTGGATCCTTCCGCGCGCGCCCGCGCCTTGAAAACACCCCGCTGCCGTCGCGAGCGCCGCGTCGTCGTTGGGGTTGAGCGAGTATAGCACGACTTTCGGCAGCGAACCTTCCCGCGACAGCGCGTCGAGAATGCCGGCCACGCCATCCGCGCACGGTCGCGTCGATACGCAATCGAAACCGGCGTCCGGACCGAGCGCCTCGAAGCCCCGCGTGTTGGCGTTACGGATCGCTCCGTAATGAAACTGTGTCGCCCAGCCGCGCTTCGCGTACTCGCGGCAGCAGAACAGCAGCATCTCCGTTTTGAACGCGTCGGCCTGCTCACGCGTTACGCAACCGGCCCGCGCCGCGCGAAACGCCGCGTCCGCGTCTCCGGGGACATAAACCATCGTGTCCAAGCCGTGGTCGGAGAGCAGGCAGCCGTTTTCGCCGAAGAAGTCCATGCGCCGCGCGAGGGCGTCCTTCAGGGCGTCGGCGTCGGTGATCGCGGAGCCGCTCGCCTCTCCGAGCTTTTCGATATAACCCCAGAAACCGGGCTTGTCGATGTTGACGGCCTTATCGGGGCGGAACGCCGGAAGGACGCGCGTCTTGAAACCCGCTGCGGCGATGGCGCGGTGATAACGCAGGTCGTCGATCGGGTCGTCGGTGGTCGCCAGCGCCGCGACGTTCGAGCGCGAGATAATAGTCCGCGCCGACAGCTCCGGTAGCTTCGCGCCGCATTCGTCAAAGATACGCCGGGCGGACGCGGGCGAGAGCGGCTCCGTTATGCCGAAATACCGCCGCAGCTCAAGGTGCGACCAATGATAGAGCGGGCTGCCGGGCGCTCGGGACAGCGCTTCGGCGTACCGCACGAACTTGTCGAAGCCGGGAGCGCCGCCGGTTACGAGGCTCTCGTCGGCGCCGTCCCAGCGCATCAGCCGCCATTTGTAGTGGTCTGCGCCGAGCCATAGCTCGGCCATGTCCGCGAATACTTTGTCCTCGGCGATGTGCGCCGGGGGGATGTGGCAGTGGTAATCGAAGATCGGCTCGGGCGCGGCGTATGTGTGATAGAGACGGCGCGCGGCGTCGGTGGTGAGGAGGAAGTCCTCGTCCATGAATGGTGTTGGCATAATTCACCTTCTCAATTTATCAGAACCGAGCCTTATAAGCCCACAGCCCCAGCGCCGGATTAGGCACAAAATAAATCCCGCCGTCATTGTACCCGGCTCTAAGCGTCTCCGGCGCGAACCGCTCCGAAGCTTCCTCGAACGGCATATACTCAAAGCCCGCGCCCGTCACCTCTTCCGCCGTCAAACGCCGCGTGCAGTACGTAATCTTAAACCGCCCGTCGCTCGAGCCGTGGATGAGGTGCGCCGCCGCCGACAGATTTCCGCGCAGATCAGCGTTCTCCGCGCACATCCGGATGACGCGCTCGCGCCCCTTGTAGCCGTATTTGCGGATCAGCGCATCGATGGCGGGGTCCTCGCCGAATTTATCCGCGCCCGGCGCTAGAACGAACAGTTCCCCGCCGTCGGCGATCGCCATGCGCGTGCGGTAGATGGCCTTGTTCCCGAGCCAGCAGCTCTGAAACTCCTCCGGGTCGAGCCAGACGACCATCGTTTGAACGGGTTCGTCCAGCAGCGTGATATTCACCTCTCGCGAGAGCGCCACCGCCGCCTCGAAGCCTTCGCGCCCGCGCGAGATAAACACGCCGCGCGTCTCGATAACCCCGGCGGGGGCGGTCGTTACTGTCAGGATATACCACAGCGGCAGACCGGCCAAGTATTTTTCGGCGGCGTAGTCGAATACCGCGCGCGCGGGCGAATGATCCTTACCCATCGCCGCCTCCAGCCCGCAGAACGCGCCGAGCATATGGGATGCGTTGATCATGGCCTGCCCGCCGCACCCGACGAAAATATTCTTGGCGTGGTTCGCCATGCCCACGACCTCATGCGGCACCACTTGGCCGATCGACACAACCAAGTCGTACCCGTCGAACAGACGCCGGTTCACCTCCACGGGGATCGGGTCGCGGACCAGCCCGCCGGACACCTCCGCGACAAATTCGCCGGGCACCTCGCCGAGACGGATCAGCCCGTCCCGCCAATTGTGCGGGATGAAACTATGCTTCGGGATATCGCCGTACATATGCCCGAGCTGGCGGTCCGTCATAGGCACGTGCGTGCCCAGCGCCTCTATCAGCTCGACCAGCTCCGCCTTGAGGTTGTGATAGAGGTAGTTCGCGATAAACCCGGCGTTCGAGTGATACCGCGTATAGTCCGGGACAATGAGCAGAACGCGCCGCCGCTCCCCCGCCTCGCGTATAAAGCCGTCCAATTGCCGGATTATCTCGCTGCCTGTCATACCGTGTATACCGTGGACGCGGTGTCCCCGCCTTCCCCCGTCCAGTTGGTGTGGAAAAACCGCCCGAGCGGCGCGTCCACGCGCTCGTAGGTGTGGGCGCCGAAGTAATCGCGCTGAGCCTGAAGCAGGTTCGCCGGGAGCCGCGCCGAGCGGTATCCGTCGAAATACGTCAGCGCGGAAGCCATCGCCGGTACGGGTATGCCGTAGGTAATTGCCGCCGCGCACACCTCTCGCCAGCCCTTCTGCGCCGCCTGTATCCTGCCGCTGAAATAGCCGTCCAGCAGCAGGTTAGGAAGCCCCGGATCCTTGTCGAACGCCTTTTTTATGTCTCCGAGGAACGCGCTGCGGATTATGCAGCCTCCGCGCCACATCAGCGCTATACCGCCGTAGTTCAGATCCCAGCCGCAGGTGTTGGCGGCCGAGCGCATGAGCGTGTAGCCCTGGGCGTAGCTGATAATCTTGGAAGCGAATAACGCGTCTTTAATCGCGCCGACAAAGGCGGGCTTGTCCCCCGCGAACGCGCGTCCGGGACCGCTGAGAACGCCGGACGCGGCCACGCGCTCTTCCTTCGCCGCCGACAGGCACCGCGCGAACACGGCCTCGCCGATCAGCGTCAGCGCCACGCCCTCATCCAGGGCGGCTATGCCCGTCCATTTGCCCGTACCCTTCTGCCCGGCGGTATCCAGTATCTTGTCGATAATCGGCAGGCCGTCCGCGTCCTTATATTTCAGAATATTACTGGTTATCTCGATCAGGTAACTGTCCAGCTCGCCCTTGTTCCACTCGGCGAAAACCTTGCCGATCTCTTCGGCGCCCATGCCCAGCAGATCGCGCATAAGCTGGTAGGCCTCGCAGATCAGCTGCATGTCGCCGTACTCGATGCCGTTGTGAACCATCTTGACGAAATGCCCCGCGCCGCCCTGTCCGACCCAGTCGCAGCAGGGGCTACCGTCCTCGACTTTCGCCGAGATAGCTTGCAAAACCGGCGCGACGCTGGGCCAAGCCGCCGGCGATCCGCCCGGCATAATCGAAGGTCCTTTGAGGGCGCCTTCCTCTCCGCCGGATACGCCCGTGCCGACGTAGAGAAGCCCCTTACTCTCGACATACGCCGTCCGGCGGGCGGTGTCCGGGAAATGCGAATTGCCGCCGTCGATGACGACGTCTCCCGGCTCGAGGACGGCGAGAAGCTGTTCGATGGTGTCGTCCACGGGCTTACCCGCCTTGACCATGATCATCACTTTGCGCGGCGTCTTAAGCGCGGCGGCCAAATCGGCCAGAGTCTTTGTCCCGACGATGTTCCGGCCTTTCGCCCTGCCGTTCACAAAATCGTCCACTTTACTGGTTGTGCGGTTATATACCGCCACCCGGAATCCCTTGGATTCCATATTCATGACCAAATTCTCGCCCATGACGGCAAGGCCGATCAGGCCTATATCGCATTTCCCCATCGCCGTTTCCCCCAGATGATGTTTTTCCGTATATTAACGTTTTACCCTGGCGTTGCCTTTATATATATCCCAAACCTGATCCTCGTCGGCGGGCGAACCGAAGTCGGTCTCAAGCGTCGCCGTAAGCGCGCCGCACGCCCAGCCGAACCGCAACCATTTCTCTGGTTCCCAGCCCTTGAGCGCCCCGTACAGCAATCCGCTGACAAAGGCGTCGCCGCCGCCGATACGGTCAAGCACGGGTATCTCGCGCGGCTGTTCCACGAACCAGTCCCCGTCCGCGCGCAGGATAGCTCCCCAATTATGCGCGTTCGCGCTGATAACCTCGCGCAGCGTAGTCGCGAATACGCTCGCGTTCGGATACGCCGCGCCCACGCGCCCGATCATCTCCTTGAAACCCTCTATCTTCGCGGAAAGCCCTTTCCCGCCGGACTCCGGGCCATCTATGCCGAGCGCCAGCTGGAAGTCCTCCTCATTGCCGATCAATATGTCGGACGCCGCCGCTATCTCGCTGAAGACGGCGCGAAGCTCGCGCTCGCGCCCTTTCCAGAAGCTGGCGCGGTAGTTCATGTCGAACGACACGAGCGCGCCGTTCGCCTTAGCCTTACGCGCGACGGACAGACACGTCTCGCTGGTCGTCTCGCTCATCGCGGCGATAAGCCCGGAGAGGTGTACGATTCTCGCGCCCTGTCCGCCGAAAAGCCCGTCCAAATCGAAGTCCTCGGGCGAGAGCGTCCGCCCGATCTCCCCGGCGCGGTCGTTCCAGACGCGCGGGCCACGGGCGCCGTACCCCGCGTCGGCTATATTGAATTGGTGCCGGTATCCCCAAGGGCCGCCCTGGGCGGTTTCCGGCCCCATGTATTCTATACCGCGCCGCCGCAGGTCGCCCCGGATGAAAGCGGCGATTGGGCTACCGGCCACGAACTTCGTCAGCGCGAGCGTTTTCAGGCCAAGCGCCGCCGGTACACTGAGGACGTTGCTCTCGGCGCTGGTGGCCTGCAACTCGAAAAGCCCCCCGGCATGCACCGGCTGGCGGTTCCGCGGGACGAGCCGGACGCCCATGCTGGTGAGTGTGACAAGGTCGTAGACCGCGCCTTTGCGCAATTCCATTGGAATCACTCCTAAAAAAGTCTGTTAACGGGTTAATTTTACTACAAAGCCAAAGCGATGTCAATGATCGGCGGAGACGGGGGAGCGTCAAAACTATGCCGCAAATGACTGTATGAAATTGAAAAAATCCGACGCGAGCGGTTTACCCCATAGATCCGGCGCTGCCGAGCACGTCCGCGATTTTGCCCTCGATCAGTCTCTGGATATAGACGCGGGCGTCGCCGAGATAGCCGCGCGGGTCGAACGACTCGGGCTTGTTGCCGAAGTGCTTGCGGATAGCCGCCGTCATCGCGAGCCGGATGTCTGTATCCATGTTGATTTTACAGACGGACATAGCCGCCGCCTTGCGCAGCATCTCCGCGGGCATGCCCTTCGCGCCAGCCAGCCTGCCGCCGTATGCGTTGCACGTCGCCACGGACTCCTCGTCCACGCTGGACGCCCCGTGCAGTACGATGGGATATTCCGCGAAACCTGCGGCGGCAAGCTTCGCGGTTATCGTCTCGAGCCGGGCGAAGTCGATCTTCGCGTCGCCTTTGAACTTGTACGCGCCGTGACTCGTGCCGATCGCTATCGCGAGTGAATCCACCCCCGTGCGCGAAACAAAGTCCACGGCTTGATCGGGGTCGGTGTACGTAGCGTTGGCGGCGTCCACGTTCACGTCGTCCTCGACGCCGGCCAGCTTGCCCAGCTCCGCCTCGACGGATATGCCGCGCTCATGCGCGTATCGCGTCACTTCGGTCGTTTTAGCGACGTTCTCCTCGTAGTCGTAATGCGAGCCGTCGAACATGACGGACGTGAAGCCCGCCGCGATAACCTCCCGGACGGTCTCAAAGTCGGGTCCGTGGTCCAGGTGGAGGGCTATGTCTATGCCGGTCTCCTCGACGGCCGCGTCCACCATGGCCTTGAGGTATCCCGGTCCGGCGTACTTAAGGGCGCTCTTGGACACCTGCAGTATGACGGCGGATTTTTTCGCGGCGGCGGCGCGCGTCACCGCCTGTATGATCTCCATATTGTTGATGTTGAAAGCGCCGACGGCGTATCCGCCCTCGAACGCCTTTTTGAACATTTCTTTCGTCGGTGTCAGTGCCATTTTTATGACCTCCCAAATTCATCTTTTGACCATTATAAACGCTTGTTAAAAAAAATACAAGTCTTGACGGGGTGGGACGGGCATATTATTATTCAGATAACGACGACGCGCGTATGAAAAGAGGTATAAAAATGAACCGTAAAATATATCGGGCCGCTCTGGCGCCGCTGGTCTGCCTGACGCTGCTATCCTGCGCCCCTGCGCCGTCCGCCTCCGATCCGTCAGCTTCCGACCCCGTTTCTACCGAGGGACAAGCCGCCGAAGTCTACGCGCCGGGCGGTCTCAGCGTCATAGAGCCGACGGCCGATCCGGTAACATACGACGGCGACAGCGTTCCGGTCTCCCGGGCGCTCGTGGCGAAGATGGCCGCGCTGATCGGCATGGACGGCGCGCGGATAACCGGCTTGCCCCGCTCGATCAAATTCGCGGACACCTCGGCGGACAAGTGGTATGACAAATACATCAACGCGGCTGTGTCGCAGGGCTACATGTCCGGCGCCGGCGAGGTGTTTATGCCGGAGCAGCCGCTTACGCTGCGGCAGGCGCAGTACGTGCTGGACAAGATATGCGGCGGGCGCATCAAGATTCAGCTCACCGGCGAGAACGACGGCAAGGCTATCTCATACGCGCTCTGGACCGAGCTGTTCATGAAGGCGCTGGAGGAGACTTCGGGCGGGGCGGGCGCCGCGGCGAAATTTGGAATAACGCGTCGTGACGCGATCGTTCTGGCGACGCCCGGCACGAACGCTAAACTTCCAGCCTGGCGCATGGTGACGGATTCGGGTCTGCTGAGCTTCGACGGCCTTTCGATGGACGCGTATGTGGACAAGAAGGTTTCCCTGCTGACCAAAGGACGCGAAACCGTCGCGTACCTCTCCCTGCTAGACGAGTCGCCTACGATACATAACGCTTACATAGTCGGTTCCACGTCGAGATCGATAACGCTTTTCGCCGGGGGCGCCGAGCGCGTCTACGCGTGCGCCGCCGAAGGCGTCGCCGCCGGGATGGTTCTCGACGTAAAAATAAACGGAAGGATCGCCGAGAACGTAACGGTGTACCCGGAAAGCGCCGGGGGTACGGTCAAGCGAGTGACGCCCGACACCGTCGAGCTGGCGGACGGGCGCAAATTCGCCGTCACGCCCGAGACGCGCGTCTATTCCGTCACGGACGGAGCGCCCCGGCTGGGGGACCTTGACGCGCTGACCGTCGGCGGCGACGCGGCGGAATTCGCCGTATCTAACGGCACGATCCGCGCGGCGATGATAAAACGCACCACCCTGCCCGAGCATATCCGCGTGGCCATATCGACTTCCGGGTTTGCCGGGCTTACGCACACGGGCGTGACGCTCACGTCCGACGCCGCGTACACAGTGAACGACGGCTCGGGCGAGCGGACTATCGCGGCGGGCGAGCCGTATTCGGTCATGACGGAATCCGACTTCAAGAACGGCGCGACGCGTATATACGTAAAGCCGTCCGGCGGAGCCAAGCTCGCGGTAACGAGCGTAACTCGGGCGTATCCCGGCGGGGCTTCGCCGAAGTACCGCGGCGTGATAGAGATTAGCCTGGAAAAAGACGGGTTCTGCGTCGTCAACGAAACGACGATGGACGAGTACCTGTACGCGGTCGTTCCCAGCGAGATGCCGACGGGCTACGGCGTGGAGGCGGCGAAGGCGCAGGCGGTCGCCGCGCGCAGTTACGCCTACATACAGTACTACGCCAATCGCTTCCGGCAGTATGGCGCGAATGTGGACGACTCGGTGTCGTGCCAGGTGTACAACAATATTCCGGAGAACGACACGTCGATCCAGGCGGTGGACGCGACGCGCGGTCAGTGCCTGACATACGACGGAGTCGTAATATCGGCGAACTACTTCGCGGCGTCCTGCGGGATGACGGCGAACAACGGCGAGGTGTGGGCGGGTTCGGACGGGGCGCTGCCGACTGATACAGCGCCGTACCTCGCGGCGCGCAAGCAGTATGTCTCGGGCGACTACGGCGATCTGTCCGACGAGGGGAACGCCGCCGCGTTCCTCAAGAATGACGCCGTCGAGTCATACGATTCCAAGGCGCCGTGGTTCCGCTGGACTGTCCGCCTCACGCGGGAACAGATCTCGCGCGGCGTTAACGCTTCGCTGGCGGCACGGTACGCCGCCAACCCCAATCTGATCCTGACGCTCGATTCATCCGACGGCGTTTATAAGAGCGCGCCGGTGTCCTCGGTCGGGGACGTGAGGAGCTTGGCGGCGGCGCGGCGCGGGGAGGGAGGCAATATCATAGATCTGGAGATTGCCGGCAGCGAGAATACCGTCCTCATACGCGGCGAGTACAACATCCGCTCCCTGCTGTCGCCCTCGAAGATGGGCGGCGTCACGATAAAGCGCAAGAACGGTTCGGACGTCGCCGATTACGCGATGCTGCCGAGCGCGTTCGTGACGTTCGAGCTTGGCGCGGACGGGGCGTACACGCTGTATGGCGGCGGATGCGGACACGGAGTCGGCATGAGTCAGGACGGAGCCGCCGGGATGATCGGGTATGGGTATACGGCGATGGATATTTTGGCGCATTATTATCCGGGTACGGTGGTGCGCAAGATGTATTGACAGAGATTAGCGCCGGCGGCGCGAGCCGCCGATTCCGTCTCGGCGAGAGCCGTCGGGGGCGGGCGGGCAGGGGCCTGACGCCGCCGGCTGGCGAGCGATATGGCCGAAGCCCTTCACCGCGCGGTCGGCGGCGTGTCGCGTTGAGCGTTGCCGGTCAGTCGGCGGCAATCGTTGGGTAAAAATTCTATCAAACTTCATATAATGGAATGAACCGGGAAAACAGCCGGCAGCGCGCGCCGGAAATAAAGACGCTCGGCATGGCGCCCGACCAAACTTGGATGACCGCGCCTGGCGGCAAGTATATATACCAAAGGTCTGCGGAACTGGATATGCCGTTCATTATCTGCGCGGCGGGCGATCTGAACCTATACGAACGTTTCGGCTTGATGAGAAGGAAGTGACGCGATGCCGGAGGGAGAGAACTGGGAAGTAATAGTCAAGTGTAACGGGGACATCGGCGCCATCGCGGAAGCGCTGGGCATCCAGGCGGAAGTCCTTGGCGAGGGATTCGCGATCCTCACGCTCGCGCCGGAAGATATTGACGAATTATACCAATTCCCAGAGATCGCATATATCGAGATGCCGCGCGAACTGTCGCTGTCCGCGTGGATCGGGCCTGACGACTCCTGCGTGCCCCCCGCGCGGAACCCCTTGGACTACGGGTTGAGCGGACGCGGGACGATCGTCGGCGTAATCGATTCCGGCGTGGATTACACGCACCCGGCGTTTCGGGACGCGGACGGTAACAGCCGCATACTGTGTCTGTGGGATCAGACCGCCGAAGGCGCGCCGCCCCGAGGCTTCCTCGGCGGCGTGGAATATAATAACGAGCAGCTGAACGCGGCTCTTAAAAGCCCGATTCCTTTCGATGTCGTCCCGGAGACTGATTCTGTGGGGCACGGGACGGCTGTGGCCGGCATAGCGGCGGGGGGCGGGGAAGAGGAAGGCGTCGCGCCCGAAGCGTCGCTGATTGTCGTGCGCCTGGGCGAAAGGGGGCGGCGCTCTTTCGCCCGCACGACCGAAATTATGCGCGCGCTGAAATACGTTTCCGACAGGGCTTTGGAGTTCGGTATGCCCGTCGCGGTAAACTTAAGTTTCGGGACAAATAACGGCTCGCACGCCGGCAACTCGCTGTTTGAAACCTTCATCGACGACGTGGCGCGGCGCGGCAAGTGCGTGATTGTCACCGCGACCGGCAACGAGGGCTTCGCGGGCCATCACTACGAGGGCAAAGCGAAAGAGGGGCAAATGATTGAGATTGATTTCACGGTAGTCTCACCGCGCTCGGTTTACCTGACGATGTGGAAGGGCTTCGCCGATACGTTCGACATCGAGCTGATCGCGCCGAACGGCGGTTCCAGCGGCATTATGAGTCCTTCCGACGCTTTCCGGAGCTTTTCAGTTCCCGGCGTGGACGTCTCAATCTATTACGGCCAGCCGTCGTTCTATAATGAGAACCAGGAGATATTTATCCAGCTGGATCCGTCGGGACTCGCCCCGCAAAACGCTTTTTGGCGTCTGCTTGTCTTCGGTCGTAAGGTTATCGAGGGGGATTTTCATATTTGGCTTCCGACTTTGGAGGACGCCGGCGACGAAACATTTTTCCTTACGTCCGACTCGGATCTGACGCTGACGATCCCTTCAACGGCGCGTAACGTGCTGTCCGTCGGGGGTTATGACGCCGAAACGGGTTCCGCCGCTCCGTTCTCCGGCAGGGGTTACACGTTCCGCGATATCTACGTCAAGCCGGATTTGGCCGCGCCCGCCGTCGATATCCGGTCCGCGCGCGCGGGCGGCGGATACGCGGCTTTCACGGGCACCAGCATGGCCGCTCCTTTCGCGGCCGGCGCGGCGGCGCTGATGATGGAATGGGGGATAGCCCGCGGGAACGACCCGTTCCTGTACGGCCAGCGCGTAAAAGCTTACCTTATGAGCGGAGCCTCGCGCGATCCGTCGATCGCTTACCCCAACAATATATGGGGTTACGGAGCGCTGTGCCTCGAGGCTTCGATGGATCTGCTGCGCGATTACGGATCAATCTATCCTCTTGCCTGCGAATAGCTGCTTATGTCACAAGTGACATAAAGTTCGCTATGCGCTGAAGTGGCGGGTTAAAAGAAAAGAGCCGCAAAGCGGCTCAAATACAGGTTTCATAGGGAAATCTCCTCACATAATATTTCTTGCTTGGCTGATGAAGTCCGGCAATGGAAATTGTGGATTGGGTGATGCGGGTTCGGTAACAGCAAGTTGAGGTATCTTTCGATTGGTAAGTGCCTTTGTGACGGCGGTGCTTGAGAAACGCGCGGGGCTTAACTTCGCCCAGATGGATCTCTACCTCAACGTCGCCGGCGGGTACCGCAAAATCAGCCCGCGCAAAAACTCCCAAACCCATAGCAAAATCCCATAAAACATGGTATAATTAAAACAACACAAACGATTGCGGAGGCGAAGATTATCCCATACAAACAGGGCGAAAACCGAAACCAACTGGCGCTTGAGCCGCTGTGCCTGGACGACTACATTGAGCCGGACAGCATATGCCGGGTGATCGCGGCGTATGTGGACAGCC
>JAISCI010000060.1 GCA_031265685.1 Clostridiales bacterium
GAATTTTGCGTGAACCAAGCAAAATTCATCCAAGCAAAATTCTGTAAGGCGAAAATTATCTTGCAGAGCCGCTCACCCGCGCTGGCTCGAGACAGGCGCGGGGTGATTTCGGCGGCGAATTCGGCGCCGCCGTCAGCTTTTTTTGATAGACGTACCTTCCGTGGCTTATGCCTTTTGTCGTTTGTAGAGATGGAGTTTCGCGCAGCGATTTCTTCCATTAAAGTGATCCGCGACCGCGCGTATTCGACGAGCCGCCCTTGCTCAAATGTTGGTAATTAGTCGTAGTATTCTATTAGTTCTGACTGCCCCGGTTGCAGAATAACTGATTCGTATTCTTGTTCGCTTGTTGACTTTTTCATCTCGCCTTCGCCGGTTAACAACCAATCTATCAATATCCCTATATAACCGGATATTTTGATTATGTTTTCTGCTGAGGGCAGAGTATTGCGCTTTTTAGCTGAATTTAACAAGTCTTTATTCAAATTCAAATCAGCAAGCATTTTTGCCGCAGAAACCCCTTTAGCTCTGCAATTAGCTTTTATTCTATCCACGAAATCATCAATACTTACCATTTATAATCCCCCACAAATATCCGATAAAGGTATTGATATCCGATTATAAAAGGATTATAATCATTTCAAGGTGCTAATCCGCTTTAAGCTATCTTACCACAGACAGCCCGTAATATACAAGTGGCTGTAAGGGATTGGCAAAAAGTTTTTATCTTGCCTTGATTTGGAGTATCGGCAAAATGCCGACTAATCTTAATAGTGAAAGGAAAAAGACACAATGAACGATCTGTCAACTTTTACCTATGAATTTTGCGTGAACCAAGCAAAATTCGTAACCGCCGTTAACATCGAAGCATTTTTGCTTGGATGAATTTTGCGTGATTCAAGTAAATAACGAAAAACGCTCGGAAGAAAATCACTATAAATGTCACACGAAAAATCACCCACCCCCATAACAAAGCGCGAATTTAAGCGAACTTTAAAAATGGGGCGGGCGATTTCAATTATATTGCTATGCCGATTTTTCGAGTAGAAAATACACAGGTCGAGAGCGAGCTGCTACGGCTGCGGACAAGCCCGCGCGATAACCTTGTGACCTTCGAGGAGTTGGGTATTGACGCCATTTTTACGGACGAGGCGCATTATTACAAAAACAGGTTCGTGTTCACCAAGATGGACAGAGAGGCCGGGATTTCCCGCGCCCGCGCCAAAAAGTCCACCGACATGGACATGAAAACGCGCTATGTAAACGAGCAAAACGGAGGCCCGCGCGGAGCCTGTTATGCGACCGGAACGCCGCTCGCCAGCCACAACTTGACGCGCCGAGTTTTTTAAGATAAAATTTATCCATGGATAATCATTTGATCGAAACCGCGCCCCTTTTCGCGGGGCTTGCCGCCGAGGACGCGCGCCGAGTTGCGGGCACGTTAGGCGTATATGTGCGCAAATACGGCCGCAACGAAGCGTTAATATGGCAAGGCGAGCGCGTCGTTGCGGTCGGGATGGCGCTGTCTGGCCGCTTTGTTTCCAGTCGGTCGGACGCTGAGGGAAACCGAGTGACGGTATCTGTTATCCGCCCAGGCGGTTACATCGGCGTGATGTTGGCCGGGCGCGGAGAGATCAGCCCTGTGGACGTTATTGCTGAGGATGACGGCGCGGTGGTTTTCGTCTCCGTCGCCGCTATAATTGACCACGCCGGCGATACCCCGGAGCATCGCGTCATAGTCCGGAATTTCTTGGCCGCCGTCGCGGATAAGGCCATCGAGCTTTACGGGCGCGTCGCCATCCTCTCCGCGCCGACTATCCGCGCCAAGATCTTGGAGCTTCTGGCGCGGGAAGCCGTCGGCGAATGGTTCCGCCTGCCGCTGAACCGTTCGCAAATGGCGGAATACTTGGCCTGCGACCGCTCCGCTCTTTCCCGCGAGCTTTCCCGCATGAAATCCGAGGGTATAATCGACTTTGACGGAGATATGTTCAAGATCTTGACAGTTTCCCCACAACGCCGATAGTCTCAGACCGCACAACCGTCTCATTCTTCGGGTTTGGCGCTATTATGCCATAAGGGCGGCAAAAAAAGCGCGGCGGTCAGTCAAGTGGCGGAAATATCGAGCGGGAAATATAACTGTCTGTTATCAATCTTCATGACGTTTTACATTTGTCGTTTGTTGTATCCTGAATCCGTTTGCGTTCGGACGGAATGAGCGACGCAATGTAATGTCTGTTCATTGACCGCACCCCTCTCTTTTAATTCCGTTGGGTACGGTTTAATACTACGGTCTGTTCACACTAACGCGCCAAATACATGGCAAAATTAACCACGGTTGTGTAAGACGTATCCAGCTTATCATAGCGGGTAAAAACCTTGCGAAACCGTTTAATCCGCAAAAAGAACCGCTCTATCTCGTTTCGGCGTTTGTATAGTTCCTTATCATAAGCCCAAGGCTCTTTGCGGTTACTTTTTGGCGGGACGACGGGTACAAAGCCCCGTTCGGCGGCCTTTTGGCGCGTTTTGTCGCCTTCATATGCCCTGTCCAAGATAATTTTCGCGTGATGGAATTTTGCGTGATAGAATTTTGCGTGAACCAAGCAAAATTCATCCAAGCAAAATTCGTCCTCGCGAAAATTCATATGGCAAGGAATCGCTTGTTTTTGGAAGATATTTCATCGAGCAATTCGCGTCCCGCGGACGCGCCGCGGACATTTCCTCCCGTCAAAATAAAAGCTAACGCTGATTTGGCGGAGCAGGTAGCCAAATGAATCTTGGTTGTGAGTCCCCTTTTGAACTATCGATCGACTGTTTGCCGCTCGCTTTCCTCGCGCCCGTTCCGTCGGGATGAACTTTGACGGTCGTACTGTCCAAATGGACGATTTCCGTTCTGACCTCTATAATGCCCGCGTCCTGCAGGGCGACAAAAAGTCGCTTGATTACGCCATTTTTGCTCCAGCGGTTGAACCTTACATATATGGTGTGCCAGTTGCCGTACTCTTTACGAATTTTCGCGGGTTCAGGCGAAAATTACCTTCGGGAGCGCCCTCCACTTGCACCCATTTTCAATAATGTACAGCAGACCGTTCACAAATTTAAAGTTGTCAACCGCGACGTTACCGCGCTGTTTGGGTAAATATATAGATATTACCTCAAATTTCCTCTCCGTGATCTCCATGTTGATAGTATATCACATTTGAGATAATTTGTCAAGCGTAGTGTGAACATGGTCTAATATAACTCGCCAATGTCGTAGGTTGTTACTGGCGCGCGGGGTTTCAGCGGGTCTGACGGTGCGGGAAAGTTCAAAGAACAGCGCGTTTTTTTTGGCGTTTCCCCACAGCATTTTTCTGTTGCCATTTCCCCGGAAATAGAGTATACTGTACCCTGACAATAAATTTTAGAGGTAAGCTATGCCAACAAAAATAAATATCCCCGACGGGGCGGCGCGGATAATAGCGGCTCTCCAAGGGCGCGGATACGAAGCTTACGCCGTCGGCGGCTGCGTCCGGGACAGCCTGCTCGGCAAAATACCCAAAGACTGGGATATAACCACCTCGGCGCCTCCCAATGCGGTAGCCGCGGCGTTTCGGCGCAAGCACACGATACCGACCGGCGTCAGGCACGGAACCGTTACGGTGCTTTCAGACGGCGGCGCGTATGAGGTGACGACGTTCCGCGTGGACGGAAAATATTCGGACGGGCGGCGCCCCGACGCGGTGCGCTTCGCCGACAGCCTCGAGGAGGATTTGTCGCGGCGGGATTTCACCGTCAATGCGATGGCGTATAACGGCGAGCGCGGCCTTGTGGACGTATACGATGGCAGGGGCGATTTGTCGCGCCGCGTGATCCGGTGCGTCGGCGACGCTTCGGAGCGGTTCGGCGAGGATTACCTGCGGATGCTCCGGGCGTACCGATTCGCGGCTACGCTCGGTTTTTCGATTGACCCGTCCGCGCGCGGCGCGGCGGAGAAACTCCGTACGAACATAACGAAAGTCTCCGCCGAGCGGATTCGGGAGGAGTTCGTCAAGCTCGTCATGTCGATGAACATGGACATGACGCGGTTGTTTTTTGAGGATTTCGGATCCGTACTGTTCCCGGAGGTATATCGGCTGCGCCATGTGCGCCAGCGCAACCGCTACCACAAGTATGACGCCTTTGAGCACACGCTCGCGGCGCTCTCAGCCTGCCCCGCCGATTTGGAGATACGCCTGGCGGCGTTGCTGCACGACACGGGCAAGTTCGAGACCGAAACCACGGACGAGTTCGCGAATCATCACTACAAGGGACACCAGCGCGTCTCGGCTCGGATAGCGGCGGACGTCATGTCGCGGCTGAAATTTGACAACGCGACCAGCGGGAACGTCGTCACGCTCACGCGGTTCCATGACGACAGATTCCGCGCGGGAGACCGGGCGCTGCGGCGGTTTATAGCGCGTCTCGGCCCGGAACTCGCGCGCAAGTGTCTGTTGCTGCAATACGCCGACAGCGACGCGCACTCCGACTACGCGCGCGCGTTCAGTATGCCGCAGATCGCGGCCTCGCTAGAGATGTTTGACGAGGTGCTGGCCGGGGCGTCGGCGCTGACGGTCAAGCAACTGGCCGTGAACGGCGGAGATATAATGGAGTCGCTTGGGATAGGCCCGGGACGCGCCGTAGGGGAGATACTCGGGGGCTTGCTCGCCGCGGTCGTGGACGATCCGTCGCTGAACGAGCGCGGGACGCTGATCGAGATGGCGAAGGCTAATCTCAGTTCGATCGAGGGCGAATGAGAGAGACGCCGGGTTTTACGCGGCAAACTTACAGGGGGCTGATCACTACGGCCGACGACGCTCGGGAGATACTCAAAGTAACGGATATTACCAAAGTCTACAAGATGGGCGAGGTCACGATAACCGCGCTCGACGGCGTTTCGTTCTCGCTGTTCGAGGGCGAGTTTGTCGTGGTGCTGGGGCCTTCGGGTTCCGGCAAGAGTACGATGCTTAACATCATCGGCGGCATCGACCAGCCGACCGCCGGGGACGTTTTGTATCTCGGGCAAAGTATAGAAGGGGTCGGCGAGAGAGAGCTTACGATGTACCGCCGCAGCGCCGTCGGGTTTGTGTTCCAGTTTTACAATCTGATCCCGAACCTGACCGCGCGGGAAAATATCCAGCTTGCCTGCGATCTCTCGAAAAACCCGATCCCCGCCGCCGAGCTTCTGGAACGCATCGGCATGGCGGACAGGGGAGACCACTTTCCGTCACAGCTGTCCGGCGGGCAGCAGCAACGCGTCGCGATAGCCCGCGCCGTCGCGAAAAATCCGCACATCCTGCTCTGCGACGAGCCGACCGGGGCACTGGACTTCAAAACGGGTATAGAGATCCTGCGTCTGCTGAAGGATTTCAACAAGACATACGGCAAGACCGTCGCCATAATCACCCATAACATAGCGATAGCCGATATCGCCGACCGCGTTTTTCACATCCGCGACGGCAAGATAGAGAAAATAACCGCCAACGCCGAACCGAAGGATCCCGGCGGCGTATTCTGGTAAACGTATGCTGATGATACGGGCTGAATCACCGGCGGGACGCCAGCGCCAGAACCCCGATCAGCGCGGCGGCATTGGTCCGCGCGATATGACGTTCGGCGAGACACGCCGTATCGTACTCATACACGCCGTCGGAATGAACGGTCGGGGTATAATCCGCGCCGCCCGCCTCGCGCATCAGCGCGGCTTTTACCTGGTCGGGCGTCAGGCCGGGGTCAAGCTCCAGCATAACCGCCGCCCGCCCCGATATTGCGGGCGCGGCCATCGACGTGCCGCTCATGCGCGCGTAGTATCCCGATTCCCGCGCGATCTCGCGGCGGCGGTCGGGCGACAGGGGCGTATTGGTCAGGCATGACACACGGTTGAGACCCGGAGCGAGCAGATCCGGTTTAACCACGCAATCGGGCGTGGGGCCGCGTCCCGAACGCAAGCCGTCCTCCAGACAGCCGACTGTGATCACTTTGCGGCTCGTACCCGGCGATGTGACCGAGCCAGGCTCGGGGCCGAGGTTGCCCGCCGCCGTCACGACGACCACGCCCGCGTCCCACATCGACTCGGCCGCGCGGACAATAACGTCGCCGGCGCCGGAATGCCGCGCCCCGATTGAAAGGTTCGCTACGCGTATATTGTATTTCTCTCTCACACTCATCATCCAGCGGATGCCGGCCAGAGCCTCGGAAACGCCGCCCCGGCCTCGCGCGTCCAGAATCTTGACGCCTATGATAAGGCATCTGGGTGCGGCCCCGACGCGCGTTCCGCCCGAACGATAGCCGTTGCCGCCGATAAGCCCCGCGACGTGCGTGCCATGGCCGTTGTCGTCGTATGGCTCGGACATGCCGTTTATCTCATCCCGAAACGCGGCCAGCCGGTTCCTCGGCATCGTCAGATCGTCCACCGGCGCTACCCCCGTATCAAACACGGCTACAGCTATAGCGCGTTTTTTTCTTTCCCTGATTTCTCCCATCGTATCCATCCCCGTCGGCCCGCTCTATGGCATTATATGGATAAGAGTGGATATGGTGCCGCGCCATACTGCCGGTCGTCAAATCCCTCAAACTAATCGCGCGCTTTAATGAACATTTTGCGAAAAAATGTACTTTCCAAAACGTGGCATTGCGCGTTGTATTCTAAGAATTTGCGTGATATAATAAAAAAATAATGGTTACATGTTAAAGTTGGAATCTGTATTCATTAGGGCGTGTTTGAAAACTAGCCCCGGCAGATTCGCGAGATGATTTTTCGATAATCAAGGAACTAAAAGTAGACGCGTAGCAACGCTACGCTAGACTTTTAGTGACACAGAGTAGCGGAAAATCAGCCGCAAAAATGTCGCGGCTAGTTTTCAAACACGCCCTAGTGGAATCGGCGGATTTTCGCGATGATTTTCCGCCGGGCGAGGAAGCGGAAAACGCCGCGTACTCAGAGAGTACGCAAGTTTTTGTCTGACGAAAAACGATGGGAAATCAGCTGAAAATACATCGATTCCATCTATGAATACAGGTTCTTATATCAATTTACTCAAATCAGAAAGGAGTTCAGGAAATGAAACGTTTCAAACGTCTCATCGCGTTCTCGGCGACGCTCGCGCTGCTCGCGGCCGCGTTTCCGGCGGGCGATTACTCGCGTCTCTTTGCCGCCGTCGAAACCTATACCTACAAGGTATCGGTGCTCGGCAATTATAATTACGACACGCGCAGCCCGACTCTGGTCAACCTGGATACGGGCGCGGATGTTCTCGGGGTCCGGTGGGAGGTCGCCGGCTATCAGAACGTGGCGACGATCGCCAGCGAATCCGATAAGCTGTCGCTCAGGCTGGATTGGGGCCAAACCGCGTCCGAACACGGCTCTTTCTCGGCGTTCGCGGACCGGTCGTTCGCGCTCACGCCGGACTACCCCAACGTCTACTTGGAGAACAACACGGCGCACACGCTGTACGTCACGCCGCGAGCGGACGGCGGCGTGGCGGTTGCGGACATCAGTTCAACCGCCGGGATAAACTTCAAATACGAGAGTTATGACGGCGACGGCCCGTATTTAGCCGAAATCGCGAACGCCGGCGCCGTGCTGTCGGCGCTTACGCCGACAGGCGCTTCACCCGTCGGGCTTACCGTCAGCGGAGGCGGCGTAACAGGCGGCTTCACGTCGGAGGGTTCCCCGTATTGGTTCAGGGTAAAGGCGGCCGCCAATGGCTGGGGCTGGGTGTACGGCAGCGGATCGCAGCACAACGCTTCGTTCGTGATACCCTCCGCGCCGGAGACGCCCGCCGGCGCGTATGCCTACAACGTCTATTACTACCGCTACGCCGGCGATTATGACGGCTGGAACGCGTGGTGGTGGGTCGGATCGGCGGACGGCGCGGATTCCGCGTATTTCGCCGGCTCGGTTCTGGACGACGGCTGGGGCAAGGTTACGATCCGGTCCGATTCGCCCCGGATCGGGCTTCAGCTGAAGAAGGGCGACTGGCAGGACCGCGAGGGCAAGCTCACGCTATCTGTCCCGTCGGGGAATTACGGCGACTTCTATCTGTGGGAAGGCTACGACCACGCGGACGGCGCGAAGCCTTCCACCGTGACGCGCGTCAAAATGGCTTTCGCGGAGGATCCGCGGAGGATCGAGGCCGTATTCACCGATACGCGCGTCAGCGTCCCGGTCGGTTCGGCGGCGCTGACGCTGCTCGACAATGAGGATAATTATATCGGGCTTACGGTTACGGCCAAGCCGGACGATCAGGCTTGGTACCCGGCGGGCACGCGCTACACGCTGACGGCGGATGAGGATCTGATCCCCAACCGCGCGTACCGGCTGTTCTGCGACGCGAACGGCAACGACGCATGGGATTCCGCGGACGAGGACTACCTTATCTCATCGTCCGTGGCCATGCGCGGCATTCTGGACAGCTTCGCCTATGACGGGGACGACTTGGGCGCCGAGTACGCGGCCGATTCTACCGCGTGGAAGCTCTGGGCGCCGGAGGCCGCGTCGGTCTGGGTATACGTCTATGACGGCGCGGAATATAACGGCGAGAAGCATACCGTCCTCCAGTCGTTCATGGAGAATCCGGACGACCGCTTTGAAATGGAGTACGACGAGGAAGATAACGTCTGGGAATACGAGTATGAAGGCGACTTCCTTGGCGAAGCGGGGTACAAGTATTACGTATACCGCGTTGAGCGGCCGAGCGGCGGAATCGCTTACGCGCCGGACCCGTACGCGGTATCGGCCAGCGCGAACGGCCAGCTGTCAGCCGTGGTGGATCTGTCCGCGACGGACGCCGTTTTGGACGCCGCGCCGACGGACTACGCCTACAACAACCTGACCGACGATATACTTTACGAGCTGCACATCCGCGACTTCTCGATAAACCCATCCAGCGGAATAAGCGTGGAAAACCAGGGCAAATTCCGCGCCTTCACCGAGCAGGGCACGACCGTCACGCTGGGCGGAGATACCGTATCCACCGGCATAGACCACCTGAAGGAACTGGGCGTTACGCATATCCACCTGCTGCCCGCGTTCGACTTCGGCTCCGTGGATGAGCTGGGCGACCTGTCCTACGGCGCGGACGGCGCGTTCAACTGGGGGTACGACCCGCAGAACTACATGACGCCGGAAGGCTCGTACTCTTCCGACCCGACGGATCCGTACGCCCGTATCAACGACTTTAAGTCTATGGTCAGCGCTCTGCACGCGGCGGGTATAAAAGTCGTCATGGACGTGGTGTATAACCATACCTACGACGTGGCGACCGGGCCTTTCGACAGAGCTGTCCCATGGTATTACTACCGCGAGACCTACGCCGGAACGTACGCGGACGGCTCCGGCTGCGGCAACGAAGCGGCCACCGAGCGCGCGATGGTCCGCAAGTACATAATAGACTCGCTGCTGTACTGGCAGAGCGAATACAAGATCGACGGCTTCCGGTTCGACCTGATGCAGATCATCGACAACGAGACGATGACCGAGGCGACCAAAGCCCTGCGCGCGAACGACCCGAGCGTGATAGTGTACGGCGAACCGTGGGCGCTGGGGCAGTACGTGGATAATCGGTCTGACAGCGGCCTGGACACGTGGAAAGGTTCGCAGAAAGGGAAGGGTTTCGCGGCCTTTAACGACGACTACCGCGCCGCGGTAAAGGGCGGCAGCGACGACGGCTCGCGCGGCTTCGCCACCGAGTCCGGCGGACGGGAAGTCGGCGTAGTCAACGGCGTCAAGGGTATCGGGTACAAAGAGGACGGATCGTATATCTGGACGCTCAATCCCACCGAGACCGTAAACTACGTCACCGCGCACGATAACCTGAATTTGTGGGATAAGATCGCGCTCACTTTCGGCAAAGGCGATACGCGCCCGGCGGCGGGAGCCGCCTTCAGCGACGATACCAACGACATAAAGGCCGTTACGGCAGTCAGCGTTCTTACCAGCGGCATGATACTCACCAGTCAGGGCATACCGTTCTTCCAGGCCGGCGACGAGTTTCTGCGCACCAAGAACGGCGAGCATAACAGCTATAACCTGAATGACACGGTAAACGCGATCGACTGGGAGGATAAGGTTCGGTACGCGGACGTAACCGAGTACTATAAGGGCCTTATCAAACTGCGCAAGGAGCATCCCGCCTTCCGCATGGACGACGCGGACACCGTTAACTCGAAGGTAGCTATATTACAGGAGTCGGACGGCGTCGTAGCGTTCAGGATCGGGGAATACGCCAACGGCGACACGTGGAAGAACATCTACGTGGCGTATAACGGCGGCGCATCCGCGAAAACCGTTAATTTCGGCGTATCGGGGCTTCGCGTCGTCGCAAACCAGTATTGGGCGGGAACCGGCGTGATAGGCGTCCCTACTGGTACGGCCTCATACGGCCTGGCGGCGCACAGTATGGTCGTGCTGTATGACTCCGAAATGCCGCGCGCGACGAGCAAGCTGATAATCGAGCTTGACGACGACGGCTACGCCGGCCCAAGGGATCTCTCCGGGGCGGACGTATGGGTTTGGAAAGACGGCGGGATCGGCCAGGCATACGCTTTCAGTCAGACGATTGACGGTCACCGCGCCGCCGTTATCGAAGCGGAGTCCGGGGCGGCGTACGGTTACATCGTCCGCCAGGGCGGTTATTTCGATAACACAAACGTAAACAACTGGATAAACGGCTTTGCGGACACGGTATCCCCACAGGATCTGGACCGGTTCGTAGCCACGTCGGTATACGAGCCGACGACGAAGGTAGTTATAAAGATCCGCGAGCTGCCGCCGGAGAAGATATACCCCGAGGCGCTGTCGTATATCGACCTGACTTCGCCGGACGCGGACGACGCGGTTTTCCTCTACCGCGATCAGGACGCGTTCCGCGCGGGCGACCCCGAGCTTGCCGCGGTGCCGAGCGTCCGTTACCGCCCGGCGGGATCCGGAGACGCCTGGAACGAACCCGCCGTCCTTGAGTATGACGCCGCCGATCAGGTGTACAAGGCGATCGCGCCGGACGCGGCGAAGGACGGCGATATTGAGTACGAGTTTTCGCCGGGCGGCGGCGCGGCATGGGCCAGCGACACGCTCAACCTGACCGCCGACGGGAAATCCGTGCTGGCGGCGCTTTCGGCTTACTTCGCGCACGAGGCGTTCAACTCGGAGCAGCTCAACGCGCTGATCGTCAAGGGAGCCTTCGGAGCGGCGGGCGTCACCGCCGATCTGTCCGCGTTCGGTCTGTCGGCTGCGGAGCCTGTCCCCGAGCTTACGCGCGGGCGCTTCGCGAAAGTAGTCGCGGGTTCAGCCGCGGGCGATAAATCCGTGATCGTCAAGATAACCGTTCCCGGCCTCGCGGATCCGATTACCCGCGCCGCTAGTACGAACTTCGCGGAAGGTTCCGCACCCGGTTTCGATTGGGACGAGGCGCGGATTTACTTCCTGCTGACCGACCGCTTCTCGAAAGACGGCGGGCTGACCGGAACCGCGACGGACACGCATACCACGGGCGCGGTATCGGACGCCGACGGGCGGGCGCTGGCCAAATACCATGGCGGCGACCTGGCCGGCGTGACGGCGAAGCTGGATTACCTGAAAAACTTGGGGATCAATACGATCTGGATCACGCCGGTAGTCGATAATATCGACATCGACGTTCCCCCGGCGGACGGCGTGACCGACTTTAACCAGTCGTATCACGGGTACTGGGCGGAGGACTTCACGAAACTGGATCCGCGTCTGGGCACGGAGGAGGATCTGACCGCGCTTGCCGAGGGCGCGCACGCGCGCGGCATGAAGCTGATGGTGGATATCGTGCTTAACCACGCGGGCTACGAGACAAAGCTGAACGAGAATTTCCGCCTGGACGACGGGCGCTCGATGTTCCGCGCGCAGAGCGAGAGCGGGGACGTCCGGAGCGAGTCCGAGGGCCTGCCCGACTTCAAGACCGAGGACATCGACGTCCGCGCGAAGCTGGTCGCGTGGCAGTCTTACTGGGCCGAGAAGTACGGTATCGACTACTTCCGAGTGGACACGGTGAAGCACGTCGAGCCGGATACGTGGGAAGCGCTCAAGTCGGCGCTGGTCGCGGAAAACCCGGATTTCAAGATGATCGGCGAGTATTACGGAGCGGGATATATAGCGCCGGGCGACTCAAGCGACGGGCACGAGACATGGTCGCAGGGCACGCCGCCCGAATACTGGAACATAGGGGCGCTCGACTCGCTGCTCGACTTCGATTTCAAATACCTGGCGCTGCACTTCGCGCAGGATAATTCCGACATAAGCTGGCTGTCCGCGCAGATTCAGGCCCGCGAGGCGTTCCTTGACGCCAATCCCGGGCTTACGCTCGGGCAGTTCCTCTCCAGCCACGACGAACGCGGCTTCGGCACCCGCCTGACCGGGACGGATGCCGAGAAGGAGAAGAAACTGACCGCGGCGGCGGCGTTCCAGATCACCGCCAAGGGTCAGCCCGTGGTATATTACGGCGAGGAGTTGGGCCAGTACGGCGCGAAGGAAGCCGCCTACGGCAGCTCGAAAATAACGTGGTACAACCCGAACCGCTATGATTTCGACTGGACGAAGGCCGAAGCGCTCTCCGAGCCGGCTCTGCTCGCGCACTACCGCGCGCTGCTTAACTCCCGCGCGGAATTCTCCCGGGCGTTCTCAAAGGGCGAGCGGACGTATCATGACGGCTTGAACGCGAATGTCCTCGTGTTCTCGGCGGTTGACGCGCCGAGCGGCCAGAAAGCGCTGACGCTTGTCAACCGCGGCGATCAGGCGCAGAGCGTCAGCGTCCCGGTCGGCGCCGTATGGAACCCGGGTACAGAACTCACCGATTTCTACGCGAAGCTCCGCGACGGTTCCGACGTTACGGCCACCGTGTCCGCCGGCGGCAATATCACGGTGACGGTACCGGCGGTGTCGGACGGCGGCGCGGCGGTATTCGGCGAATACTCGGAAAAGCCTGTATTAACGCATCCGTCCGCGGGACGCATGCTTACGGAACTGACCGTCACGAATAAGACCGGGACGAACGCGGATATCAAGGTGTTTGTGGCGGTGTATGGGGCGGATCGCCTGATCAGTCTCAAGACACAGACAGAAACTGTCAACGCGGGCGGATCGGCCGGTTTCAGCGTCGAGACGCCGCTTGACGACGCCGTGATCGATAAGGTGTTCGCGGGCGACGGGTACTACGCGGCGGTGTATGTCTGGGACGCGGACACATACGCGCCGCTGCGGAAAAAGTACGTTTTCCCGAGATGATCGGTGTTTGAATGAACCTCGATTCGCGCCTGGGAATTTTGCGTGGTTCGAAGCATTTTCGCGTGACAGAATTTCGCTTGAATCGAAGCATCATCGCTTGGACGAATTTTGCTTGGCCGAAGTTTGCGTGAATCGAAGCATTATCGCGTGGTTCAAACGATAATGCGATGCAAACTTCTGTCACGCAAAATTCCATCACGCGAAAATGCGATGCGAAATTCCTGGCGCTGATCCTGCCCTGCAAATTCTAGACGCTTTTTTGATAACAGCGTGAGGTTGTGAAATTTTTCCGACCGAACTGATACGCTCCCCTTAGCGCGGGCAGTGGAGACGAAAAACCACTGTTACGGAAAGGGGAGCGTTATAATGCCGCGACAAAAGCTATCCGCGGGATATATTTGCTAATTGAAAAATCCTCCACCCGATGCTCACAGTTCGCCTGATCACGGCGTTTTTTTGTTTGGCTGGAGGATTTTTCAATTATAATGGATGGCGGAATTTTGAGAAACAAATACAGTATTGTGATGAGCCTTTATTTTACGCCGTAGACGGCTTTAAAAAATTCGACCGTATCAGCGCCACCCATCGAAACGTCAATGGCCGCCCCGCCCTCGACGGCGGTAAGATCATCCCAACCGATGTAAAGCGTCTCCTAGATTAAGAAAATCCGTATTCAAAAATAAAAACTAATTCCCTTTTTCCGACAAACGAAAAAACGTTCCACATGTATGATAAATTGACATACATATAGAACGCTTTCACATACAACATGCATATAATTTTACACTATATACAGAATCAAAATAACACCAATAGTCACTATAAATAATTGATCATCAGTAATTCCGAATGATCAACTCCCTATAATTTTCCGTGCCGTCATACCGGCTTGCCAGATTATTTTGCCGCGAGACAGGCTCAATATTAAACCCGCCGCGCTGCTGTATTTATTACTCCCAAAATCACCATAGCGATATAATTAAAATCACCCACCCCCAAAACGAAGACCGCTTAAATTCGCGCTTTGTTTTGGGGGTGGGTGATTTTTCAAT
>JAISCI010000101.1 GCA_031265685.1 Clostridiales bacterium
GTCGAGAGCGGCGTGGCGTACAACAAGGCGATGGAAACATACCGGGCTGGATTCTCCACACTGCTCGGCGACGCTCGTGCGGGCGAGGCGCTGCTCGCCGAAATCGCCCAATTCGCCGCCGATACCCCTTTTGAACTGCCCGGCCTGGCTCAAAGCGCCCAAACGCTTCTCGCGTTCGGCGTTTCGTCCGAGACAGTCATGGACGACCTGAAAATGCTGGGCGATATTTCCATGGGTAGTCAGGAAAAGCTTAACGGACTGGCCGTCGTTTTCGGGCAGGTCGCGTCCGCCGGAAAGCTGAACGGGCAAGACTTGAACCAGATGATCAACAACGGTTTCAACCCGCTGAACATTATCGCCGAGCAGACGGGCCTGTCCATGGCGGATCTTCGCGACAAGATGAAAGACGGCGCGATCTCGTTCGAGATGGTTTCCGAGGCCATGAAGATAGCCACGAGCGAGGGCGGGCTGTTCTATGACGCCATGTCCGCCCAATCCGCGACGCTGGAAGGCCAGCTGGCCACGCTGAACGACAATTTCAACGCGCTGGCCGGGTCGATCACAAGCGGCCTGACCGCGGCGGTTACAAACGAGGCTCTGCCCGCTGTAAATCAGCTGATCGCCGCGATAGACGCCATGGTCGCCGGGAACGAAAACGCGGAGGAAATGCTGGAATCGGCGTCGCAAGCCATTTCCGACGCGGTTGGCAATATGATTCCGGTCGTAATGGAAATGCTTGGCACGTTCGGCGAAATTGGGCTGGAATTGATTAACACTCTGGCGAAGTCGATCAGCGACAACCAGGACGCGCTGATTCAGACGGCCATGACGCTGATTGACGGACTGATTGAAGGGATTACGTCCGTACTGGATGTATTATTGCCGATAGCCGCCGCGCTGCTCGGCAAGCTCGTCGAGGGTCTTATCAAGGCGCTGCCGACGATTGTAAACGGCGCGATCATGCTCATCGGGGCGCTGGGTCAGGCAATCATTGACAATTTGCCCCTGCTGCTGAAAGCGGCGATACAAATTGTCGCGGAGCTGGCAAGGGGCTTGGCCGAAGCTATGCCTACGCTTATCCCAACAATTGTAAAAATGATAGCGGACATGGTGCAGACGCTCGTTGACAACGCTCCGCTGCTTTTAGAAGCGGCACTCGCTCTGATCGAGGGGCTTGCGACCGGGCTGATTAATTCCCTGCCCGTACTCATAGACGCTCTGCCAAAGTTGATTGACGGAATCATTAAATTCACCCTCGAATCTCTGCCGATGATCGTGGACGCAGGAGTTCGGCTGTTTACGGCGCTTATAGGGGCGCTGCCGGAAATAATCGAACTGATTGTGCCGGCCATTCCGCAGATAATCAATGGGATCATCACGGCGGTTGTTGCGTCGACGTCCGCGATAATCGACGCCGGGTTCAAGCTCTTCGTGGCGCTGGTGGAGAGCCTGCCGGAAATAATTGTCGAAATTGTCAAGGCTGTTCCGCAGATCATAAAGGGAATCAATGACAGCTTCGGCTTGATGGTAAACAACGTGATGAATATTGGCAAGGATTTACTCGCCAATATCTGGAACGGCATAGTCGCCTACCAAAGCTGGCTTCAGGAGCGGATTGCAGGCTTTTTTCAAGGAATTGTCAGTGATATCGGCAATATCCTGAGCGGCGGGGCGGCGGGATTTGGACTGGCGAAATCCGTCAAGGATAGTACGCCGGGCGCCGTCGCGGCGGTGAAAGAACGGAACGCCGCCATGATCGCGGAAAGCAAGCGCCATCAGGATGAAGAAGACGCACTTCGGGACGCCGCCAATTCCCGGCACTATTCCCGAATTAAGGAAACACAGAGAAATCAGGAGCAAGCCGACGCCGAGCGCGACGCCGCCAACGCCAAATACTATTCCGACGAGAAAAAGATAGCGACGGAAACGTCGGATCTGCTCAAGTCGCTTACGGCGTCAACCGCCAAGGACCGCGAAAAAGCCGCTAAAGCTGCCGAAAAGGCCGCCAAAGCCGCCTACGACGCCGAAAAACTACTAATCGAGGACTACCGCAACAGCGCGGACTATTCCATCGAGGGCGAGATCGCCATGTGGGAGAAACTGGGGAAATCCCACAAAGAGGTATCAAATGAAAAAGTTGAGATTGAGAAGTCAATCGCTAAATTGCGCGAAGATTTGGTCAAGCGGGACGAAGAGGCCGCCAAAGACGCGCTGAAAGCCGTCTCCGACGCGTACAATCAGTATGCAAAGAAACAGGAACACCAAGTATTTCTGCTTGGGCGCGAGGGCGACTTCGCCGGGCAAATCGCCCTGTACGGGCGCATGATGGACGAAGCGCTCGACACGAAACAGCGCTATCTGGACATGGGTCTGTCGGCGGAATCCGACGAGATCATGGCGCTGGAAAAGGCGTGGTACGGGTATTCCGACGATATAAAGAAGCTTTACGACGACCAATGGAAGGAAAACCTGTCTGTCATAAAGGACTTCGCCTACGACGAGCGCGAGCTTGCCTACGAGGGTTCGTCGGTCAAAATCAAGCTGTTCGACGAGGAATACATTGCCCGCGTCCGCGCCATCGACGAGGAAAAGGCGGCGTTTCTGGAGGCAAACAACGCCGAGATTCAGGCGATCATCGACCGAATTGCCATGACGGATTCGCAGTCCGCGAAGCGCTTACAGGACTTGCGTGACCAGAAACAGGCAATACTAGACGCCTCGGACGAGGAGAAGTCCGCGCGGGAAGCGGCGCAGATCGCGGAGAACATCGCCACGAAAGAGCGCGCCATCGACGACGCGAAGCGAAAGGTTGACGAGGCCGAATCGGACGAGGCCCGGCTTAAGGCGCTGGACGGCGTGAAAGACAAGGAAACGGCGCTGGCGGCGTATCTCGACGAGCTGGACTACAAGTCGCGCGAGAAAGAGCGCCAGCAGGACGCGAAAGACCTGGACGACAAGATAAGAGCCGAAATCGCGGCCACGAAAACCGCGAACGAGGCCGCCGTGAGCGAGGCTGCCGACGTGCTTGACGCCGCCAAAGAACAGGTTCAGGAACGCCCCGCGCTGGTTGACGTATCAGCCGAGGCGGAAAGTCAGGCGGAGTCGCTGGAACAATTAGAAACTTATAACAAGAACATCGTCCAATCGACGGCCGATCTGAACAAGACGCTCGCCGCCCAGCGCAAAAAGGCGCAAGATACGGAATATTCCGACGTCAGGGCGCACAACAGGCGGCTGATCGAGCTTATGACCGGGTTCGCGTCGCAGTGGTTCAGCGCCGGGGATACGTTCATGGGTATGTTAATTGCTGGAATACGCGGGCGCCTGGGCGAGCTGGAATCGGCGGCGGCGGACGTTTGGAGCGCAATGAGCTTCAATATTGATACTGAAATTCCAGCTTATGGCACTGGCGGCGTGGTAACGTCGCCTCACTTGGCAATTGTTGGAGACGTGCCGGAGGCGATCATACCTCTCAACCAGATCAGCTCACTCGTAACGGGCGCGTCGTCGCTGCCGCAGTCGGCGCTTCTGTCGGCGGGCGGCGCGAGAATTGTCAACTTCGATTCCCACGTCACCATCGTCAGCCCCGAGCGCACCCCGGCGCAGAACGCCAGAGCGTTGGCGAACACGGAGAGGGAGTTCGCCTATGCCCTTGGATAAAATTGTCTCTTTCGAGTTCGTCCGCGAAGACGGCGAAACGCTTGCGACCAGTACAACTAACGCGGGAAACTGCCGCGTGTACGCCGTCGAGGGCTTGACGGGGCTTGACTACGAATTCAACACGCGCCCGTCGTACCAGTCGCCGAATTATACCGTTCACAGCAGCCGTCCGCTGACGCGCGAGATAACGCTGGATTTCCTTTCCAGTCTGCCTTTCCGCCAGCGGATAAACGGCTTTTTCAACCCGACGATGGGCGGAAAGCTCCGTGTCGATTGGGGCGGTACGCGGCGGTGGATCGAATATCTGCCATATCCTGTAAAGATTGAGCAGCCTACTATCCATCAAATGCTGAAAGTTCGCGTAAGGCTGAATTGTCCGAATCCTTACTGGCGAGACGTGGACGATTATGGCAAAAACATAGCGCTGCGCGTGCCGCTGCTGGCGTTTCCGTTCGTCTGTTTGGCTGACCGGGGCGTGATCGCCGATTACAGGCTGTACGGGGTCGAGGTTCCGATCCAGAACGGCGGGGATATACCTGTCGGCGCTAGGGTCGTATTCCAAGCACTGGGTAAAGTGGTTAATCCGAGGATAACGCTCAATCACAATGAATACTTCGCGATTGAGCTGATCATGATCCGGGGCGACGAGTTAATATTTGACAGCGACATCGACAACACGCTGGTGACGCTGAACGGAGAAAACGTCGAAAACCAGACGGAACCGGGCATGACGTTTTTTCAGGTGCCGCGCGGCGACAGCGTGATTTCGTTCGACGCCGAGGCCGGTAGGGACAACATGAACGTGACGCTGTATTTCACGCCGCAATATGTGGGGGTGTAACGATGAAGATTATAAGCCCGCCGCGCGTCGAGCTGATACTTTTGGGCGCGAATTTCGAGCGGATTAAGACAATCGAGGCGTTTGATTCGCTGCTCTGGACGGAAAACTACTACGACGCCGGGACGTTCGAGCTGTACTGTGGGTTCAGATATTTAAGATACTTCTTGGAAGCAACACACGTCTACCGGCACGATACAAACAGACTGGCTGTCATTAATTATATCAAGCCTGACGAGCAGACCGGCAGCGTAATCATCAAGGGCGGCCTGATCGAAAACGAGCTGAAGACGCGCGTTCTTGACCAGGCCGCGAAGCTTAGCGGCACGGTTGAGGACGTCTGCCGGCTACTGGTGGAGAAATATTGCATGACTGGCGGCAGGGCGATTCCGCGTCTGGCGCTGGGGGAACCGTTCGGCCTGACTGAGGTCATCGAGGCGCAGCGCACGGGCAAGACCGTTTTCGATGTTCTGGCGGAGCTGCTGTATTCACGGGAGGCTTCATTCCGGCTTCGGTTCGATTTCGGGGAACGAATGCTGTATTTCGAGCTTTTTCAGGGGATCGACCGCACTGTCAGTCAAAGCGCAAACACACGCTGTCTGTTTTCGACCGAGCGCAACAACGTGTTGAGCGAGACCTACGAGACTTCCCGCGACACGCGCAATTTCGCCTACGTAGCCGGTGCCGGAGAAGGCGACGCGCGGGCGGTCGTCACGATCGACCAGACGGACGGAGGTCCGCGCAGGGAACTCTACGTGGACGCGAGGGATATTCAGCCGACGGAGGCGGCCCCCGCCGGGAGTGTCGCGTACAATCAGTTATTGATTAATCGCGGCCAAGAAAAACTGTCAGAGTGGAATATCGCCGATACTGTCGGCGTTGAAATAGACATGTATAACGCGCCGAAATTCGCGCTGGGAGACAAATGCTCGTATCGCGGAAGTTTCCGGATCCAAGGAAACTTCGACCCGGTTTTAGGCGTGGAAGCCGAAGGGCGCGTTACCAAGATTTATGAAGTGCTGGAGCCTAGCGAAATCAGCAAAACGGTTACGCTGGGCAAGGAGCAGCTGCAAGTAAAACAGGCGCTGAAAAGGAGTTTCGGCACATGACCTACGCCGTAGGAGATTTGATCGCTTTCCCGTTCCAAAGCAGTCCCAACCCGACGTATGACGACGACGGAAACCCAATGTACGACCGGGCTATCGATAGCGTTCACTACCGCCAGTTATGGAATTCACTCTTGACTGACGGTATTTTTGTGTCCAACGCCGCCTACCCTGACGACTGGGCCGTAACCGTCAAGAACGGAATGACGCTCAACATCAAGCTGGGATTTTGTGTCATTCAAGGGCTATCCTGCTTCCCCTATGAGGAATCGCTAAAGACCCTCACGCTCGACCCCGGCGGCGCGAACACGCGCGTTGACCGGATTGTGATCCAAGCGGATTTTTCCAACGCCCGGCGTGTTGATGTGGCCGTCATAAAAAATGGTGATATGCTTACCAGAAATGAGAATATGTGGCAGCTGGCGATTGCCGACGTTACCGTGCCCGCTAGAGCCACGTCGATCAGCGCGGCAAATATTGACAATTCGCTCCGTCTCGATCCCGGCCTGTGCGGACAGTGGCACATGCGCCAGCCGATGGATTTCAACGCGTTTCTGACGGCGTTTAACGCCTTCATGGCCGAGCTGGCCGCGCAGAAAGCCAGCCAGCAGACCATCTGGACGACGCAGATGACGAGCCAGCAGAATACGTTCAATACCGCGCTGTCGTTGCTGCAGGCCGTTTTCAACACGTGGTGGGAGACGGCCAAAGTTGACATTGCAACCTACGCCAACTTCGATTTCGACAACATCGCGGCGCTTCCCGGAACCAAGAGAATCACTATATTTAATGCCGACGGTTCAGTTTCGGAGATGATCACGACCATCACCGGCGGCGCGAGCGTCGCGCTGCGGACGACGGCGTTTCCGGGTGATAAAATAACCCTCCGCACAATCGTTTACCGCGCCGGAACGATTCTCAGAGATACTACCACGACGGCGGATTTCAACACTGACGGAAGTATTGTGGAGGCGACTGTATGATCGCTTTTCTGAAACAATTTATCAACAGCACCATCGGCACGGCGGAGATGACGCCGCTTGATCAGCAAATCCGAGCGATCAGCGCCGTGATAACCGGCGGCGTCGGCCTGAAAAGCGTCCAGCGCGGCGTATATTACGGCGACGGCGCGGCCAGCGTGACGATCAACGCCGTCAACCCGGATAAGACCATCGTGCTGTCGGCGTCCAAGGGGAGCACGGGTTACGCCGCCGTGCGGGGCGAATTCCAAACGAGCGACGGTTTTTCGACGGGGTCGCAGTCCGGTATGCAGCCAGGATATGGAAGCCGCATCGGCGGCACGATCTCCCCCGGCAACTACCAGTCAAACCTGACGGTAAAAGTTTACAGCGCGCGGCTGACCAGCGCGACTACCATCACATGTGACGGGTGGTGCGAGTGGCAAGTCGTCGAATTCTATTAAGGAGTGGTATTAATGGTAAAATCCTACATAGTCAACCTCGATCTCTACGCCTCAAAGCCCGTCCAGACGGAAATATTTTACACGGCGGGCGACCAGAACGCCTATCCGCTGGAGCTTCGGCTGACCGAGCGCGGACGCGCGTACCCGCTGCCGTCTGACGCCGTGATCGAGATGAATCTTCAAACTAAGGCGAATACTCTGACGGTTCTGGGGAACGTGACTAATCCGGACCACGGCATTGCCCTCTGCCAGATCGGCGCGAGCGATATTCCGACAGCTGGACCCGTCGTGGCCACGGTTTCCGCGCTGGCGGACGGCGCGCGGCTGACCTGGGCGGGGTTCACGTTCACGGTTCTGGCGTCGAGCGCGGGGAGCGTTCCGCCGGAGACCGAGCGGCCATGGTTCAGCCAGATAATGGATCGTATTGACGAAATTTCCGAATCCGGCGCGGGTACGTCCGTCGATTTGTCGGAGGAGACATCCGCGCGGATCGCGGGCGACGCGGCCGCTACCGAGAGCATATATAATGAAGAAACTCGCGCGAAAACCGCCGAAAACGCCCTGCAAACGGCGATAAATGAGGAAAACGAGCGCGCCCAGCACGCCGAAGCGGCATTATCTGGAAATGTAACGGATTACATTAACGACGTCGCCGAACTCGCTACCGAAATTTCCCAGGAGTCGGCCCGCGCACAGAACGCCGAGTCCGGACTTCGGGAAGCGCTCGACGCGCTTTCCGGAACCGCCGCCGCCATCGAAGCCGAGACCGAACGCGCCGAGGCCGCCGAGGCGGCAAAAGCCAACATTATCAAAGGCGAGCCGCCCATAGAATGGCGCTGGTCGGACATCGCGCCGGACAATCGGCTGATAATCGCGGCGGGGCGGCGTTTGCGCTTCGACACGAGCAAATCGCCCGTTCCGGGAGGAACCGAATTCAGCCAGTTTGTGGCAATGGACGCCTCGAGCGACGCTTTATTTGGTTGGTATGAAGACATTTCCGGGCGCGTAGTTATCGGACAATTCAGAATTGAATCCGACTACGTTGACGTTGACGCCGCATACGACAGCGCTGCCGGGGGATGGCGGAATGGCGGCGTTTACGAGTTGCAGCGCGAACTGAACGCCGGGACGATGCAGAGCGTGGTCGGCGATACGCTGGCAGGATTTAACATGGACACGGACGTGTCGGTGATTTCCGAGCCGGACGCGGACTTGTCCGATGTTCGCGACGCGCTGTCAGGCGCTTTGGCCGCCGAGGCCACCCGCGCGACGACCGCCGAGGCCGCCGCGCTCCAGTCCGCGAAGGGCTACGCCGACGCGGTGACGGCGGCGCTCTCCGGCGGCCTGAAAACGCCCGTCGCGCTGGAGCTGGAGAGCCAGCTGCCCACCGACTTCCAAGAAATGGGCGACTATTATGTAATTAGTAACATGGATATTACGTCGCCGGGCAAGCAAGGCCGCGCTTGGTGGAATTCCGAGGTATCCGACACCGACTGGCAGAAAGTGGTTGACGAGATCGCCGCGCCCGACGAGACGACGATTGTCACGAACGATTCCGGCGAGCTGGCCGTCGCTGACGAGCTTCTAGCGGATATATCCAATATCGCGAATCTTCAAACGGTTACGTCGGAACTATCGGATTGGAAAAATTCACACGATTCGGACGAGGTGCGCCATATCACCGCCGCCGAGCGCGAAGCGTGGAACGGAGTGGAAGCCAACACTGACGCCATTCTTGACGAGATAGAGCGCGCGACGGAAGCCGAAAGCAGTCTGAATACTCTGATAACAACGGCGAATCAGTCCATAGCTGACGAAGCTACCCGGGCGGCGGAAGCCGAGGCGGGGTTGTCGGAGGAAATATCTGACATACGGGACGCGGGATCCGCCAACGCCAGCGCGATAACCGACGAGGCCGAACGCGCGACTGCCGCCGAGGGCGTCCTGCAAACCGCCATCGGAACCGAAACCCAGGCCCGGATCGACGGCGACACCGGCATCATGACGGCGCTGGGCGCCGAGTCCAGCCGGGCGCAGAGCGCCGAAAGTGGTCTGAATATTCTGATAACTACGGCAAATCAGTCCATATCCGCCGAGACCACGAGGGCGGCGGGCGTTGAATCCAACCTGCAAGGCGAGATCGACGCCGAGACGGTCCGCGCGGCGACCGCGGAGGCGACGCTGACCGGCAATCTGAACACGGAAATATCTGCCAGGCAGTCCGGCGACGCGGCAGGCGCGCAGAGCATATCAGATGAAGAAACTCGCGCGAAGGCCGCCGAGGGCGTCCTGCAAACCGCCGTTTCGGACGAATCCGCCGCGCGTCAGGCCGCCGATTCCGCCAACACCGGCGCGATTGTGAACGAGACGGCGAGGGCGGCGGGTGCGGAATCCACATTGCAAGGCGCGATCAGCGCAGAAGCTAGCCGCGCGACGGGCGCGGAACTGGCTCTGGCGGGAAATATTGCCACCGCCACCGCCGCGATCGGCACGGAAACCACCCGCGCGGCGAACGCCGAATCGGGATTATCTGGAAATATCGCGGCCAACGCCCAGAGCGTATTAGATGAAGAAACTCGCGCGAAAGCCGCCGAGGCGCAGAAGCTCGACAAGGCCTTCATCACGGGCACGGGCGGCGGCCACCGTCTGGTAAAGGACGTAAGTTTTGCCATCGACGGCGACGCCGTGACTGCCACGCAATACTACGTCGATCCGGCGGACGGCTCGGAGATGAACGCCTCGCAGGTCATGCCGCTGGCGTCGGGGGACAGCGCCGGGCTTATGCCGAAGGAAAGTTTTTCCGCGCTCGGTCAGCTCGTCGGCGACGTCGGGGCTTTGAAAACGGAGGGCGGCAAATTTATCGGCGTCAGTTTCCATACAAAAGATGATTTGGACGGATATTCCATACCGGAGACCGCCAACGTCAACGATTTCACGTTCGTTGAAAACGACGAGACCCGCGACGGCGCGACGACGCGCTACATCATCGTGGACGAAGGGGACGGGCTGGCGTTCGCGTTCGCGTACGTGCTGGAAAGCGGGCTGTTCGCGGAGGGCCTTGCGGGGCGGATCGTCGGCGCGGCGGACGAGGGCAAGGTGTTCGCCGAAAGCGACGGCACGGGTTCGGTCGTGGGCTTCGACGCGCTGAAAACGAGCGTGGCGAACGAGGCATCCGCGCGGGAGGCGGGCGACGCGGCGACGCTGGCGGCGGCGAAGGAGTACGCCATGACCGCGCCGGGGACCGTGCTGTATACCGGAGTTTCGGATACCGTAACCGATCTCTTCGGAGATGTGGGGCAGTTTGCCGTTACTGGTAACGACAGAAGCGTTATGTATAAAACTTCCACTACCGACCTGGAGGCCATAACGGACGTCAGCTCGTGGGCTGGGCGGTACATCGATCAGGGCGTCAACACGGTGGACTGCGCCGACGGCCCCGCGAACGGCTCACATTGGTGGCTCAAAGACGACGGTCAGTTCTGCCTGTGCTGGTACGAGGGCGTAGGCTGGGCGCTGTGGCAGAATTTCGAGCCGCCGACGTGGGGCACAACCGACATGTGCTCGAAAGAGGCGCAGCCCTCCGACTATTCCGTGCCGCCGAGCCTGACGTCGCTCGACTCGTGGGTTATGGGCGACTATTCGACGACGAATGGCGTCAGCTTCATCGTGCCTTCGTGGAAGACGGTCGGGTACCTGAACGCCGAGAAGCCCGACGACGACGGCATCGCCGTCATAACCGGCAGCGGCGTCTACGACGCGGGAGACTTTACCATAACTGTCAACACCCAGAGCACCAACTGCAACGTGCGGTATGCTCGCGGCGTTGCGGCTAACGAGCAGCGGGTTTACTCGATTGGCAATGATTCGACGCATGTCTACCAGACGTCGGGCGCTGGCAGCGGATTTGACATTTTCGCCACCTCGGGCGCGAACAACATTGACATGCTTATCTCGGTAGACGCCGAGACAGGCAAGAAAACGGCGCTGACACTGGGTTTGTACTTCCCGGGCGGCGGGAACTCCTATCTTTCGATCATCAGGCGGTGAGCGCATGAAGATCGCCGCTTACTTTATATTCCGCGACGAGCGCGACAACGCCCGAGAGCTGGCGCGGTGCCTGCAAGAGGCCGACGCGATCTTCGCCCTAGACACGGGAAGTTCTGACAATACCGCCGCGATTCTTCGCGAGGAAGGCGTTCAGGTGTACGAGTGGACGACGGTTCAGGATCTGTCGAAACCGAACGCCTTCCGCTTCGACGAGGCGCGTAACCGGCTTCTTAAATATATTCCCGAGGACTTCGATGTGTGCGCCGCCATCGATTGCGACGAGCGTTTCCGGCCCGGCTGGAGGGCTGCTATTGAGCGAGGCTGGACAGCGGAAGCCACCCACGGACGCTACCGCTATAACCTCTTTGACGCGGACGGCAGTCTGCTGCGATATTCGCTCTACGACCGGATCCATGCCCGGCGGGGAGCAAGGTGGATTCACGCGGCGCATGAAACGGTGACGTTCGATCCAGAATTTTGCGTGGGTCAAGTAAAATTCATCGAACCCGTCCACGTCTACCTGCCCGACCTGACACTCGACCACAAACGCAACTGGGACACTCCGCGCGGCTACTACTTGGAATTAATCCGGTTGGCCGCGCGTGAGGCGCCGGGCGATTGGCGTATGCAGTTTATGCTGGGACGTGACCTGCTGGTGCTGGGAGATCCGCACGAAGCAGCCGAACAGCTTGAAAGGTTGATCAATCGTACTTGGGATAATATTCCGGGAGAATCAAAAGCCGACGCGCTTAAATGCCTTGTGAGCGCCCACCAGCGATTGGGCGATCTGGAATCTGCCGCAAACTACGCTTCCGAAATGATCCGCGCTAACCCGGCCAGCCGCGACGGTTACGTGACAGCCGCGAGGATAGCCCAGTCGCGCGGAGAATGGGCGGGCGCGTATATGTACGCCACAACGGCGCTTCGGCTGGCCGCGTCGCCGCTAGCGGAAACCGACGCTACGGCGTTCGGCGCTTTGCCGTGGGATATCGCCGCGTCCGGAGCGGCGGGGATCGGGCTGTTCGCCGAGGCGCTGGAGCTTGCGCGTAAGGCGCTGGAGTTCTCGCCCGATGATACAAGAATCGCCGGGAATGTGAGGAAGCTGGAAGAGATTGTCGGGCCATTAAACCGAGAGAAGTGACGCAATGGACATTATTCAGGCAATTCTGACGTTGGGCGGCGTAGTCGGAGCAATTACCGGCTTCGTCGCTTTTTACGTCAAGATACGCGACGTCGTGCGCAAGCCGTTCATC
>JAISCI010000114.1 GCA_031265685.1 Clostridiales bacterium
CAACAAGTTTGTGCTTAACGAGACAACAAAAAAGATCCGAGATGTCTTCTCGGCTCTCGGCGTCCCGCTCGTGTTGCCTGACTGCCTATCTGCCTGAACTTTGGACGATTGGGGTTAAATATAAATGAAAAATCAGCTGCCCGCATAACAAAGCTCGAATTTAAGCGGACATAAAAATGAAAGAGACCGATTTCAATGTTTTCGCAGTCAGCGCATGCTACAAAATATAATTTCCACTGAAGATATGCATCCGCGCCCACCAAGAAACAGGACGAGTGATCGGGTGAATTTTTGACGGCGCAAAAAGCCGACCCCCTAACGGGGCCGGCCTTCTCGTCAGTCGTTAAGCCAAATCCGTCTTAATCGAAAAATACGCCTTCGGGTGATCGCACACCGGGCATTTCTCCGGAGCCTTGGGTCCGATGTGCAGATGGCCGCAGTTCTTGCAGATCCAAATCCGTTCTGTTTCGCGCTCGTATATTCTGCCCTCGGTCAGGTTCGTAAGAAGGGCGTTGTAGCGTTCCTCGTGGGACTTCTCGATGGCGCCGACCGCGTCGAAAAGCCAAGCGATCTTCGCGAAACCTTCCTCACGGGCGGTCTCCGCGAAAGACTTATACATCTCCGTCCACTCGTAATTCTCGCCGTTCGCGCCGTCCTTGAGATTGTCCGCCGTCCCGGGGACGTCGCCGTCGTGCAGTATCTTGAACCAGATCTTGGCGTGAGCCGTCTCATTCCGGGCGGTCTCCTCGAAAATGTCCGCGATCTGTTCGTATCCCTCTTTTTTGGCCTTGCTCGCGTAAAAGGTGTACTTGTTACGCGCCTGGCTTTCCCCGGCGAACGCCGCAAGCAGATTAGCCTCGGTCTTACTGCCTTTAAGTTCCAATCGAATCGCTCCTTTCCGTTGCGATAATATAATGGTACATATTTTAACAAAAGCGGCGCGGCGGCGCAACATGGAGATATTAACAAAAAAACGCGGCTTGGCGCCCGATAATTTGCGCAATATGCTTCTTTGAGCCGCGCGATAAAATAATCAACCAATAAAAATAAAAAACCCCTTTTACAACCCCAGCCTTTCCTTTATAATGTTACTGTCGGAACCAAACCGAAAGGGTGAAACGAATGGGAAAATATACTGTCGGCGTCGATTTCGGGACGATGAGCGGACGAGCCGTGCTCGTCGCGGTCGATACCGGGGAGGAACTGGCTTCCTCCGTGTTCGAGTACCCGCACGCCGTCATGGACGAGACGCTGCCGGACGGCGCGCCGTTAGGCGTGGACTGGGCGCTCCAGCACCCGCGGGATTACTTGGACGTTTTCGCGAACGCGATACCCGCCGCGCTGAAAGAATCCGGCGTCTCCCCGAGCGACGTCATAGGCGTCGGGATCGACTTCACGGCGTGCACCGTCCTGCCCGTCAAGTCCGACGGAACACCGCTGTGCTTCCTGCCGGAGTACGCGTCGAATCCGCACGCCTATGTAAAGCTCTGGAAACACCACGCCGCGCAAGACAAGGCGAACCGTCTGAACGAGGCGGCGGCGGACGAGCCTTGGCTCGGGCGTTACGGCGGTAAGATATCCAGCGAGTGGCTCTTCCCGAAGCTGTGGCAAGTGCTGGACGAATCCCCCGAAATATACGAGGCGATGGACTATTTCATCGAAGCTGCCGACTGGGTGGTCTGGCAACTGACGGGCGTCCACACGCGCAATTCCTGCACGGCGGGATACAAGGCGATCTGGCACAAACGCGACGGGTATCCGCCCAAAGAGTTTTTCGCTAAGCTCGACCCGCGTCTTGAAAACGCCGTCTTGAATAAGCTAGGCGTGCCGGTAACGCCGCTTGGACGGCGGGCGGGAGGAATAACGCCCGAGATGGCCGCGCTGACCGGCCTTATCGCCGGCACCGCCGTCGCCATAGCGAACGTGGACGCGCACGTCTGCGTGCCCGCCGTGGGGATTCTCGGCCCCGGCAAGATGCTCGCGATCATGGGCACCTCTACGTGCCACATCCTGCTGGGAGAGAGCGAGCACATCGTGCCCGGCATGTGCGGTGTCGTCGAAGACGGCGTATATCCGGGATTCTTTGGGTACGAAGCCGGGCAGAGCTGCGTCGGAGACCATTTCGCGTGGTTCGTCCGGAACTGTGTGCCCGCCGCTTACGAACAGGTTGCCTGCGACGTGGGCAAGGACATCCACGCCTACCTGACCGAGCTGGCCGAGCGGCTCGCGCCCGGCGAGAGCGGGCTTGTCGCGCTGGACTGGTGGAACGGCAACCGCTCCGTCCTCGTGGACGTCGATCTGACGGGCTGTATCATCGGGCTGACCCTCGCGACAAAGCCGGAGGAGATCTACCGCGCGCTGATTGAGGCGACCGCCTACGGCACGCGCAAGATAATCGAGACGTTCCGCGCTAACGGCGTCGCCGTGGACGAGTTCTACGCGTCCGGCGGAATCGCCTGGAAAAACGCCATGATGATGCAAATATACGCCGACGTGCTCCAGATCCCGATCCGCATAGCGGGCAGCGCGCAGGGTCCGGCGCTCGGCAGCGCTATCTTTGCCGCCGTCGCCGCCGGCGAGGAAGCGGGCGGATACGCGGACGTGTTCGCCGCCGCGAAGGCGATGGGCAGCTTGCGCGACACGGTGTACGCGCCGAATCCCGAAGCCGCCGCCGTCTATGACAGATTGTACGCCGAGTATGACTTACTGCACGATTACTTCGGGCGCGGCGCGAACGGCGCGATGAAGCGCCTGAAAGAGATAAAGAAAAGCGCCGGGAGGTGATTAACGTGCTCGAGTCCTTGAAGGAAGCGGTTTACCGGGCGAATATGCTGCTGCCCGAATATCGCCTCGTCACGCTGACGTGGGGCAACGTCTCGGCGATAGACCGCGCGAGCGGACTGATCGTGATCAAGCCGTCCGGCGTCAGCTACAATGAGATGAAGCCGTCGGATATGGCCGTCGTCGATCTGGACGGGAACGCGGTGGACGGGACATTCCGCCCGTCGAGCGACACCGCGACGCATATCGAGCTTTACAAGGCCTTTCCGGGGATAGGCGGCGTCGCGCACACGCACAGCCGCTTCGCGACGGTTTTCGCGCAGGCCGGGCTGGACGTGCCCGCGCTCGGCACGACCCACGCCGATACGTTCTACGGCGCGGTGCCGTGCGCCCCGGCGCTCTCGGACGACGAGATCGCGGGCGATTACGAACGCGCGACGGGCTTCCAGATTATCCGATGTCTCTTAGACCGCGGTGTCGATCCCGAGCGTGTGCCCGCCGCGTTGTGTCAGTATCACGGGCCGTTCGCCTGGGGCGCGGACGCGGACGCCGCCGTAACGAACGCGCTGATTTTGGAGGAAGTCTGCCGCATGGCATGGGCCACGCTCCGCCTTAACCCGAACGCCGCGATACCGCAAGCGCTGCTTGACAAGCATTTCCTGAGGAAGCACGGTAAGAACGCCTACTACGGACAGCCCGAGAAATAAAGGCTGAACTGTTTAGATTAAGACCATAGAGATTCCGCCCCCGCTCCCCCGCGATCCGAGCGATGGCCGATGGGGTCTGGGTTGGGGCGGAGTCCCAGTGTCTAATCCCAGGTTAAATGGCGTTACGCGTGCAGCTATACAACGAAATTCATCTTCTCGGACATCCCTGACGCTCCCGAGCGACGAGAGAGCGCCTAAAAATAATACCTATATTCTGAAGATGTTGATGAAAGCTGTTCCCGCATATCTTGCAGTAACTTGTTTAGCAGGCGCTTTCACTGCCGCTGTGCAGACCGGACAATTATCTATTATTGAATTGTAATGAAGCATACTATATCAGTTAGCCCATATTTAAGATATATTTGGGGGATTATTTTGGCTTGCCTGACAGTAAGAGTAATTACACTTATATTCTCTCAGTGGGTAATATTAAAATATAGTCCCGTAGCATCAATAAAAGTCCAGAAATACATGCGCACTATTTTCAATGAGAAGTTGCATGACATAGATCTCTGCGTTATCAGCTCGATGGCGTCGCGCAGTTCCCCAATCGTTTTATGTGTGTAAACCCGCTCCCCGACGTCCCTGGACTTGGACCCATGATAGGCCGATACAGCGTTTGTCCGCCCCGGCGCTGTCGAGACGCAAACGAAATGTATGCCGCGTTTTGTGTACCGTGTGTTTCACGCCGACCCGTTCCATCACGCCGGACCAAAACGCATAGTATTGATGTATGCCGACTTTCCGTCCTTGGTTTTCGTGCCGTCCTTGATCGTCCGCGCGCCCAGGTCAACATTGGACGTCTTGATGTCAAGTAGTTCCGATATTCTAAACCCTGTGTACAGAAAAATTAAAACGCTGTCTACCCGGTACACGCGAAATAGACCGCAGCGTGTAAATTTCTTCCTCCGTGAACGGCTCTGTAAATGTCAACTGAAAAATCACCCACCCAATATAATTGAAAAATCACCCACCCCCAAAACAAAGCGCGAATTTAAGCGGTCTTCGTTTTGGGGGTGGGTGATTTTAATTATATCG